>JBARMK010000333.1:0-5758 GCA_049802395.1 Candidatus Angelobacter sp.
AGAATAATCAGTGGTCGAACTAGCGAGAGCTGCTAGATCAGCTTCCACCATCATCTCCACTAGCTGACGGAAAGTTACTTCCGGGCTCCAGCCGAGGACGCGACGTGCCTTGCTGGCGTCACCGCACAATGGATCTGGCTCCGCGGGACGAACCAGCGCCGGATCGATTTCAACGTGACTTGTCCAATCCAGACCCACGTGGGAAAACGCAATCTCCAGCAGCTCTTTCACGCTGTGGGTAACGCCGGTAGCGATGACGAAGTCATCAGCCTGACGCTGCTGCAACATCGTCCACATGGCGCGGACGTAGTCGCCGGCAAAGCCCCAATCGCGGCGCCCTTCCAGGTTTCCCATCTTCAGCTTGCCGGCCAGACCCAGCTTGATCCGCGCGACCTGCTGCGACACTTTGCGGGTAACAAACTCAACGCCCCGTCGTGGCGACTCATGATTGAAGCTGATGCAGGAACAGGCGTACATGCCATAACTCTCGCGATAGTGGATGGTCATGTGATGAGCAAACAACTTGGCAGCGGCATAAGGATTGCCAGGCTGCAAGCGGCTATCTTCATTCTGCAGTGTGCCTTCAGCGCGGCCAAAAATTTCCGAGCTCGAAGCCTGAAGAAATTTCGTTTTCGGCGAATGCCTGCGCAGGGACTCCAGAATATGTAGCGCGCCCATGCCGGTGATTTCCATTGTCAGCAATGGCTGGCTCCAGGAAACGGGAATGAACGTCTGTCCGGCCAGGTTGTACACCTCATCGGGACGAACCTGCTGGATCATGCGATCCAGTGAACTCTGGTCCGTCAGATCGCTTTCTACAAAGCTAATCCGCGGAGCCACGCCGGCCAGGCGCTGATGGGATTCACGCCGGAGATTGCGCACCATTCCATAGACTTCGTAGCCTTTTTCCAGCAGCAACTCAGCCAGGTATGAACCGTCCTGCCCGGTCACTCCAGTGATTAACGCTCGCATTCCTCGGCGCACCTCTCCTGTGAATTGAAGCAGCTTTTACGCACGGAAGTTTCTGATGAGTTTCAACAGCCTGCCTATACCTTGACTACTCTCCACGTTTCAGCTTCCAGTGCGGCCAATAGGTGAACTGAAAGGATGCAGTGAAATCATTCTGCTTCTTCCCCGCGCTCAACAGCGGAAAATTCCACCATTCATATTGCAGGAAGCTGGAAAGCGAAAGCCGCGGGGTCAAGCTCCACTCCGACTTGAAATAAATATCTCTGAGGTTTCCACCCTGAACAAATTCATTGTCGGCGATTTCACTGCGATAACCAAACTGCAACGTCTTGTCAGACGCAACCCAATAGGTGCTACTGGCCCGGAGAGCGATTCCCTGCCGGCCCACCGTGGCATTGCCGATAATGTTCCCTTTATTGGTATAGCCATCAAGGTAGCGTACATTCCAGTAAAAGAATCCTCCCTGGGACGTTTGAATCAGGTTGGGAAGATTGGTGAATGCCGCTTCCAGACGGAAGTCCAGGTGCGTCACGCCGGGGAAATGTGACAGATAAATGCCTGGGTTGTGCGCGGCCCTCCGCGGATACCCGATGGGTGAGATTTCGTCCTCCACGAAAGAATCATCGTAGAGCGTAAGCCAGCTTCTGAAGCCGGGAAGGCGGTAGCTGAAATCAACCGTAGAGCGCCGGTCACCTGGATCAAGCCCCCGGCCCTGCGAATTGCCGGTGGAAAATAAGGAGCGTTTGATGGTACCCAGAGTAATCGGGAAATCCGGCCCACCGAAAAGACCGGTCCGCCCCACGCCGAATTCAAAATTAGGTGTAGGTTTAAAGTTGAACTTCACGCCATTTACCATCGGCTGCTTGCTCAGAGTCCGTCCGATGGAAAAAACGGTATTGAAGGCTACATCCTGAGTCTGGACCCAATGCTGGCCGGTCAACTTACCCACCCACCACTCTGAGCGCAGTGGTCCCAGCAGGCCGAGAAAGCTCGGCAATTTTATCGGGTGCGTCTGGTCGACGCGAAGCATGTAAATTGGCTCAGCATTGTCGCTCCAGAGAAATGGGTCCTGCGTAGGCCCAGTCCAGAGCGTCTGTTTGCCGAAGGAAGTTTGCCATCCCTTGATGTTCAAAGATATGTAGCTATCCAATAGGCGAAACTGGTTGAACGAAGGAATAGAGGCAGCAGGCTGAAAGAGCTTGAAGTCGGCGCTTTGAATTACGTCCTGCTGGGCTTGCGTAAAGCCAGGTGCTGAAGGCGCATGCTCATACTCACCCCGCACGTAAAAACCAAGGGCTCCAGCCGATCCACTGCTGGAGAAGCCGGCAAGGCCGTTGGTTCCGCGCTCATAGGGCCGGCCAAAATCATTCACAATGGTCTGTCCAAAATGATAGCCATCTGTCAGCGGCGGGCCGGAGATGGCGGTCAAGCGCGCATAGACTGAATCGAGCCCCAGGTAGTCACGCTCTTCGCCATTCAATTCAGTGGCGAACTCCCGCGCCAGAGCGGAATAGAGCCGCCACGCCTCATCCGGGTTGGATTCATCCACCTCGCCGGAAATCTCCTCCAGAATCCGGGAACATTCTTTGCGCGTCCAGGGGCGGAGGCCGACGATGGCGCTGTTCTCAAGCCCGAGAGCAGCCAGGCGATCGAACGCCGGATACACCCAGCTATCCATAGGAACATAGGGCGATGAGCGCGATACAGGCAGATCTTCAGGGTTGGAATCGTGGAAAAACGTGCCGTATCCTGCTCCGGGTAATTCAGGATCGTGGTGTGCTTTATAAACCTGGCGGCCAATCAACCACCCGGCGGCTGCGCCCACCACCACGTCGCTGGGGAAATGATCTTTTCCCTCAACGCGAGCCACGCTTACGCCTGTGGCCAGGCCATAAGCGAAAATCTGGGTAAGCGGCCCGGGATACTCGTGCGCCAGCACGCTGGCTGCAGACCATGTAAGCATGGCATGAGCGGAGGGAAAGGAGGCGTTGGCGATCGAGGTGCTGTTGAAAAATTCACCCTTGCCGTTTCCATCCAATGGCCGGGCCCTTTGCGTCACTAGTTTGAGAGCGTAAACGACCGCCAGGCTATCCGTGGCAGCTTCAATCGCAAGGATTCCGGTTTCTTTCTGGTGGTCATCCCCGCGAATCTTCCCGAGCAGGTAGAGGCCGCCACTCCCGCCCAAGGCAAGGCCAAGTCCCCCATTGGAAATGGTGCTGGAATGCTTGCCAAGAGTACCCGTGGTGGAAACACGCGAAGAAATCTCAGCATCGGCATTGACCAGCCCTGCTGTAAGACCGGCAAGAGGAAGAATCCAGTTCAGGTCTTTTATTCTGGCTTTGAAAGGACTGGTCCAGATATCTTTCTGGTCGCGAGCAAGATTGTGCAGGAACTTTACCGGATTGTCGCTGGCGGGGTTGCTGTCATCACTGGCGGCGGCAACGGGCGTTGGTGAAGGAGCAGGCCCGGCATCCCCAGTCCCGCCGTCGACATACTGCCCCCAGGCGACGGAGCCAGTCACAAAAAGCAATAAGATGTAAGCAAGCGTGCGATGTCCCATTCGGATTAGCTCACTCCTCATCTAGAACGTCCTTATCACGCTTACGGCGACAGCAGCGCCGGAAAGCAGCTGTATGGATTGGGCAACGTTCTTAAATACGCCGCTGCCTGCACCCTTTTCCGGAACGAAGACTGTGTCTCCTGCCTGCAAAATGGAGCCGAGTACACTACCGGACCACCATTCGCCTGAACCACGGCCCACTACGGTGCCATTCGCGCGGACAACAAAAATGTCCTTCTTGGCTGCCAGGCTGGTGGGCCCTCCTGCCTGCTTCAGATACCAACCGGCATGCTTGCCGGGACTGAAGGTGATAGCGGTTGGGTTGTAAACCTGTCCCGCCACCATCACGAAGTTTGGCTTTTTAGGAATGTACAAGGTATCTCCAGCGCGGACCTCAATGTCAGACTGCGTGCCCTGCCACTTATCAATTTGCCCGGTGATGTGGATCAACATGCGTCCGCTCGGCTGTATCTCCCGCAAACGGTTGATGAGCTGCTGGCGCTCCCGCTGGCTGGAGAGGGCTTCAGTGCGGGAGCCGCTAAATCCCTGCTCCTGAATCTTGGTGACCATCTCTTCACGGCTTTTGGCGGTTGCCTGGCGTACCGCTGCCCGATCCAACAAAGCCGCGTAAGGATACGCTTCCGACGAGAAACCGCCAGCGCGCCTGAGGATAGAACTGAGGTGTTCGCCACGTTGAATCCCATAACGCCCCGGATGCATTATCTCGCCGCTAACGGTGATGGCGCCGCCGATGTCTGGCCAGCCGCCGATCTGGCGGATGGTAAGAACGTCACCCGGCTTCAACAGCACATCAGTATCGGCTTCGCCTGCCAACGCGCGCTCGATTTGGACCTCCCGATGGTCCAAATCCACATGGTCGCCGTCAATCACCGAATAGCTGGTGAGATCGGCGGCTTGCCGATACGCGCTGCGTTTGAAACCGCCGGCGATACGTAAAAGTTCAGCCGCAGTCATCTTTTCTGAAAGCGGATACTCGCCCGGCCGCAGCACTTCGCCAAAGATTGAGACTTTAGGAGCATCCGTGTCGTAACGTCCGAAAACGCGCACCGTATCAAATGGTTCCAGGCTCGGCGCTGCCACGCTCTTGGACAACACCTCATGCAAACTGAATGGAATTATTGTCGGGCTGAAGTCGGGCGGATGCAGGCGAACGATCTCCGCGCGGTCAGCCGGCTCAGGCAGCAGATCGTCAAACGATCCAATCAGGTCCGTAACCTTGAAGCCATCCTTAAATGGATACTTACCCGGGCGGAAGACGTGGCCCTGCAGGTAGACCGCGCGATTGCTGTAAGGCAGAATCGATGCGACCGTGATCACGTCGCCATCCTGAATGTGAAAGCGGGTGAATGCATCTTCTGACACTTTCACATCCGTCCCCTGTCCCACGGTCACGCTCAGCATTTCTTTGCGCTGGTGGGCTTCAACCCGCTCCACTTTGATCCGGCTCAGCTCGCCGGTGACTGGAACGCCGCCGGCCAAATCCAGCACTTGATCCAGCGTCTGTTCGCGGCGCAACTCGTAAATCGCAGGACGCCGCACCTTGCCGGCAATCGTTACCTGCGCACCTGCCGGAGGAACCAGGATGCTGTCTCCTGATTCAATGTGCACTTCGCTCGCGCTGACCCCCTTGAGCATCAGTTCGTACAGATCAACTTCTTCCACCAGGGCCTTGCCACGATAATGTTTTACCGTGCGATATGAACCTGTCTCGGTAGGACCGCCGGCGGCAATCAGCGCGCTCAGAGCGGTGGAGAGTGAACTGATGTCATACGCGCCGGGATTCTTTACATCGCCGACAACATAGGCCCGCACCGTTCGCAATTTTCCCAGGGTGACGTCGACCGTGACCCCGCGCAATTGCCCGCTCAGCATTCGCTGGACGGTCTGCTGTGTCTCGCCCAAGGTGCGCCCGGCAACCACGACCGAGCCGGCTTCAGGAACCGACACGCGTCCTTCACGATCAACCGAGCGCTGCAAGTGTTGTGAGGTGGCGCCCCAGTAGTCAATCACCAGTTCGTCGCCGGGACCAAGCACGTAATCTGGCCCAACCGGCACGCTTAAAGGAGCTTTGTCGGAGGCAGCGGCGCTGTTGCGGAATAGGGCTGCGCCAAAGCGCTCCAGCTTGGTTTCATCGGGAGTCGTTTGGGTGTAGAGATCGTGCAGAGCGGGCAGGTTCCGCAGTGGATATTGCTCCTGCGGAGGTCCCGG
>JBARMK010000334.1:0-20976 GCA_049802395.1 Candidatus Angelobacter sp.
GGAAGATCGAGAGGTTCTTTGCCTGGTTGCATAACTTCCGCCGTTTGGTCATCCGCTGGGAGCACCATGAAGACAACTTCCTTGGCATGGTCCAACTCGCGTGCATTCTCATTCTGATGAGAAACTATTTATGAGATGGCTTCTTGCTTATTTGTTTTTTCGGGGAGGATACTCAGCCGGCGGCAAGCCTCCGCCAATTCCGCATCGGTTTTGGCAAAGCAGAAGCGGATCAGATTCTCGCCACCCGCGCCATGATAAAAAGCCGATCCCGCGACTGAGGCCACCCCGGTCTCCCGCAGCAGGTGCAGGGCCTTCTCGCGGCTGGTGTTGCCGGGCAAAGCAGAAGCGTCAGAGAGCACGTAATATGCGCCATTCGGCACTGAGGGCGTCAAACCAATCTCCCGCAGCGTATTGCAGAGCAGATCGCGCTTTTGCACGTACTCTTTGCCAATCTCCTGATAAAAGCTCTCCGGTAGCTGTTTGATCCCCTCGGCCACGCCGATCTGCAGCGGTGCTGGTGCGCAGACATAAATCAGATCGTGGAAGTAAGCGATGCCCTGCGCCCAGCGTCGGTCGCACACGGTGTAGCCGATGCGCCAGCCCGTAATGCTGAAAGTCTTGGAATAACCCGACATCGTAATGGTCCGCTCACGCATTCCTGGAAGCGTAGCCATGCTGATGTGCTGGCCTTCATAAATGAAGTATTCGTAAATCTCATCGGTAAAGACGAACAGATCGTGCCGCTTGGCGAACCCGGCAATCCACTCCAACTCTTCCTGGGTAAAAACCTTACCCGACGGATTCGCCGGTGAATTGAGCACGATTGCCCGCGTGCGTAGCGTCACCGTACGCTCCAGGTCCTCACGGCTGAACTTCCATTCCGGCGCGCGCATGGTTACGTAGAGCGGTACGGCCTCGGCAGCGACAAGGGTGTTCAGGTGGTAGCCATAATAAGGTTCAAAGAGAATGACTTCGTCGCCCGGATTCAAAAGCGCAAGGCAAGCGACGTAAAATGCGCCAGTCGCGCCGGAATTGACTACGATCTCGGCTTCAGGATCGCACCCAATGCCGTTGAAGCGCTGCATCTTTTCGGCGATGGCCTGGCGGATCGGCGCCAGCCCTTCGGCGCGGGTGTAACTGTTCATGCCACCGTCAATGGCCTGCTTCGCGCCCTCCCGCACTGGCAAGGGAACCTCCGTATCGCATACGCCCTGAGCCAGGTTAATACCCTGCACTTTTTCGCAGGCAAGCGACATGGAGCGAATCTCGGATTGCACGGTGCGTGCAGCGCGACGGCTAAGAGAAAGTGGCATAGGGCTCCTGGGGTCAAGAAGATTGTAAATGCCACAGTAACTTGGGGAAAAATACGCCAGAAAAAAGCCCGGCGCGTACAGCGCCGGGCGGTTGATTTGAGTTGCGTTGTTAGAAGCTGAACCGTGCTCCGAACTCGCCGATGAATGCTCGCGGCAGCGTGCTGCTCGTGGGGTTGATAAAGCCAGCCGGGTTAGCAAAAGTCGACTGGGGCGTTACTATCTGTCTTTGCCCGCTGACGGGGACCGTAGGATCTTTGATGATTGAAAGTGAATTGTTTGTGGTTCCAAAATCATTTCCATAATTGGCGTGGTTAAACAGGTTGAATGCCTGGAACACAAGCTGGAGGTTGCGATGTTCTCCCAACTTGATGTTCTTCGCTACTCGGGCGTCCACATCGTAGTATGGGTTGCCACGCAGCGAGTTGTAAGGTGCGATGTGGCAGTTTCCGGAGTAGTAGCACGCTGCTTCCGCAAGGTCGATTCGGGGGATTCCGGAAACAGAATCGACGATAGGCGTCAACTTCGTGGCCGAGAGCAGATCCTTGGGATTGGCGTTGGTCACGATCAGAGCGCCTGCGTCACTGCCGCCCCCCAGGTTCAACATGTTGTTACCCGAGATCGGGTTGTAAGGCCGTGCAGAACCCGCCTGCAAAATAGGAGAGAATTCCATTCCCCAAGGCAAGTGTGAAGTCGCAGCCAGTGTCACGTGATGCCGCTCATCATTGAATGCCGGCCCGAATTCATTGGCGGAGAGTGGATTTTGTGGATCGCGCGGGTAATAACGGAATGAGCCGCCATCTTCGTTATAGCCGACAGCGCGCGCCAATGTGTAATTCAAAGTGAGATCCACGCGGTGGAAGCTGCGCTGGCGGAAGCTAAGGTTCATGCCGTCATAGCGCGAACGACCACCAGAGGTTTCATCACGAACGCTGCCCAGGAGCGGTACACCAGCCGCATTGAAAGCGGCATCCAACGGGCGGAAGAACCCGCCGGGTGTGCCGGTTCTCGATACAGTGGTGATGTTGTTGGGAGTAACTGGAATGTTAGGATCAAGATTGATTGTCTTGTTTTCGTGCAGGCTGAGCACATGAACGTACTCGGCTTCGAAAACAGACTTGTTGTTGATCGCCCACGTGTAGCCGCCGTTGAATTCTTCAGTCACTGGAGTGCGATAGTTCGGATCCATGAGGCGGCCGATCGAGGTGCCGGCAGCCAGATCATGAGAGGGTGGCGGAATTACGGGGAACTGATCTCCCAAATGCCAGTTGGCCAGCGAGATACCCGTGCCAGGTACGATATCGCTGCCGCTGCTGAGCGCGAAGGCAGTCTGGAAGATGGTCTGGTTAGCCTGCTGCTCCATGAACAACGGGATGTTCTGGAAGGTGTTGTCGTAATACATGCCGAAGCCAGCGCGGACAAGATGATTTCCGTGTCCCGTCAAGTCATAAGCCAAACCAATGCGCGGGCTGAAGCCCTTGCTGTAGTCGTTGGCTTTCTTAGCTGTCAAAGTAGCAGCCAAGGGGCTGAACGGCGCCATGGCCTGCAGTTCCTGGAACGTGCGGCTGTTGGCGATATCCGAGCCGCCGATGAAGTCGAAGTCTCTGTCATAGCGCAGACCAAGATTCAGGTTCAGGCGCTGGCTGATCTTCCAGTCATCCTGAAAGTAAAGACCAAGCTGCTTCGCGTCCTTGATGATGAATGTGGGGTCGCCTACCGCGATGCTCATGCCACCTCCAGAACTGTTGCCGCCAACGAGCAACCCAGGAGTCTGGAATCCCTGCGGCAATGCCAGGATCTGGCTCGGCAATAGGTTGAAATCAAGCTCCAATGTGGGGTTAAATTCAAAGAAACCTCCCATGAACGGAGTAAAGATGTAGTCAATTCCGGTCTTGAAAGTGTGCTTGCCAATGCTCTTGGCAATGTCGTCTTTGAACTGGTATTTGCGCTGAATCGAGTTCTGCGGCACGTTGGTGTTGGTTCCGAACTGGATGCCTTTGGAGAAGGTGAACAGCGGAGTACGTCCCGTACTGTCAATCAGGTTGTTCCAATACTGGAACCCGAAGGTTGCCTGGTTGACCAACGTGGGAGAAATTGCAGAGTTCACGGTAATATTGCCGACCTGCAGGTGATTCTTTGTGAAGTTTCCTTCAGTCAGATCAAAGAGCCCGTTGCTCTGGTCATTCAAGCTGTTGTTGGCCTGTGTGGTAATGGATAGATACGCGGAGTTCTTGCTGTTGATGGTGTAGTCAAGGCGTCCGTTGATGCGGTTCTCAAAGAACGGCGTGGGAACGATTGCAGCAGGCTGTGCTCCAAGATTGGTTACCAGGGACAGTTCCGAGAATGCCAAAGGCGTTTCGGCGATCGACGTATGCTCGCGCTGCCGTTCCATGGCAAAAAACGCGAATAGCTTGTCTTTCTTGATCGGTCCGCCGATGGAGCCGCCAAACCACTGGCGTGAATACGGCGGATTGGAGCTGGAAGTGGTGCCATCCCCATTTGCCAGCTTTTGGTCTGCGTTGAGCGCCTGATCGCGGAAAAAGCCGAATGCCGAACCATGAAAGTTGTTTGTACCCGACTTGGTGATCACGTTGATGGCTGCGCCAGCGGAGCGGCCATTCACCGCCGAGAAACGTTGCGTGGAAACTTGAAATTCCTGCACGGCTTCGGCGGGAAGCTGCATCACTGGCCCACCCACGGTGTTGTCTTTATTGTCGACGCCATTCACGGTCACGTTTACGTTACGGCCGCCTTCGCCGTTCACTGACAAAATAGAGTAACGGCTTTTCGTGGGATCATAAGAGTCCGCAGCTTTCACTCCGGGCGCCAGATACGCCAGGTCGGCGATATCGCGGCCGATCAGGGGCAAATCAGTGATCTGCTCTGGCGTGATGTTGGTGCTGACGTCAGTCTTGGTCTGGTCCACTAGCGGGGCTGTGGCGGTTACTTCCACTGTTTCCGTCACTGCTCCAGGTAAAAGCGTAAAATTCTGGGTTGCCGTTCTGCCGATCAGAATTTCCAGATTCTTGGCTTCTGCGAGGGAGAACCCTGGGGCGCTTACTTTGATCGAGTAGGTTCCCGCAGATAATCCGTCAAACCGATATGTGCCCGAGTCGTCGGTTTTGGTGGTACGGGTGGCGCCCGTCTCTTTATTGGTGAGTGTAACCTCGGCTGTCTTGCCAATGACGGCCTGCGACTTGTCCACGACCGTGCCTTGCAGGCTGGAATTTGCGGTTACCTGACCGAAGAGGCTGCTACTGCTAAGCAGTACTAAACAGCCTATGACTGCGATAAATAACCATCTTTGGCGGCTCATTTTCTGTCTCTCCTGAAAATTGGGGGTTGTTGGTACTTTCCATTGCGTACCTTGCACTTTCAGATTTGCTTCTTTCAGAGTGATTGAACTTCTTGCTTTGCTTTACAAATCAGCAAGACAATAACCAAAGACACGGGAGGCAAATCGGTTCGTCCGCTGCCCTATTAAGTGTTTCCTAAGACATTAAAAAAGAGAAGCTGATAACAGAAAATAAAGATAATATGAACAGAATGTTGAAAATGGCTTATTCCTTGTAAAATCCTGTCCTCTAACTTCTATGTAGCGAATATTTGTTAGGCGCAAAAGGCGCATTCGTCCAAGGGGAGTTACTCTTGTATAAATACAATTTCCTGTATCCGGATATATGGTTTGACATTTGTCCGTATCCCCAAACGGCGGTTTTCCACAGGCTCGAATCCAGGGAAAGAATGGTTAATTCCAACATGCAGCCGCGACCACGCCGCTCGATTCGTACATGATTGTTAGTGGCGAAGCCTCTGATTGTCCCGACGCTTTGCGGTCTTCTGAAGAGCAAGTTGAAGGCGTTTTGTATTATTCTTTAGGTATGGCCACCAGCGTTCCCAGACTGCGGCACATGTTTCAGACCGACGATGCTCGTCTTGAGCCTATTGCCGCCAAGGTCTTCGCTCGCGAACGCCTGACCTTTGATGACGCGGCCACGCTCTATCGCTCAGCAGACATTCTGGCAGTCGGCTGGCTCGCCAACCATGTGCGCGAGCGCATGCATGGGAATGTGGCGTATTTCAACGTCAATCGCCACATCAATCCAACCAATGTCTGCGTGGCTGCCTGCCGTCTGTGTGCCTTTGGCCGTAAAAAGGACGCGCCCGGCGCTTACACCATGGCGCTGGACGAGGCATTTGAAACTGCGGCCTCCGGTTACAGCGAGGCCATTACGGAATTTCACATCGTTGGTGGGCTGCATCCCGACCTGCCATTTCAGTATTACCTGGACCTGATTTCCGGTTTGAAGGCCCGATTCCCGCAGGTCCATCTCAAGGCGCTCACCATGGTGGAGATCGCTTTCCTGGCCAAGCGCGCCAAGCTTTCGATTGAAGAAACGCTGCGTCAGCTCAAGAACGCCGGCTTGGATTCACTGCCGGGCGGCGGCGCGGAGATCTTCAACGAGCGTGTCCGTCGCGTGATCTGCGACCACAAAATCGACGGCGATCAATGGCTTGATACCGCGCGCACCGCGCACCGAATCGGCCTGAAATCGAATGCGACCATGCTGTACGGCCACATCGAAAATGAGGAAGACCGTGCCGACCATCTGGTCCGCCTGCGTACGCTTCAGGACGAAACCCACGGATTCCAGACTTTTATTCCATTGGCGTTTCACCCGGCGAATACGCCCTTGCAGCATCTGTTTGTGACCACGGGTATGCTCGATATCAAGCAAATCGCCGTTGGTCGGCTGGTGCTGGATAACTTTCCCCACATCAAGGCTTACTGGCAGATGCTCTCGCCCAAGATCGCGCAAATCTCACTGCGCTTTGGCGCGGACGACGTGGATGGCACCGTGGTGGAAGAAAAGATTTATCATGACGCCGGCGCAACCACGACACAAGGGATGGTGCGCAAGGAGTTGGAGCGGCTGATTCGCGAGGCCGGCCGCCAGCCTGTCGAGCGCGACACCATGTATCGTCCGGTGACCAGGACAGAAACGTCGTTCACGATTTCTGTGTAGCAATTCTGAGTGGAGCGCTACTCCCTAAACACCCGTTTAAAGATTTTTCCTACGTTCCTCAACTGCCGTTCGATGGAAAACGCCTGCTCAATCTGTTTGGCCGGCACGCGCGCCGTGATTTCCGGATCATTCATTACCAGCTCACGGAAATTCAGGTCTTCTTTCCATGCTCTCATCGCGTGTTTCTGCACCAGACGGTAGGCGTCTTCACGCGCCATGCCATGTTCGGAGAGGTCGAGCAGCAATTGTCCGCTAAAAACGAGCCCGCCTGTAGATTCCAGGTTCTTCAGCATGCGGTGGGGATAGACCATGAGCGTATCGATCAAGTGGATGGTTTTGGAAAGCAGGTAGTCCACCAGTATTGTGGAGTCGGGCAGAATCACGCGCTCCACCGATGAATGCGAAATATCGCGTTCATGCCAGAGCGCTACGTTCTCAAACGCCGCTTGTGCATTCGCGCGGATTACGCGAGCCAGGCCGCTGATCTGCTCGCAAGTGATCGGATTCCGCTTGTGCGGCATAGCCGATGAACCTTTTTGTTTTTCGCTGAAATATTCCTCGGCTTCGCGGACCTCCGTCCGCTGCAGGTGGCGAATCTCGGTGGCGATCTTGTCCAGCGTGGAAGCAATTGTCGCCAGCGTGGCGATGTAATAGGCATGACGGTCGCGCTGGATCACCTGAGTGGAGATCGGCGCGGCGGCCAGGCCGAGGCGCTGGCAGATCTTTTCTTCAAATTCTGGCTCCAGATGGGCGAACGTACCCACTGCACCGGAAAGCTTACCCACACGCATCTCTTCCGTTGCGCGCTTGAAGCGCTCAATGTTGCGAACCGTCTCCGCGTACCAGTTGGCCAGTTTCAGGCCGAACGTGGTGGGTTCGGCATGTATACCATGTGTCCGACCAATCGTGGGCGTATGTTCAAACTCGTGTGCGCGTCGAGCCAGCACAGCCTTAAGCTGCTCCAGGTCATCGGCAATAATGCGTGACGCCTCTTTGATTTGCAGCGCCTGGGCAGTATCTACCACGTCGTTCGAGGTCAGCCCGTAATGCAGCCATCGTGCCTCCGGGCCAATTTTCTCGGCGACCGCCGTGGTGAAAGCGATTACGTCATGCCTCACTTCGGCTTCAATTTCATGGATACGTTTCAGGTCAAAGTCGCCGCGGTCGGCGATAGCGCGGGCGGCGTTCTGCGGCACGATTCCGGCGTCGGCCAGAGTGAGGCTGGCCGCTATTTCCACTTTCAGCCAGCACCTGAATCTATTTTCATCACTCCATATATGGCCCATCTCCGGGCGAGTATAGCGAGGGATCAAAGACGCTCCTTAAATACTTGAAAAGAATGACTGGTGATTCTAAATGGGAGAGAAAGGCGATCACAATTCCCGCAGGCCGATTTCGGGCAGCCAATCGCAGCAGGATTTCTAAATGACTCTTGCCCTCGACACCATTAAGTGCTGCAGCTCTAAGCCGATTATTCACATAGACAAAGCGCTGCCTCTTATTGGATATTTACATATATTCACAATTATTTACAATCGAGAGACCATCTTTTGGAAACGAAAAAAGGGCCTTTCCTTTTGACTTGGGATCAATCGGGAAGGCCCAGGCTCGAATCTAGCAGAATGTTGCTATTATGTCGCGGAGCGATATAAAATGTCAAAGGGAAAAAACTTGCGGCCTTTAACGGACCCTGAATATCTAGCGCTGGCGGAATTTCGCTATCAGCTGCGTCGTTTCCATCGCCATATGGAGGAAGCTACCCGGGCTTTAGGCTTTAACCCCCAGCAATATCAGCTGGTTCTGGCGGTCAAGGGTCTGCCCAAGGATTCCGTCCCCACCATCAGCCGCTTGGCTGAAAGGATGCAGTTGAACCACAACAGCATGGTGGAGTTGGTGGACCGCTGCGAGCAGCACCATCTGCTTCGGCGGTCTCGTTCCGCTGACGACCGCCGTCAGGTCGCGCTCGTCGTCACACCGGAAGGCGAGGGTCTCTTGCGCAAGCTGGGCGCCGCAGCGCGCCAGGAGTTGCGCGAGATGGGGCCAACAATGATAGAGACTGTTTTGCATCTAACCAACGAAAGTTTCTCGGTCAAAGACAGCGCGACCATATCCCGGCCACGAACAGGAGGAACCAAGAAAGCGGCCCCATGAACGAATCTACCTCGGCAACACCACGCTTTACCTCACACCAGCTCTCTCATCCAGTTGAAACTCTCGGGGACTTCACCACAACCTGGAGGGTGTTACCTATTTCAGGGCTGGCCTTGATCATCGGTGTGGCGTCTGCCTATGTGGCCGTCGTCCTGCTGAAACTCATCAGTTTTTTCACCAATGTCTTCTTCTTTCATCGCCTAAGCGCATCGCCGGCTTCTCCGGGCGGGGCTCACCTCGGAGCCTGGGTCATTCTCGTTCCTGTGGTCGGCGGGTTGATCGTTGGGCTGATGGCACGATTTGGCTCGGACAAAATCCGCGGCCACGGGATTCCTGAGGCAATCGAGGCCATTCTGCTGCGCGGCGCTAAAGTTGAGCCGCGGCTCGCCGTGCTGAAGCCGGTTTCGACGGCGATCTCCATCGGCTCCGGCGGGCCGTTCGGCGCGGAAGGCCCAATCATCATGACGGGCGGGGCATTCGGCTCTTTGATCGCGCAGTTCTTTCACCTTACGTCGGCCGAACGCAAGACGCTGCTGGTGGCTGGCGCCGCCGCCGGCATGTCAGCGACATTTGCCGCGCCCTTCGCCTCCATCATGCTTGCCATCGAGCTGCTTCTTTTTGAATGGAAGCCCCGCAGCTTTATTCCCGTGGCGCTGGCCAGCATCACCGCTGCGGCCGCGCGCGTGCATCTGCTGGGCTCCGGCCCGATCTTCCCTGTGCCGGCGCATGAGGTAGTTTGGGCTCCCAGTGTTCTTTTCGGCTGTCTGCTCGCCGGACTGCTGAGCGGCGGCCTCTCGGCCCTGCTTACGCAGTTGGTTTACGCCTTTGAAGATGCCTTTGCCCATCTCAAACGAATTCATTGGATGTGGTGGCCCGCCATTGGTGGCCTGGGAATCGGTATTGGCGGGTTCTTCTACCCGCGCGCGCTCGGCGTTGGTTATGACGTGATTCAGCAAGAACTCCAGGGCAGCGCCACGGTTCACCTCATCCTGGGAGTTCTGATCGTAAAGATTCTCATCTGGAGCTTTTCTCTTGGTTCCGGGACTTCCGGCGGCGTCCTGGCGCCTCTGCTGATGATGGGCGGCGCCCTGGGTGCGGTCGATGCATTGTTCCTGCCTCATCAGGGACCGGGTTTCTGGCCGCTCATCAGCATGGGCGCTATGCTCGCCGGAACCATGCGCTCCCCTCTCACCGGCGTTATTTTTGCCTTCGAGCTTACCGGCGATTACCACTCCATATTGCCGTTGCTGATCGCCTGCGTTTGTGCGCATTCGCTTACCGTGTTGACCATGTCGCGCTCCATCCTGACGGAAAAAATCAGCCGTCGCGGCCATCATCTGTCCCGTGAATATGTCGTTGATCCGCTCGAAGCGCTGGCCGTGGAAGACGTCATGCGCACGAATATCACAGCCTTTCCGGCGGAGACCACTATCGCTGAGCTGGAGAGCGTCCTGGCCCGCAATGACAACCCACGCGGCCAGCGCGTCTATCCGGTCATTGACGGCAACCAGCATTTACTTGGTGTGATGACCCGCCGCGATCTCTCGACTGCCGTGCACAATCTGCGCGAGGGCGAGGCCCGGAATGTCCGGCTCTCGGATATGCTCGCCAAACCGCCGGTGGTGGCCTATCCTGACGAACGCCTGCGCCGGATCGTGAACCGCATGGCGGCCACCGGGCTCACCCGCTTTCCTGTGGTGAAACAGAACGGCGGACCGGAATTGGTTGGGTTGATCGCCTTGCAAGACTTGCTCAAGGCGCGGGAGCTTTCCGTGGCAGAGGAACATTACCGCGAACGTGTCCTGCGACTGCGCATACCGCCATCGCTGCGCTGGAGGGTCCCCTGGATCTTACGCCGCGGTGACGGCAACGGCACGAACGGTTCAGACCAAGAATAGCTTCCGGGACATTTTGCGGGGGTCCCGCACCGCCTTGCCTGTATGGGATCGTTATGGCGTTAAGACTGAGAAGTGCCGAACAGCTCGGACATTTCCTGATACTTGAATCCCTCGCCGGGAACATAGGGCTGGATCCATTCTCCGTTGAGCACGAACTGCGGGATGGCCCGTTTGCCGGTGCGCCGGACCACTTCTTCTGCTGCGCCCGGCGTCTCCTCAATGTCGATCTCTTGAAAAGCAATGTTGTTCTGGAGCAGCCAGCGCTTGGCGACATGGCAGTCCCGGCACCACGGAGCGGAGTAGACAATGAGTTTCATATATTGACGTGTATGAATATTAGATGAAATCCCGAACGGAAGGATACAGAAAATCCGCTCGTCCGCGGCTGGCGCCTTCATTCATATTTCCTGCCATGGCGCATGGCCATTTTACAAACGGGATCTTCCAATTGCGGACGACCATTTTTTTACTGAGTCGCTTTGCCTTCCAAGAAAATCAAATGGTGCGAAAGCTGGAGGAGACCCATGCAGGAGACTGTCCAGGAGTACACCCAACGGCTGCTGAGTTATGGTGAAGGCAAGGACCCTTTGCGTTTGCAGCAGGCCGCGCCCACGAAACTGGCATCGTTGATCAAGGGAAAGACCCGAAAGCAGCTGATGACTCGTCCCGCACACGATAAATGGTCCATTGCGGAGATAGTGGCTCATCTGGCAGATGCCGAACTGGCGATCTCGTGGCGCATTCGTCAGGTGCTCACCAATAATGCCATCCCGATTCAGGCTTATGATCAGGACCTTTGGGCCAAGACGTTTGACTATGCACGCCGCGACCCGCGGCAATCGCTGGCGAGCTTCCGCGCTTTGCGGGAGGCGAACCTGGCCCTGCTGAAATCGGTTCCACGCAAGCTCTGGGAAAATTATGGCGTCCACCAGGAACGCGGCAATGAGAGCGTAAGCCAGGTAGTCCGCATGGCGGCGGGGCACGATCTCAATCATTTGCGGCAGATCGAGGGAATTCTGAAGGGCCGCCGCTAAGCGGGCTTCAGATCGCCAAAAGACAGCCGCCAGCGGATCTGCCGCTGGCGGCCTTAAACCAAGTGATTCGCCCTACTTCTTGTCCCCAGGCGCTTTATCGGCAGCCGGCGGGTTCTTGCCCTGGATTGAGATGAGTTCAACTTCGAAGATCAGCGTCGCGTTGGGGCCGATTTCGCCGCCAGCGCCGCGTGCTCCGTACGCCATCTCTGACGGAATAAACAGCTGCCACTTCGATCCCACGGGCATCAATTGCAGGGCCTCAGTCCAGCCCTTGATGACGCCGCCTACCGGGAAGGTCGCAGGCTCACCGCGCTTGTAGGAGCTGTCAAACTCCGTGCCGTTGATCAGCGTGCCGCGGTAATTGCAGACCACAGTGTCGGATGCGGTGGGCTTGGGTCCTTTACCCTCAGTCAAAATCTTGTATTGCAGACCGCTGGGCAGAGTCACAACGCCTGCCTTGGTCTTGTTCGCTGCCAGAAACGCTTCGCCTTCTTTTTTATTGTTTTCTGTCGCCTGCTTCATTTGTTCTTCCTGTTTGCCCCGCATTTCGGTTTGCAGTTGGATAAGCGTGGCCTTTACTTCATCGTCCGTCAACTTGGTCTTGCCCCCAGCCATTGCATCCTTCAGACCCTGTGCCAACACGTCGGGGTCCACGTCGATGGGCTGCCGGTGGAGGCTCTCGCCAATGTTCATGCCCAGTGCGTAACTGACCTTCTCTTTTTTCGTTGCGAAGGGAAAAGCCGTGTCGCTCTTCGGCGCCGGAGCATCGCTCTTGGCGGGCGCAGCCTGCTGTGTCTTTGCCGGCGTGGTAGATGGCGTCTTTGCCGGCGCACTCTGGCTGTTGGTCGTGGACTGTTGTGCCACGGCGCTTCCCAGCAGCACTGCCACGGCCGTCAATATCGTTCGTACTACGAAAAAGGGTTTTCTCATGGCTCTATTGTCACATTGGCGTAAAAACCACGCAAATCTCCCTGGCCAACAGCCTCTTGCTGTAGAGCATCCATTGAAATGTGCGGCCTCAACCATCTCAGCTGCGCAAAGATCTGGCCGCTGGCGCGATTGTGTGCCTGCTGCTGGCGGCTATGGCAGGGTGCGTCATATCACCGCGCCGCACCGTGGTCAGTGTCTCGCCCACACCCACACCGATTACCTCCCCAACGCCCACACCTGGCACAACTCCAACGCCCATCCCGACCCCCACGCCGATGGCCGCAACGGTTCCAAAAACTGATACGCCCTCGCAATCCCTTTTCACCGCCGCTGCCGGCTCTGATTTGATTGCAGGGTTCAGGGTCAATAGCGATGGTTCACTCGCTCCAATTCCAGGATCGCCATTTCTGACCAGCGCTCCCATAGAGGCTGTTACATCCCTACACGGCACGTTAATTGTGGCGACTGGAAACACCATCAACGCGTACCAGATAGATAAAGAAACTGGCTCTACACAGCAGACCGATTCTGTCCAGACCAGCCCGATTTCCTTGCTTACGGTAGACGCGTCATCGCAGTCCGCGTATGTGGTTACGCGAGATGGAATGCTGGCATTTGATGTATCGGGAGGTAAGTTGCAGGAGCTGCCAATAGCCGTCTCAAATCTTCATTCACATGCGGCTCAATCCTCTCAGATGGCTGGCCTGGATGCTACGGGCAGATTCATGTATGTTGTCGATCCTGTCAAAGCCGAACTTCAAGGTTTTCGAGTGGATCATGGAAAACTTACCGCGCTCTCGCCACCATCCTACCCGATTCCCCGGGGCACCACGTTTGTCGTTCTCTTAAATCCTTAATAGGCCATCAGTAAAGCAAAGTCGTCAAAGCAAAGTTGCCCGCAAAAAACAAAACCCGCCGACTTCGACGGGTTTTGGCTAATTGCTTTGTGAGGAGCTAGTTGCTATACAGCAGGACGCCATCGCCTTTTTCCACCCCATCGCCCACCTGGCGATAGAACAGTTGGTCGCCTTCAAGATAGACCTCAATGAAGGCTGGACGCGTGGTGATGGTGCCCTGGATCAGAGCTTCAGACAGCGGATCTTCAATGTACCGCTGCAAGGCCCTGCGCAACGGACGCGCGCCGTAACTGCGGTCGCCCAGCGTCTTGTCCAAGATCCACTTCTTGGCTTCCTCGTTCACGGTAATCGTGATGTGACGCTGCGCCAGGTTGCCGTTCAGCTGTCCCACCAGCAGTTCCAGGATCTGGATAAGATCGGAATCAACCAGGGCATTGAAGATAATCACTTCATCCAAACGATTTAGAAATTCCGGATTGAAAGTCTTCTTCACTTCCTGCTTGACCATCTCTTCAACTTTATCGCTGACCATCTCTTCTTTATCGAGCGAGAAGCCCAGCCCTTTGCGCTTCATCAAATGCCGCGCGCCGATGTTGGAGGTCATCACGATGATTACGTTCTTGAAATCAACTGTGTTGCCCAGGCCGTCAGTGAGTTGGCCATCTTCCAGCACCTGCAATAGAATGTTGAACACATCCGGATGCGCCTTCTCGACCTCATCCAGCAGCACAACGGAGTAGGGTGACCGCTTCACGCGCTCAGTCAGCTGACCGCCTTCTTCGTAGCCCACGTATCCCGGAGGCGAGCCAATCAGCTTGCTGACCGAATGCTTCTCCATGAACTCTGACATATCGAAGCGGATCAACGACTTGTCGCTGCCGAACAGGAAGTGCGCCAGGGTGCGGGCCACTTCGGTTTTGCCCACGCCCGTCGGCCCCAGGAACAGGAACGAGCCAATTGGACGGTGCGGGGATTTCAGGCCTGCACGCGAGCGCCGGATCGACCGGGCCAGGGCGCTGATCGCCTTGTCCTGCGAGATCACGCGCTTGTGCAGCTCTTCTTCCACCCGCAGCAGCTTCTGTGTTTCTTCTTCCTTGATGGAGGTCACGGGCACGCCGGTCCACCGGCTGACCACTTCCTCAATGTCCTCGCGGGCCACAACGCCGGTAGCGGACTCATCCAGGTGATATTTCTCGCGCAGGGCACGCAGGTTCTCGCGCTCCTTGCGCTCTTCATCGGAGTAGAAGCGTGCCTTCTCGAACTCATGGTTCGCAATGGCGTTCTCCATCCGATGAACGATGAACTTGATCCGCTTCTGGACTTCGGTGATTTCGTCCGGCAGCGAGGTCTGGCGCAGCTTTACGCGCGCGCCTGCCTCGTCCAGCAGGTCGATCGCCTTGTCCGGCAGGAAGCGGTCTGGAATATAGCGGTTTGAATGATAAACAGCGAACTGGATCGCTTCATCCGTGTAGCTGACGGCATGAAACTTCTCGTAACGCTCCTTGATTCCGTAAATGATCTTGACCGCCTGCTCTTCGTTCGGCGGTGGTACCTTCACGGCCTGGAAGCGCCGCTCCAGCGAACGGTCTTTCTCAATGGATTTGCGGTACTCGCCCGGCGTGGTTGCACCGATGCACTGAATTTCTCCGCGCGATAACGCGGGCTTCAGGATGTTGGCAGCGTCGAGCGAACCCTCGGCCGAGCCGGCGCCCACCAGCGTGTGCAACTCATCGATAAAAATGATGCTGTTCTGGTTCTCCATCAGTTCTTTCATGATGGTCTTCAAGCGCTCTTCAAATTGTCCACGGTACTTGGTTCCGGCGACGATCAATGAGAGATCGAGTCCCAGGATGCGCTTGTCCGCCAAAAAGGACGGAACGTCGCCATCGGCGATGCGCTGAGCCAGGCCCTCCACGATCGCCGTTTTGCCCACGCCCGGTTCGCCGATCAGCACCGGATTGTTCTTGGTGCGGCGGCACAGAATCTGTATCACGCGCTCGACTTCGCCTTCACGGCCGACCAGCGGATCAAGCTGGTTGTCCATCGCTGCCTGGGTCAGGTCGCGCGAAAATTCAGACAACAGGGAAGATTCGCGGTTCGCGCCGCGCTGGGGCTGGGCCTTTTCCTGGGTGCTGCGCGCCAGTTCTTCACGGATGGCGCTCAGGCGCAGTCCACGCTCATGCAGAATCTCCGCGGCAAAGCACTTTTCTTCGCGCAACAATCCCAACAGGAGATGCTCGGTACCGATGTGTTTATGGCTGAGGCGCTCGGCCTCTTCCGCGGCATAAGCCAGTACCCGCTTGCATTCATTGCTTAAAGGCAGGTCCACGGAAGTGGAGACCTTTTCACGGATCGTCGTATGCCCTTCGATCTGCTTGCGGATGGACTCCACCGATGCATGATTACGTAGAAAGCGGTTGGTCAACGCCTTGTCTTCGCGCAACAAGCCCAGCAGAAGGTGCTCCGTCTCAATATACGGAGAACCAAACTGACTGGCCTCATAACGCGCGAAAAAGATTACGCGCCGTGCCTTTTCTGTATACCGCTCGAACATATTCCCCTCACCCAGATGCTCCCAGTCACCTCTGCCGGAAAACATCTCTCTTACTTCCCGGGTGCGAACACGCGAACTCTCCGAGAAGAAGCCTTACTGTCCGCTCAGCGCCTCCGTCACGAGGAAGTGCAATTGCTGCGTCGGACAAACCTACACCTGCCACGTGGCAGACAAACCCAAAAACTGTCCCTCGCCCTAAACGCTACACTGAAGCGGGCGAAACTTCCTCAGCTTGGCCGTGATGCAGCCGCAATACTCGGTCGCAGCGACGGGCAAACTCAAGGTTGTGGGTAACGATGAGGGAAGTGAGCCGGTACTCGCTATGCAGTTTCTGTACCAAGTCAAACACCATTTCCGCAGTCTGGTTGTCCAGATCGCCGGTCGGTTCGTCGGCCATCAGAACTTCAGGTCCTGTAACCAACGCCCTGGCCAGCGCTACCCGCTGCTGCTCGCCTCCGGACAACTCTCCCGCGCGATGATGGCTGCGATTTTCCAATCCTACTTCACGCAACCACCCGCCAGCTTTTTCCATAGCCGCCTGGTGCGCGTCGCCACGCAACAAGAGCGGCATGGCCACATTTTCCTGCGCCGTAAATTCCGGCAACAGATAGTGAAACTGCCAGACAATGCCAATGGACCTATTTCGAAACTCCGCGGCCGCATCGTCAGTAAGCTTCGCTACGGGAATCTGGGCGCAGTATACGTCACCTGCAGAAGCACGATCAAGAGCACCAAGGATGTGCAAAAGGCTGCTCTTGCCTGAGCCAGATTCACCCACGATGGCAAGCATTTCCCCCTTCCTTACCTGGAAGGACAAATTTTCAAAGAGCACTAAGTCCGTTTGGCCCGACCTGTAAACCTTCTTAAGTCCGCTTACACGAAGGATTTCAGGCGGCAGGGCTGCTTGATCTATTGGATGCACTTGCCCGCCTCAACGGTGCAGGCGCCCATTATTCCCTGCATTTTCATTGCCTTTCCCATCAAACTAACCTTGTACTAGTTAGAACCCATGTGACTGAAGTTAATCTCCAAAATTTCTGCCGCTAAATACCTGAAGATTTCATTAAAGTTCTTAATTCTTCCCAATACAAATCCAACTCTTCTAGCATCTTCTATCCGTCGCACCAGTTTGGGCAATGGGGTATTTCACTCATAGCGTAACGCCTCTGCAGGCAAAACGCGCGATGCCGACCAGGAGGGATACAGAGTGGCAACAAACGAAATAAACAGCGCCACCACGGCCACCAGTACACCGTCGATTGCGCGCGGCGCAAACGGCAGGTAATCGATGGAATAAACCTCAGACGAGAGTGTAATAAAGTGATACCGGGCCCCGGCAATGGCGATCCCATATCCCAGAATCAGCCCGGCAGCGGTGCCAATTAATCCAATCAAGACCCCTTGGAGCATGAAAATGCGCCGAACCTGCCTGCGCTTTGCGCCCATGGAAATCAATACGGCGATGTCCTTTGTTTTCTCCATGACCATCATGATGAGAGAAATCAGAATATTGAGCGCTGCGACAAATACGATCAATCCGATGGTCAGGAATGTCACAACCCGCTCCAGCCGCAGGGCGCGAAAGAGGGCGCGATTCTCTTCCATCCAGTTTCTGGCAACAAATCCGGGTCCGGCTGCTTTTTCAAGCTCTTCGCCTACCTGCAGGGCTTTGTACAGATCGTCAATCTTGAACTCTATGACTGAGATCACATTGTCCTGCAGGCTGAAAAGCCGCTGCGCGTCTGAGAGCCGGATAAAGCCCCAGGCACTGTCATAGTTGTAAAAGCCGGAGCGGAAGATTCCCACAACTTTAAAGTTTTGATATTTGGGCAGCAGACCAAAAGGAGTCACGTCGCCTTGCGGGCTGGTGATCTTGATAACCGTTCCTACAGTGGCCCCGATCGTTTCTGCCAAGTCCTTTCCCAGCACCACCGGGGGCAGCGCCTGGCCGTTCTTGCAGTCCTGATCGTTCTCTGCGCACGGAGCCAGAGCCCCGCCCGAGCCGAACTTTATGGATTTTAGTAGCTCGCTCACCGTATTTTCATATTCCGGGATTACGCCCTTGAGGAGCGCTCCGCTGCCGCGCGCGCCCTGGGATGCCAACACCTCTCCATACAGCACAGGCGCCGCTGCCACCACGTGAGGCTCCTTCCTGAGCCGCTCCAGTAGCGGTCGCCAGTCGGTGATACCGTCATCCATCGCGCGCAGCAGGTTGACGTGCGATTGCGAACCAAGCAACTGGTCCTGCAGGTCCTTCTGAAAACCGGCGTTGATAGAGAGCGCAATCACCAGCGATGCCACGCCCGCCGTTACGCCGATCACGGATATCACCGTGATTACCCCGATCACGGCCTGGCGGCGCTTGGCGCGCAAATATCGGGAAGCAACAAAGAGTTCAAACTTCACGCCGGCTTCTTTCTCTGTGACGGATGGAACAGCGGCATGGCAAAGGCAGGGACCTTTTTCTTGTAGTCGCGATAGCTGACGCCAAAGCGTTGTTCCAACTCTCGCTCCTCCGCCCATATCATCAGCGGAAAGGTGATGAAGGCGCTTAGTGCCAGCAGGAAACAAGGAACCAGCAGTCCGCTTGCGAACGACCATGCGGACAGCATCAGCAGGTGGGCCACATAAATAGGATGTCGCATCCGCGCATGAATTCCCGTGGTGACCAGATTCGCTGTCTCGTCTTGTGAATGCAGTTCAGAAGCGCCGATGAAATTCTGAATGCCAAACGACGAACGAATTCTCCAGTACGTCGTCAAGCTGAGTCCGGCCAGCACGCCGGCAAAGCCAGCCACCACCGTCCACCAATGATGAGGCGGGTAGTAGAGCTGCAACTCGTGAAATGGCCAGGTAATCGCGGCAAGGGCAGAAATAACCACCAGCCACAACGGAAGAAGATACAAATAGGGTGAGCGGTTCATCCTTCGCCACGAATGAGCAAAAGGATGAATAGCGAACCAGAATAGGGGAATGCTGCTATAAAGCACACTCACCATCCAGGGGATGAGCAGCAGCTTTGCCTCCATGAAGTTGATTGTAACAGCGCGGCTATGAATACCGGCAGATTTGTCCTTACTGTCCCTCCGGCAGCGTGTACTCAAATTCGTAAGAGTGCTTTCCGCCAGCCGCGATGTTGATGGTCATCTTGCCGGTAAGGCCCACAAGCTGGCCGGTACCGGAGTCCGGCACTACCTCAATCTCCAGGTGGGGAACGCCGCGATTCATAATTCCCACGTGATGCAGAACAAACGAGCCATTGCGCCCTTTGAGCGTGCCCGTCACGCGTTCCAGAGCAACATAAACGCCTGAGCCCTTTGCATCAGGGCTGGTAGCCAGCATCTCGCCTTTGGCGGTGGCCTCCAGGTCGCCGTGATATTGCTTGTCAATGGACATCCTGCTCAGGCTTGCAGCCTCAGCGACCGGACTGTCCGGCTTCTGTGGCGTTATCTTCACCTCAAACGGACCGCTGGCATGGTTCGCCATGATTGCTCCCCTCTGAATCGCCTTCTCGTTCTGAGAATACGCCTGCGTATAAGCTGCAAGACTCAAGCCGAGTGCAATGCAAATACCCGCAAAGACCCCGGTTTTCACACAAGATGCATTTTTCATATTTATCCATCATCCAGCACGCTCAACGCTCAGTCAATTGAGAGCGGGATCGAAGACGTTTCGGCTTGTCGACGGCCAGGTGCGTACGGGTTCTCTGATTACAATACAAATTAGTTTCTAATCGTTTATGACGGCGTCTTTGCGAAAATCTCGAGCTAGCTCCAGACGGAAGCATGCTTCCCGTTCGACCGGGTTGATCCGCTGCGTTATTTTTGACCTGGATGACAGGTAAACTTTTCCAGGGGTGACATTTTATCGTTGCAGTTAATACTATATTTTTTCGTTGCAACTACAGCGCTAAGGCGTGAACCGAACGATTTACTTGCCCTTCATTTACCAATTTACTCATTTAGCAAATTGCTAGACGTGTTCCTCCACCGGCGAAATCATCGGCAACAGCAATACCGGCGCTTTCATGAACTCAAAGCGATTGATGGTTTCGACGGCCCGCTGCACCGTGGTTTCCAGCGTCGGTTCCAGAGTAATCACAAATGAGAGCCGGTCTTTGGGCATATTGGGCTCCTGAATTACGGAATCTATATTGATGCCTTCTCGGGCTATTGCTTCCGCAGTCCGGGCAAGAATACCTGGCCGGTCCGCCACCGTCAGCCGCAAGAACCAGCTCACCGGATTGGCCCGCGGCACGGGCCGCAGTGCTTCTACTCCGTCAAACCCGCGCAAAAAAGTGGTTGAGCTCTGCCGCAGCGCAATCTGCCGCGCGATTTGCAACACGTCAGAAAGCACCGCTGTTCCCGTAGCGCCGCCACCCGCGCCCCGGCCATAAAGCATCTGCGTCCCAACTTTTTCGCCGGCGATGAACACGGCATTGTTTGCTCCGGCCGCTTTAGCCAGCATGGAGTCGCGCGGCTCCAGCCACGGCTGCACCGCAACGTGAATACCCTGCGCTGTCCGCTCGGCGGACGCCACCAGCCGGATCGTCGAATTCAACCGGTGAGCGTAATGAAAATCCGTCGAGGTGATGCTCCGGATCCCGATCACGGGAATCTCCGCAGCGCGAATGCCCTGGCCGAAGGCGATGCGCGCCAGAATCGCAATCTTGTCGCGCGCATCCAGTCCGTCAATGTCCAGGCTGGAGTCAGCTTCGGCGTAACCCGCCGCTTGCGCCTGCTCCAATGCGTGGGCAAATTCAAGCCCATGCTGCTCCATCTGAGTAAGGATGTAGTTGCAGGTTCCGTTTACGATCCCGTAAACCGCCTGGATTCGGTCGGCGGCCAGCGCCTCAGAGATAGCGCGAATTATCGGCACGCCGCCTGCGACAGTCGCTTCGATTCCCAGAGGAAGATTTTTCTCCCGGGCCAGGGCAAACAACGTATCGCCGTGCAGCGCGATGAGTGCTTTATTTGCGGTAACCACGCCCTTGCCGTTCTCCAGGCTGGTGCGGACCACATCCAAAGCGACCGTTGTTCCACCAATGGCCTCAACCACAATATCCACATCATCGGCATGAACGACCTGCCGCCAGTCAGACACAATGGGAATACCATTTGCGCCAGTCTCAGACGTGGCTGCGTGGCGGCGGCAGATCCTGGTTACGATCACAGAGACGCCGCCGGTGCGCTCGCGAATCTCCTCCGCATGGCTT
>JBARMK010000335.1:0-6387 GCA_049802395.1 Candidatus Angelobacter sp.
GGCCCATGCTGCCTGGCGAGTCTTCAGGGGCCTTCTGGCAGTTTCTATTTCCATAAGTACGCTGTCGAGAATACTCTTGTTATAACATTCAGCTCCTAGGAACAAGGTATTTCTGTTTCGTTCTGGACGGTAGCTTGGCGGGAGAAAATGTATGGGCCAAAACGGTTCATGGATATGGAAATCGCTGCTGGTTAGCGCCGTAATCGCGCTGGCGACCTGCGCGGGCTTCTACGTGTTTTTTCAGGCCCACCAGGAACTGGATATCCCGCCGGCTTATGCGTGGCGTATTGCCGGACTTGCCTTTCTGCTGAGCGCGATCGTGACCATGATCTACTTCCGCATGCGGACCGGGCGGTAATGCCGCAGCAAACGATAGAGCAGAGCAATCGGCCCGAGTTCGTCTTCACTTCGCTGGTTCTTTGGCTGGGCCTGCTCTGGGGCTTTGCTGAGGCCACGCTTTTCTTCGTGGTCCCCGACGTACTGCTGACTTTGGTTGCGCTGTATTCATTCCGGCGCTCTGCTCGCGTTTTGGCCTGCATTCTGCTGGGCGCACTTGCGGGTGGGACTGTGATGTTCTATCTGGGAGCAAGAAATCCCGGGCAGGCCAAAGCGCTGGTTTTAGAGGTGCCGTTCGTTTCGCAGGCCATGTTTGCAAAAACCCAGGCGGGCTTTGAACGCGATGGCATCTGGACATTGACCAAATCTTCGGGTAACGGCATTCCGTACAAGGTTTATAGCGTACAGGCCAGTGGATATGCGAGTTGGCCTCTGTTCCTGATGGTCAGCCTGCTTGCCCGGATGGTGCGGTTTGCTCCGTTCTGGGCCGTGGCCAGCGCGCTGGGGATAGCCTTTCGCACGCGGATACACCGCAGGCCCGCAGTTCCTGCAATGGTGCACGCGTGCCTATGGATCTTGGGGTACGCCTGGTACTGGAGCAGAATTTAGCTTCCGTCGAATCTCAAAAAGAGACGGGGTTGGGAGTCTGGAATTATTAGAAACTGCGTCTGCCGCGATAGTCGTTAGCGAACAAAAAAGTATCTGACAAAAAATGCCAGCGAATCTAACCGATTGATTACCAAAGTCTCTATCGCACTGTGCCCTGCTGTTCGGCAGAAATATGAAATTCAGGTAAAACTCTGGGTTCAAATGCGGCAGCTCTGGTTTAAAATTTGCCATCTAATGCCGATGTTGTGTTTGTTCAACATTTGGTAACGGACTGGACCCGATGGGCGCTAAGAAAACTTTAATCACTTCGTCGATCTTCCTGATGGCCATGGCGGCCACTGTGCCGGGCTTTGCAGCGAGCCGTTCGACCAGCTATCGGCACCACCGTGCACATGTGCGCCGCGTGGCCTGGAACCCGGTCCTGCGTGGCTCCATGGACTCCATGGTGCGGCAGAACGAAGAGATTGACCGCCTGCAGTTGCCGCGAATCGCGGACAACGAACAGTTGCTTGAATTGGAGCGTACACAGGAACTGGTTCCAATCGAAGAGGGCCGGGCCCTGCGCGTCAGCCCTAACGTGCAGTCCGACAAGCGCTATTGCCGTCCCTGGTGTAATCAGTTTCTCCAGGACATGAGCGAAGCATATTTCAATCAGTTCCATACACCACTGCAGGTGAACTCCGCGGTGCGGACTATGGAACAGCAGCACAAGCTCCGCCGCAGCAATCGCAATGCGGCGCCAGAGATGGGTGAACACGCTTCATCGCATCTGGCCGGCATTACCGTGGACCTCGCCAAGCGCGGGCTGACTCGTTCCCAGCATCTGTGGATTGAGGCTTACCTGAAAAACCTGCGCGATCAAGGGCTAGTGGAAGCCGCGGAAGAGCGCCGTCAGGCGTGCTTCCACGTAATGGTGTCTGACCGGTATACAGAATGGCGTGAGGCGAACCAGTTGGCTGATAAAATTGCCCGAGAATGAAGCCACAAAGTTTGCTTGCATGCGTTCTGCTGCTTTCAACCTTAGCCACAGCTCAACATCATCCGCATAAGAAAACCGCCAAAGGCGTAGCCGCGCCGCGGCCCAAAGCCGACACGGCACTCTCAATCCATCAGTCTGCGATCATCGTGGATACGCACGCCGATACGCCACAGCGCTTTCTTGACGAAAATTTCGACCTCGGCCAGAACACTCCGATCTTTGATGGCCACATCGATCTCGACAAGATCAGGCAAGGCAATCTGGGCGCGGAATTTTTCTCCATCTGGGTCGAGCCTGAATTCAAAGGCCGTTACGTCCAGCGTGCCATGGACCTGATTGACAGCGTTTATCAGCAAGCAGCCCGGCACCCGGATAATATCTCCATGGCTTTTACCGCCGATGACATCGTGCGCGCGCATGAGCAGCATAAATTTGCCGCGCTGATGGGTATTGAAGGCGGCCACGCGATAGAAAACGATATCCGGCTCCTGCGCGATTTCTACCAGTTGGGTGTGCGTTACATGACCCTGACGTGGTCCAACACCAATGAGTGGGCGGATTCTTCCGGCGACGTTCAGGACCCCAACATCAAGCACTACAACGGCATGACCGATTTCGGAAAAGACGTGGTGCGCGAGATGAACCGGCTGGGCATGATGGTGGATATCTCCCACGTTTCCGATGCCACGTTCTATCAGGCACTGCTCGTGAGCCAGGCGCCGGTGATCGCCTCGCACTCGTCTTCACGTGAGCTCACCAATCAGCCGCGAAACATGACCGATGACATGCTACGCGCAATGACCAACAACGGCGGGGTGGTGATGGTAAATTTCTACTCCGCATTCATTGATGAAAATTACCGCAAGGTCTCCTCCGACCCAGAGAAGATAAAGCAGCGCGATGCCGAGGTGGAGGCATTCAAGAAAGCGCACGCGCATCGCGACGGGAGCCCGGTTACATACGACGAGACTGCTGCAATAGAGAAAAAGTGGGCCGCGCAATTTCCCCGTCCGCCGCTCAAGTCTCTGATCGACCATATTGACCACGTGGCCAAGGTTGCCGGCATCGATCACGTTGGCCTCGGCTCGGACTTTGACGGCGTCACTTCCCTGCCACAAGGAATTGACTCCGTGGCTGATTTGCCCAAAATCACCGAAGCGCTGCTTCAGCGGGGCTATACGCGTGATGAAATCCTGAAAATCCTGGGCGGCAACTTGCTCCGCGTGATGCGTGAGGTGGAAGCTACGGCCCGGCGGCTCCAGGCCGAACGTAAAGCCTCCGATGCTCTCACCCTCGAAGACGTCGAGTTGATGGCGGCAAATCGGGTGAGCTCGACTCAGTTGACCAACCGCATTAACCAGCACGGCGTAAACTTCGATCTTACGCCCGAGCGGCGAACGAGGCTCAAGGCCGAAAAGACCGACGATTCAGTTTTGGATGCGATTGCGAGGGCGAAGCGGAAGTAAAGCTCAGATCTACTGCTTTGGAATCCGGCATTCCGTCACCGACCTTCAATTTCGGCACTTCCTTTAGAACGCTGTTTGCCAAAGGTTTCAAGTCTTCGAGTCGGTTCGTGAGGGCAATGTTACTGCCTGGCTCCCGCTTTCCGGATGTAGATATTCCCGTTGAAATTCTTGAACTGAATTTCCTGTCCGCCGCCGTTGATTGTGCCAAGCACATTCTTCTCAACTTTCACGCGATATTTTCCACCTTTGCCGCGGTTGTCTTCCACCGTCTGCTGGGGCGCGGTGCTCTGCACTTTGATATCGAAGTCGCTATAAACCTCGCCGTTGTCGGTGCGCAGGCTCACATTGGCTTTCAGATCAGCCGGAAAAGTTACGTCGATATCGCCATTTAATGAACTGAAGGCCATCGGCTTTTGCGGGTCAATGCGGTTGAATGTAGCCACCACGTGCCCGTTGAGCGCGTGGGCGACCGCACTGCCGCCAATGTTTTTCAGGTCTACTTCGCCGTTGACATTATTGATGTCCAGCTCTCCATCCACGCCGCTTACAAGAATATTGCCGTCGTTCACGGAATGCAGTGAGAGCGAAGTGTGCACCGGCACGGTGATGGTGAGATCAACCGTGCGCTGGTAGGAGTCTGTGCTGACGCGAATCTGGTTGTTCTCCGCTTCAATATTCAGACCGGTCGAGGTCATGGGCACGCGTTTCATGCCGTTGGCTCTCGCGTCATGGCCTGACTCTTCACCGCCTCGGGCCTTGGCCTCCACCACCACTTCTTTCACGTCAGCACCTTTTACGGTGATACTGCCGCTAACCAAGTGGGCCCGGAGGTTTACCGGACGCGAAGGATCAGTCAACGGCACTGTGACTCTGTTATCCGATTGCGCGGCCGCAGGCTGCGCGCATGTGGCCAAAGCAACCGCCACGACCAAAATGAGGTATCTATAGCTCTTAAGAAAACAGTTCATATATTTATTCATGGCGTTCAAGAACGCGTATGTCTCCATTCAGATTTTCGGCCCGGATTTCCGGGCCGCCATTACCAATTCGCCCGCCGGTATACCGGTCAGAGCGAAAGATGAATTTACTACCGCGATGCTCCGCGCTTACCGCTTGTGCCGGCAGCGAAGTCAGCTCAAAGTCGCTGTAAACATTTCCATTCATGGTTTTGAAACGGAAGTCGGCGGCAAGCCCGCGAACAAAATTCAGCTCGACGTTGCCGTTGATAGTCGCGAAGTCAGACTTCTCGCGGGGATTTTCCCGGAACGTGACCTTTACCGGTCCGTTCACGGTTTTGGCCAGGCCGGAGCCGGCGACATCCTGCATCTCAATTCCGCCGTTCACGTTGTGAACGGAGAAATTTCCCGTGACATCACGAACATGAACGGAGCCCGAATTGACGGTTTTGAGGTTCACCTCGATATTACGTGGCACCTGGAGTTGGAAATCCATCTTCACCCGGTAACCGCTATCGCCGTGCCAGCCCACGCACCCTCCATCGCCATTCTGGCAATTGCAGCGGAACGGGCCATTCACGTAAAGCTTTAATAAGTCCGGCTGATCGGTAACATCCAGAGTGACTTCTTTCTTCGCCGCATCCATTCTGTCTTTGGATTCAGCCGAAATCGTTTTGCTGATCACCAGCTGTACCTGATCGCCGGCACCGCCCACCACATCGATAGATCCGAAGATGTTGTCCACCTCCAACACCTTGTGCGCCGCGCTCAGATTGAATGACTTGCGGATGGTTTCCTTTTCCTGCAACCGCATACTCGAATCCGAATCCTCATCGTCACCCGCTGCTTTTACCGGCCCGCCGATTTGTGGCAGGAACATCATCGCCACGGCGTACATTAGGACCAACGTAAGAAACTTTTGTTTGATCATGGCCAATCTCCAAACATTCTCTTCCTGATCTTGACTAACCCTTCTATTGTTCCGATCCCATCGCGCCTCAATTCAACTGCAGGATTCCCCAATCCACTCGCTTGCGTACCGTAGGATCGATTTTGGAATCTTGTTGAAACCTCTTTAATTGCGGCACAGCGCTGGTATCGTGCAGGTCAACCAAAAGGTCGATTAAAGCAACCTGAACCAATGGTGACTGCCCGGTTTGCAGCGCTTCCACCAATGACCGACGAACTTCAGGGCGGTCAGAGTAATGGCTCAAAGCATCGAGTGAGGCCAGGCGAACGTCCACGCTGTTATCAAAACGCAGGGTGTGTTGCAACGCGTTCAAGACCTTGGGATCGGGCTGCTGCAACCGGGTGCTCCAGCTCACGCCCTCCAGCCGCTGGCTGGCAGACTGCTGCTGCAGCATGGACAGAGCAACCATCTCGCGCGTGGCAGCCAGTTCGCCTTGCATCGCTTCAAATTTCCGCGCGACATCGGGATTGGGAGCGCGATCTGACTGTCTGCCAATCAAGTACCCACATACCAGGAACAAGCAGGCCCATGCTACGCCAGCGAACGGCAGTTGTTTCCAGTTCCCCAGCCCCCATAGCATTGCGGCCGGCACCTTTTTTTGCTTCGTAGCCAAGCTGGTTTTTTCTAAGCGGCCTTCCTGGTAACTCTCAAGCATTGCTTTAAATCTTGTATGCAATGCCGGGCTGGGCAGCTCTTGCGGCAGCAACACCAGCTTCTTCCATAGGCCAGCCTCTTCGCCGCAGGGCTGGCAGCCTGCCAGATGCTCTTCCACAATTCCTGTCAGTTCAGGACTGAGCCTGTCTTGCAGATAGTCGGGCAACAGTTCGCCAATCGCTTCGCAGTTCATTGCACACTCCCGGGGTTGGGCCAGGGCCCTTCCGAACCCCCTCTACTGGCCGGTTTGCTCTGTAGTTGATGAAAAATCTCCCGCAGCTCCTGTAACCCGCGATGCACTCTGGTCTTCACCGTACCGACTTCGCAGCCAAGAAGCTGGGCAATCTCTTCGTATTTCAAGTCCTGAAACCGGCTCAGGACCAGAGCTTCCCTTTTGTCTTCCGATATCCTCATCAG
>JBARMK010000336.1:0-13236 GCA_049802395.1 Candidatus Angelobacter sp.
GGTTAGATGAGGTCTTGCGGCTGAATTGGGTAGTTTTTACCGCATCCTGAGTAGCTGTTGCTCAACGCGTGCCGCTTCCGGTAACGTTATCCGCCGCAGCAGCAGTAACTTCCGGTTGAATCACGATGCCATCGAATGAGGTGGTGCCTAGCAAGCGTCCGTGACTGAGCTGCAGATTGCGTAAACGCCAGCCGGAATTGATGGCGTTCCAAGTACGTCCGTTGTCGCCAGACTCAAAGACGTTGGTGGAAGATCCGCTGACAACAAGCATACGATGGTTTTCTTCGTCGAATTGAACGGTGAGGATGTCGGCGAGCCGAAGTGTGGTAATGCGCTTCCATGAATCACCGGCGTCTGTGCTGCGGAAAAGGCCGCTGCGGGCCGCGAGCCATATATCACCGGTGTTGTCCACCGCCACGGAGTTGATGACGAAATCGGCATCGAGCGGTTTGGAGGGGGGCAGCCAGCTTTCGCCGCCGCTGACGGAGACGGCCACCACGTTTCGGCCGGCGATCGCTACGACTTTGCCGGCGATCCCGATCCCTACAACAGGCCCAGTAATTCCAGGCAGCGCTTCCCTGCGCCAATTTTCGCCAGAATCTGAACTTGCGAACAACCCCGTTGCAGTGGCGGCGAACCACTTAGTCTGGGTGACTTCCAACGTGCTGATGCGCCCGTTCATTTCGTTGACAACGCTAAGCGCAACCAGTTTCCTCCTGGGTGGACCGATGGAAGTTTTGCCGGTATCTCCCGCGCCAGGCGAAAACCAGTGCGCAGTGTTCGGCTTGAGTTTGAAGACGCCGTGATCTGTTCCAGCAATCAGAGAGTTGTCCGCCGCCTGCCGCAGCACGAACACGTCGCGGCCGTCGAGCCCATCGCTCATTTGCTTCCAAGTCTGGCCTGCATCGGAAGAAATAAAAACGCCGCCAAACTCCTTGTCGCTGAGGAGGCCTGCGTAAAGCACCGAACCGTCTTTATGGTCCACCAGCAAAGCTGCCGCTTGCCGGTGCGTAAATCCACGATTTGAAGGGGCAAAGGTGGCGCCGCCATCGTCACTGGCCAGCACGCCGCCGCGATCAGTTGCCAGCAGCACTCGCAACGGACGTCGCGGATCCACCAGTACATCATTGATGATAACGTTCGAGCCGGTCATTCGCTTCCAGGTCGCACCCGAATCCGCGGTCTTCCACAGTCCTTCCGTGGTCCCCGCATAGACCACGCTGTGATCAGATGGATCGATGTGCAGCATGCGGGTACGGCGCGCGGAATAAGGAATGCCCTGGATCTTGCGAAACAGTTCGCCCGCGGACTCGCTGCGATAAATCCCTGAACACGCACTGATGAAAAGATTGGAAGGCTGCGCCTGATCGATGACGATGGAAAAAACATCAGAGTCGTCAATCACGCCTTTCTTGATACTGTGCCAGCTTTTGCCGCCATCTTCCGTCTTCCATGGCAGGTGCCAGGTGCCGGCATAAATCACGTCAGGATTCACCGGATCAATGGCGATCGACTCAATGTTCTTGATCTCCGCGTGGTTCTCCGGAGAAATGCGCTCCCAGGCGTGGCCGCCGTCGCCGCTGCGATAGATTCCGTCCAGGGCGCCCACTACCAGAATTTTCGAGTTTGAGGCCGCCATGCCCAGCGTGCGCAGAGACTTTCCATGCAGATCGGCCACAATTTCCCATGTTTTGCCCGCATCTTTGCTGCGGAAGAGGTCGCCATCACTGTTGGGCAGTTGCGCGTTCCACGCCGCCGCAAACATGTTGCGGGGCTCCCTCGGGTCGATCAGGATGTGATCCAAAACCATCTCCGCCGCGTTTCCCAGTTTGGCCAAGCGCGACCAGCTAGTCCCGCCATCGGTGGAGAGATATAGAGTCCCGGCGCTGGTACCAAGAAAAATCCGGTCAGGATTGCGGGGATCGAACGTCAGGCTGCGTACCGTGCCGCCATCGGGACCCAGGGGTACCCATTGCTGCTCCGCCTCCAAGGCAGTAGAAAGCAAAAGAGCCATCAACAAAACCGGAATGATCCGTGAAAGACGCATTGGATGGACGGTATTCTCCCCAGGATGGTACGAGCTTGCCACGCTCATTCTCCATCAACAAGTTACTGAAGGACAGGTTTTTCAGCGGGGCATGTTGTCAAGAGCGGGACTAGCGGTTGCTGATGAGTTCTGACGGCGCATGTTTTGATAGCCATGAAAAAATGCGGCCAGGGATTAACTCCTGACCGCATGAAAAGGTTTGTGGATCCTTAGTGCGCCGCAGCAGAACCGGCAACTTGCAATACCATTTGCGTTCCGCTATCCAACTTCACATTGCGACTGGCGGAGCTGAGCACTGTACCTTGCGCGCTGCCTGCTGCAGCAGTATTCAACGCGACGCCTTGTAATCCCACAACACCACGGCTAGCACCATTCAGAGTACCGCCTGCGGCGGCGCCTAAACCGTTGTTCACGGAACCGTTGACGGCGCCCGTGGTTGAATTAGCAACGGAGCCGACAGGAGTGCCAGCGCCTCCAGCAACCGAGCCGACGGTTGAAGTGGCCCCGCCAACCGCGCCGCCAAGAGGAGCCGTGCTTGCGCGTCCGCCGCCCATTGAGCTGCCACCATTCCCCGCCCCAGCGCCGAGATTGCCGCTGTCATCGCCTGCCACGGAAAGTGTTCCCTGAGCCGGAGCAGCCAAAGCCTGGATCACGCCATTGAACGCGATCTCCTGGCCGCCTTTGCCAATCGCTTTATCAAATACGATGCCCAGCCTGGATTCAGCATTCTCCTTGGTCTTTGCTTGTGCTTCCGTTACGTGGCCCACTAATTTCGAGCCTTTATGCAGGACTACTTTGCCATCTGACTTGACGTCCTGCGTCAGTTTGGCGGTCACCTCATCGCCGGACTTTGCTTTCTTGGCGTCCACTGACCTGCTGAGCTCCGCCTGTAGCGTGGTGCCGCTGCCAAGGGCTGCCCCAGCGTTATTGCCGCCGGCCGTGGCTGCGCCCGCTGTGCTGCTGCCCGCGCCTACGGCACTCGAGTTCTGATCTTTCTTATTGCCCTGCTGTTCATGGGAGGCTTGCGCGTTGGCGGACGAATCTACATTGGCGGTAGCGCCCGGCGCCTGGGCGCTTTGGCTGGCGCTTGCATTGGCTCCCGCCTGACCCGGAGTGACGGAGGCGTTGCCGGAGGCTGATCCACTGGCCGAGCTCTGAGCAACCGCTCCTATCGTTAACAGACCTGCCGTTACCGCCACAATCCAATACTTCTTTATGGTCATTGTTTCTTATCGCTCCTTATGAATTTTTAGACGAAAATGGAGGATCGCGAAGGGGCTTCTTCTAGTAATTTAGATGCAAACTTCCCGGAAAGCGTCTACTCTGGAATATAAAGCATTTAGATTCATTGTCTTAGACGTAGAATAGACTTTTTTACACGGTTCCTCATCTAACACCAGGGTTGCTGCTGCTCTGGAATTCTGAAGTGGTGTAATCTCTTGAAGGAAGGGGAAACATTCTTTGGGCGTACAGGAAAAAGTCCTCATCGTGGAAGACGAAGAGAATGAACGCTCGGGATTGGCCGAGCTCGTCTCCGCCTGGGGATACAGGACGGAAACCGCGAAAGATGGGCTCGAAGGCCTGGAGAAAGTAGCAACGTGGTCACCGGGTATCGTGATCACTGACTTCAGAATGCCGCGCATGGATGGCATGGAACTGCTGCAACGGTTGGCCGATCAGCCACAGAAGATCGCGGTGGTGCTGCTCACAGCCCAGGGCAGCATTGACGTGGCTGTGGACGCGATGAAAGCGGGAGCCTATGACTTTATCCAGAAGCCGGTGGATCCTTCGCGTCTGCGGCAGATCCTGCAAAATGCCGCGCGGCAGCGAGGTACCGCAATCGAACTGGAAGCCACCAAACGCAAGCTGCGCGATACCGGATTGTTTGGGCAGATGGTTGGCGCGTCCAAAGAAATGCAGGAGATCTTCCACTTGGTTGAGATGGTTGCGCCCAGCACTGCGTCAGTGCTGATCACGGGTGAGAGCGGCACAGGAAAAGAAATGGTGGCGCGCACCATCCATGACATGAGCCCGCGCAAGAACAAGCCGTTCGTAGCCATCAACTGCTCGGCGATCCCAGAGACGCTGATTGAAAGCGAAATCTTTGGCCACGAAAAAGGCGCGTTTACCGGGGCCATGGAGCGCCGCGCCGGCTGCTTTGAACTGGCGGAGGAAGGCACGCTGCTGCTGGACGAGATCGGCGAGATGCCGGCGGCAACCCAGGCCAAACTGCTCCGCGTGCTGGAAGACCGCAAGCTGCGGCGACTGGGCAGCAAAGTGGAAACCCCGGTCGACGTGCGCGTACTGGCAGCGACCAACAAAGTCCCGGAAGAGGCAGTGGCAAAAGGCGAGCTGCGCGGAGATCTCTACTACCGCCTCAACGTTTTCAATATTCATCTGCCTCCGCTGCGTGAACACAAAGATGACGTCCCGCAACTGGTGGACGCGCTTCTGGCCGACATGAATGCCAAACATGGCCGCCAGGTCGCCGGCGTGAGCGAGACAGTGCTGCAAATGTTCCACAGCCACAACTGGCCGGGCAATGTGCGCGAACTGCGCAATACGATGGAACGCGGAGTCATTGTTTGCGATGGTTCGCTGGTCGAGCCGCGCCATTTGCCCCCGAACTTCGGCAGCGCCGGAGTAAGAGTCGCCGCCAGCAGCGGAGAGGGAATCCGGCTGGATGTGGGGACAACAGTGGGCGAGGCCGAGAAAATGCTCATTCTGAAAACCCTTGCGGCCAGCAACAACAACAAGACTCGTGCCGCGGAAATCCTGGGCATCAGCCTGAAAACGCTGCACAATAAGCTCAAGGAATATGGCAGCGCCTCGGCCTTGGCTAATGAAGCCGCCAATTGAAAATCATGCTTTGCATTTGCCGTAACGATGGCTGAATATTGATGAGAGTCCAGGGTGAACAGCTCTGGTGCAGAAGTGATCCATGCCTGCCTTGCGCCTGAAAACCAAGCTGGTCTTCGCTATCACCGCAATGGTGGTGGCGATCGTGGCTACGCTCTCCACGGTTTATGTGTATGAAGTAGTCCATCAGCGTATGCAGCAAGCCGCGGAAATTTCCCGGAACATCGCCCGGCAGCTATATTCAGTGGCGCGCGGATCATTTCAGGTGGACCTGAACAGTACCAGGATAGATCTTAACGATCCCATCCAAGTCGAACAGGAATGGCAGGAACTTCTGCAGTCCGATCCGGTGGTGAATTACCTGCTGGAATCTGCAACCGGCGATTCAAGACTGATCTACGATGCGGCGATCGTTGACACCAAGGGCGTGGCGTTTCTTCACACCAACCCTAATCTTCTAGGCCAGCAACTGGAAACTCGGGAAGACTTTGATTCGTTCGTGCACTCAGGCATTCGCAGGCAATTGAAGGCGATTTACGGCCCGCCGCAGATTTATGACACGCGCGTTCCGCTGGTGCGCGATGGCCGGGCATTCGGCGAGGTACGCATCGGCGTGGCCACTACGCTTCTGCGGGACGAGTTGCGGCCGTTGCTAAAGCAGGCCCTGGAGCTGTCTGGCGCCGCGATTTTGATTTGTCTGGTGATAGCAGCAGGCCTGTCCAATCTGGCTTTGCGTCCGCTGGCCGCGATCAGCCGCCGCCTTGACCTGATCAGTTTGGGAAAGGCCGAGCTGGTAGAGACACCTCCCAAACGCTCGGACGAATACGGCACGGTTTCCACCAAGATTGAGCGATTGGGCCGGCAGATGCGCGACGTGAAAGAAGTGTTCTCTGCACTGAAGGAAAATCTGGACCAGATGATGGCCAATTTGCAGGACGGCGTCATGCTGTTCACCAGCGACTTCAACGCCGTGCTAGTCAGCGCATCGGCCGAGCGCTTTATCGGCAAGCCGCGCGGCGAGATGCTGGGGCGTCATCCGGCGGAAATCTTTTCACGGGACTCACGCATGGGGAGCGCCATTCTTGATGCATTCGAATCGCGCACGCCTCTAGGTCCGGAAGAAATTGAAAACGAACAGGGACGGCACATACAGATTTCGCTCGACTTCATCGAAGAACATGGCGAACGCATCGGCGCGCTGCTGACGGTGCGCGACGCCGAATCCGTCCACCGCATCGAAGATGAGATTGAATTGTCACGCCGGCTGGCCGCCATCGGCAGGCTTACCTCCGGCGTCGCCCACGAAGTAAAGAACCCGATCAATGCGATTGTGGTGCACCTGGAAGTTCTGCGCCAGAAAATGAAAGAGATCGATCCCGATACAAAACGGCACGTCGACGTCATCGGCAGCGAGATCCAGCGCCTGGATCGCGTGGTGCAAACGCTGGTGGACTTCACGCGGCCGGTGGAACTACGACTGAATGAGATGGACCTGCGCAAAGTGGTGGAGGACGTGGTGATTCTGGCTTCGCCCGCGGCGGAGCGGCACAAAGTCATCATCGAGCGCCAACCCGGCCAGGAATCTTTGCCCGTGCGCATTGACGTTGATCTGGTCAAGCAGGCGCTTCTGAATATTGTGCTCAATGGCGTGCAGGCCATGCCGGACGGAGGCACGCTCAGGATTGGCGCACGGCGGGAAGGCGAGGGCGCCATTATCATGGTGCGCGATCAGGGGCCGGGCATCCCGGAAAATATTCGCGACAAGATTTTTAATTTATACTTCACCACCAAATCGGGCGGCAGCGGAATCGGTCTGGCCATGGCATATCGCGTGGTGCAGCTCCATCACGGATCGGTAGAATTCACCTCTATCATGGAGCATGGAACAACGTTTTATCTACGCTTTCCGCTGGTGGAAACTACAGTCGGCGGTGAGCAGCCAGCAGGTGCGCCGGAGGGCTCAATCAGCAAAGCATGAAACTACTTCGTCTCAACACGTCGATTGTGGTGCTCGGACTGGGAATTCTCTGTGGGTGCCAGCACAAAAAGCCGGTGCTGGTGGTGCCACAGCAACCTCCGTCCACGGTGGCTCCGGAGCCAACACCTACGCCCGCGCCCGAACCATCTCAGGCGCAGCAGGCTGATCAGCAACAGGCGCAACCAGCGCAGCCGCCAACCGAACAGACCCAGGCGGAAAAGGCCCAGAAAGACAAACCGAAGCACGCGAAAAAGCCGTCCCCACGAAAGCCCGCTCCCGCTAGTGGAGATAAGCCGGAAGTGGCCCACAACAAAGTGCCAACGACAGTTGTTAAGCCAGGCCCCGAGCCCACACCGCCTGAAGGCCAGATATCCCCGGGCCCCACCACAACCTATGGCGCGCAGGATAAGACCTCCACCGAACAGCTGCTGCAGAGCGCCGAGACAAACCTGAACGGCATCAAACGCCAACTCTCCAAAGATGAAGAGGCGATGCGGGAGCAGATCAGGGAGTTCATCACCCAGAGCCGCAAGGCGACCACAGAAAATGACCTGGCGCGCGCCCATAATTTTGCCCTGAAAGCGCGCCTGCTTTCAGACGATCTGATCAAACAACGCTGAACCCGCGAAACCCGATTTTTTACGTCCGCTGCATCTGGGCTGGCGCTCCATACTTCTGCGTGGCATAGCCGACGATCAGGCCGACCATCGCGCCTGGCAGCATGATCTGGAAGTAATAGCCATGCTGCATGAAAGCAATGATCCAGGCCAGAAACGCTCCTACGGCCAAGCCAAAAACAATTCCCAGCGGCAACGAATTTACTTTCCGCGCAAAAAAGCCGATCAGGATTCCAGCGATGATGCCTTTGAACATTGACCCCATAACAATGCCCAGGATGCCATTCCGCACCTCCGGCGTAAACCAGGCAGTAAGGCCATCGAGAATCCCCAACACGCCGCCTAGCAGCAGGCCCAGCAAAATCTTGTTCATGTTTTTGTCCCCTCGCAGATTGATGTCCGTTCAATAACGTATTAACCGCTTTGGCAAAAGTCTTTAAATCAGTGCCGGGAAAACACGACAAATAAAATTCGCATGAACAGGTAAGCCAGCACCAGCACTACCGCCACGCGGTTGCGGTTCACCACACGGAGGGTTCGCTCCAGCACGTTTTCGCGATAGGCTTCAATGGGAAGGCCTTCAAGATTCCTTGCAATATCAGCGGCCATCTCCTGCACCGAAGAGTAACGCGCAGACATCTCTGCCGCCATGGCTTTGCCGTAGATTGCCTGAAGCGGGCGTGATGCCAATTTGTGGCGACCGGCTTCGGCTTGGTCGCGCAGCATAAAGCTCATGATTGCTCCCAGGCCGTACACATCAGTCCGCTGGTCGATCCGCGCCACGTCACCCCGGGCCTGCTCCGGCGCCATGAAGCCAGGTGTGCCCAGGACCGCACCGTGAGCTGTTACCGCATCGACCGACGGCAACTGACTGCCGGCATTTTCAGTGCCGGCGTTTTCGGTGACCGCGGTGGAAGCAACGCCGGTAATCTTCGCCAATCCCCAATCCAGGATCAGCACTTCCCCGAACGAACCTACCATGATGTTGCCGGGCTTGAGATCGCGATGGATGATGCCGCGCGAGTGCGCAAAAGCCAGAGGCTCAGCGATACGTTGCAACAACTGCAGGCGCCGGCGCAGCTCCATGCCGGCAATGTGCCGGTCCAATGTCTGGCCCTGTACATACTTCATGCAATAAAAAGCGCGGCCGTCAGGCAGAGTGCCGGCGTCATGCACAGGGACAATGCCTGGATGTTCCAGGCCTGCCAGAACCACGGCTTCACGCATGAGCCGCGCGGCCAGATCGGCCGAGCTGCCTTCAACCGACAATATCTTGAGCGCGATATTGCGCTGCAAGATTGTATCTTCCGCCAGCCAGACCGCGCCCATGCCGCCCTGCCCAATAAACCTGGCCACGCGATAGCGCGTGCCGGAAAGATCCGGGAGCCGCATTTCCGTGTGCAGCCGGGCAACGACCTGGTCAGGCAGAAACTTCATTCTGGTTCCACCCCGAGCAGCGACTGCGCCTCGCGGCGAAACTCATCTTCGCTGCCGGTCATCTCGCGTAACTGGCTGAGAACGCAACGACGGAACTCACGCCGGGCAAAAGCGAGATAGTTGGTAACGTCTGTCATCGCAATGCGGAATTCAGCGGCGAGATCGGCGTAAGAAGGCCGGGTATCGGCGTCGCCCAAATCATAGCGCTCGAACAAAGCAAACTGCGCGATCTTTCCGGCTGCTGCGCATTGTGCGCGCAGGCGCTCCACCGCCAACGCAAAGAGAGTTCGCACCCACTCTTTTTCGAAATAATCTTCCGGCGATTGGGTAAGTGGGGCTGCGGCCAGTTCGTGCTCGGCTTGCTCGAAATCGAGCGAAACGTGGACCGCTGAGTTTCCCCGTTTCTGGCGATGAGCGTCACGGGCCTGATTCATGAAGAGCCGGTCCACGCAGGCGCGAAGAAAGGTCCGCAATCTTCCCTTTGCGGGATCGTAGGAGTCAAGAAAATTTTTCTCCAACAGGCGGGCGAAAAACTCCTGAGTGAAATCTTCTGCGTCTTCGCGTTCCACCCGCCAGCGCAGACGAACATATTTATAAACGGGCCGCCAGTAAGCCATGGTGATGGCGTCCAGAGCGCGCGTGCGTTCCTGTGGATCAGAGCCCTGGGCGGCAGCGACAATCGAGTGTCGCGTGAGAGGGAATGCGTCGCCTTGTGGGTTGGGCGCCAAAAGGAATTCAGCTTTAGAAAGAATTTGCTGACGCGAGTGTAGTTTGAAGCGCGGCGCAAGACAAGCTTAGTCCAGCCAAAAGAAACGATTACTTCCCCGGAGCGCGGAAGATGAATTTTTCCTCTTTGCGAAACGGCAGGCGAAGCATGAGGCCGCGCCTGTCTTCCAGGCCCTTGCCGCGCATGAAGGCAAGCACATTGAGATTATGGTTCAGGTGCATAGGATGCGCCTTGGTGGAACCCGCAGGTACGTCGAAAATGAACACGCCGCCGGGCCTGAGTAATGAGGAAAGAAAGTTGAGCTCGCCGGGAAGATCAGGCAGGTGCTCCAGGACGTCGAAGGAAAATACAGTATCGAAGCCGCGCCCGCGCGTGGCCTGCGCCAGAGCGTCTTTGCTATGGAAAAAATCAATGGAAACTCCCTGACGCTCCGCGCGCTGGCGGGCAAAGCGCATGGTCACACCCTCCACATCGTAGTAAGCGACACGGTGGCCCCGGCGCGCCAGGTCGAGCAGTATCTCGCCGTTGCCTGCGCCGTAGTCAAGGGTTGCTCCACGCGCCAGGCGCAGAACCTTCATGTTGGAGCGAATGCGCTTGTACTCCAGGTTATAGGCGGAGATGGCAAAGAGATAGAGCTCAGAGTTTTGCCGGTACCACTCAGCCATTTCTTCCGGATTGTCCTCAGCAGGATGAGCAAGCTGCCAGTTTGCGGCCAGTTGCTGATTGCTGGTGGCCCACAAATGCTGAATGCGATCGGCAGGATAGCCGGTGAATTCGCTCAGCTCCCGCATGGCGGCGCCAACGTTCCGTGCGTTTTGCTCGCGTGCGCGATGGACGAGCCATGCTGTGCCCGCAGTCGCCACCAATAACGACGCTACTGCGGCGATCAAGGCGGTGCGAGCGAACGGAGAAGCGGCAAAGAAGACGATAATCAAGCCGGACAGAAATGAAATCACCGCCCAGCGCAGATGATGGTCTTCCCTTCTCACGATGGCTAGATGCGCGGCTGCGGCCAGCAGTAGGAGATCGATGGCCGCGGAGGCGGAGCCGGCTTTTATCAAGGCGGCGAAAAGAAGAGCGAGATCAGTGCTCCACAAAAAAGTTGCCAGGTACCGTGGAGGAATATTCTTTGGGGCCAGCCAATTCGCCGCAGAAAGCCAGGCGACCGCAAGTAGAACGAAAAGCCGGCCGCCATTGGAGGAGGCCAGCAGCATTCCCGCCAGCAGCACGGCGGCGATGATGCGCCAGCGAACCTTGGTTTCCCAGCGACGCTTTCTGTCTGGAGTCACGCTCAGGTGTAAATAGTCCGGCGTGTAATACATGAGCGTAGCCACGGCCATCGCTGCAAGGATGTAGACGATGGTTTGAGCGGCGCTCCACCTGCCCCCAATGGCAACACGGGTTGCTACGGCGAAGAGAATAAAAGCAAGACACAGGGCGGCGCCCCAGATCCGGCTGCCTTGGAGAAACTTTTCCTGGTCGCGATAGTTCATGGACTGTAAGCGAATTGCTTCGCCATTTTACAGGAGCGCACTGCACGTGGATGACCCGCTGCGCAAACTCCTGCTATCCTTCCGCGCATGACTCTTTCAGTTTGCATCATCACCCTCAATGAAGAGGCCAACATCGCGCGCACGCTCAAAAGCGTAAAGGAAATTGCCGACGAAATGATCGTGGTGGATTCCGGCAGCACTGACGGGACTGCAGGCATTGCGCAATCGTTTGGGGCAAAGGTCTTCATTGAGCCGTGGAAAGGATTTGCGCGGCAGAAGAATTCCTCGCTGGAGAAGGCGAGCAGCGATTGGGTCCTTTCGCTCGACGCCGACGAAGAGGTGAGCCCGGAGCTTGCCGCCAGCATCAAGGCGCTGAAATCGGGAGCGCCGCAATTCGCCGGCTACACCATGAACCGCCGCAATATGTATTTTGGCAAGTGGATCAGGCGCAGCGGCTACTATCCTGACCCCAAGCTGCGCATGATCCGGCGCGGCGCGACGCAATTTGAGCTGCGCGATGTGCATGAAGACATGAAGATGGAGGGCGAATTGGGGCACTTGGACGGCGATCTGATTCACCATGCCTATCCGACGCTGGAAAGTTTTATAGATCACGCGAACCGCTATTCGTCGCTGGGCGCGGACATGGTGGTGCGAGAGCGCAAAGTCGAGTTTAGCGTGGTCAACATCGTTTTGCGCCCGCTGGTGCGATTCATTTGGGCATATTTTTTTCGGCTGGGATTTCTGGATGGCCGCGAAGGATTGTTGGTCTTGATGAACCATGCCGCTTACGTGAGTTGGAAGTACGCGAAGGCGTGGGAGAAGGGGAAAGATCGGGAGATCGGGTGATCGGGTGATCGGAGTTCCGCCGGTGTTGCTCAAGCATTGTACTAATTCGCTACTGATTCACCACAAAAAATGCGCTAGGATGGGACGCGCCTCAGGGTGTAAACGAAAAAGATATTTGACAATTCGGCTTTTGGCTATTGGCGCTTAGCTTTTGGCCAGAAAAATCAACAGCAACCGCAATGACTTTCATTTTGCGACCCTCTGCTCACTGGGACTGGGGTTGGGATTGGTGACCCAAGCGTCACGCAAGGGTCTCCCAAGGGTCAAGTTGGGGAAGGGCTTTGTTTACAACAAGAGTTGAAAAATGGCCGGGTGGGGCTGGCTGAGCGGATCAGGCAGAGGGCCACAAGAATCGCGCGTGATCGCCGACATCGCACGTGATCGGAAAATCCACGAAATCAAAATCTTAATCACGAAGGATCATGAAGGATCACAAAAGAAAAGCGTGAAGATCGACTTGGGGAAAGTTCTACTTTCTTCCCGCTCTCTTCTGCGCGATGACAAGGCCGCGGGGCGTGGGCAGCAGAACGACCGACACCAAGCCTTCTTCTTCCATGCGCAGAGCGGCCTCGCGGACGGTCTTGAGGTGCGAACTGGCGTCGTGCATCAGGATCAGCCCGTTGGGGTTGATCTGGGGCAAAAAGTGGCGGACCTCAGGCTCGCGGAGCTCCGGCAAGGAATCACAAAAAAGAACATCGATGGCGCCGGAGACCTTGGTTTCCAGGCTCGATTCGCAGCGGTAATCGATGAACTTTTTAAGGCCGCTGGCGTCGATCTTTTCTTTGGCTTTGGCAAACACATCTTTGTCAGGCTCGCAGGTGATAATTTTGCCGGAGCCGTTCTGCTTCAATCCTTCCGCCATATAGAGCGTGCTCACGGCAAGGAAGGTCCCAGTCTCGACTACCATGCTGGGCTTAACGGTGGTCATCAGGCATTTCAGAAAATCGAGGACTTCGACTTCAGCGGTCATGGTGTCAAACATCCTCCAGCGCTCAGGGTTGGGACATTCCGGGGTGGCACGGTGGTATTCGGGTTTGGTTTCCTGGTTGCCGTGCTGAACCACGTGGTCCAGGACTTTGTGGACCGGATCTTTGCCGCGAAAACGCCGCCGGGCAACGATCAGCAGAATTACTCCGGCGAGGACCGTAAACAACGCGGCAATTTGCGCATTGCTCATTCCCCAAAACACTGGCGGATTGATGCGGATAAATTCGACCAGGAAACGCTCC
>JBARMK010000337.1:0-15813 GCA_049802395.1 Candidatus Angelobacter sp.
AAAAACGGCCCCAGCACCAGGACCGTGAAGGTGGTCCGGGTCTGTGTGAGCACCATGGGTGAGATGAGCGCACGGCCGGCGAAGAGGCTGCCATTAAAAATAGCTTTTCCAAAAGCTGCCGCTCCGCCCCAGCAAAACGTGGCCGAGGCTATCAAGAAATAGCCTCGCCACGGGTGTGCGGGCCCCGTTACGGGGCGCAATGAGGCTTCGCCGGCGGCGTTACTCTGCAAGCATCTGGTCCAGTCGCTCAGGGTCAAACCCAATCATGACCTGATCGCCAACGACTATGGTAGGAGTGGAACGGCTGTTGTACGTCCGGACAAGCTCAAAGACCGCTACCTGGTCCGAACTCACGTCTTTCACTTGAAATTGGATCCCTTTCTCCGAAAGGTAGGCCTCAGCCCATGTGCAAGGCGGTCAGCCGGGCTGGCTGTAAACAACAACCTTCTTTTGCGTCATCAACACTCCTCCCGTATGTAGATGAGATTCGTTTCTTAACCTAAGCGTTTCACTATTTGGCAGGCTGACCCGCGATTTCCAGGGCTTCTGCGAAATGTATCTCCGTGGTGATCCTCGCCGTGCTCTTGAGCATGGCCGAAACCGAACAGTACTTCTCTTCCGAAAGCCGCACCGCGTCGTCCACCGCTTTGCGCGAAACCTGGCCGGAAATTGTATAGATGAGTTTGATGGATTTGTAAACCGTGGGTGCTTCGATGGCGCGCTCGGCCTCGGCGCGTACGTGGACGCCGGAAAAGGGCTCACGCTTCTTCCGCAGGATACTTACTACATCCGTCGCGGTGCAGGCGCACAGGCCGATCAGAACTAACTCCATTGGACCGGCAGCAGTGTTGCGCTGGCGGTCAGAGTCAATCACGATCGCATGGCCGCTGCTGGCGTTCCCCACGAACCGCTCGCCATCCGTCCATTGAACCTGTGCTTCAACCATGGCTGCCTCCCTCCTGTGCCTTTACCTTTATCATACGGCAGGCGGTCATCAGAGGTGCATCAGCTAGCTGACTTATGAGCCACTGCTACCAGCCGCATGGCCTCAACATCATAGGGCGCGCCCTGAGTATTTCCGAACAACTGCACCAGGCCAAACCCACAGTTCAAAAGACGTTCTTTGAGTTCACGCCCAGAATAAATGGTGTGTTCGAAAGTGGCCCTCTTGCTCTGGCCATCTTTCAGCAGGATCCACTCTGTACGAACCCGCGACCAGTCATTGAGGACCTGCGGCCGCTGCACCAGCAGCGAACCATCCGGCAGCTCAGTGCACATCGAGTTCTGCCACGTCTTCGCCAGCCGCTCCTTGCCGACCATTTCCAATACCAACACTCCGCCTTCCTTCAGGCTGCAATGAATGTTCCTGAGCACAGCCAGATCATCCTGCTCGGTCTCGAAGTATCCGAACGAGGTAAAGAGATTGCAGGCAAGGTCAAAACCCTGCGGGCGAACGAAGCTCCGCATGTCTTCCCTGACCCACTCAACCGAGACGCCGCTTGCCGAGGCATGCCGGCGCGCCCGGTCGAACAAAAATCCAGAGCGGTCAACGCCCGTAACCGTGAATCCGCGTTGCGCGAACTCAACGGCGTGCCTGCCGGGGCCGCAACAGAGGTCCAGCAGTGTGCCTCCGCTCAACTGTGTCAACTCCATGATGCGGCTGACCTCATCTTTAGCGGATGAACCGCTCTTCAGAAAACATGTAAAGATAGAAGTCTTGCCAGAAGTCTTCGTTCTCGAACCATTCCATAAGTACAAGTTTAACTGACTGGATTAAAAGGCCTGTTTGTCTGATTTTTTGTTTTTGGGTAACTGAAAACAGTGTGATACGTCTCACGTTCTGAGCCGGTCCCTAAAAAATAATGGAACAATTCTCCCCAGCCGCGCAATGGATAACAGGAGCCCGGAAGTCAGCGACGAGCAGACCCATGGCCGACCCGCCATCCAAAGACCAGGAGCTGCTCCGGCAGCTAGCCAGGGGCAATGAGAGGGCCTTCACCGCTCTGTATGAGCGTTACCAGGGTCCGCTGTACAGGTTTGTGTTGCGTATGAGCGGAAACACGGCAACGGCGGAAGAGATTACCCAGGAAGCTTTTATGCTGCTGATCAAGAAGCCGAAAGGATACGCCGAGGAAAAAGGCACGGTTGCCGGATACCTGTTTGGCATCGCGCGCAACCTGACCCGGCGCACCATGCAACGCACGCGCCTTGATCTGCCGATCGACGACAATGCCGTGGAGCTGGGCGAGGCGGAGATGGCAAGCGATTTGGATGTTCTGGCGGAGCTGAGCAACGCCGAGATGCTTGAGTGCCTGCGCAAGTCAGTATTGGCGCTGCCGGAACAATATCGTGAAGTGGTGGCGCTGTGTGACCTGGAAGAGATGAGCTATGCTGACGCTGCGGCCATCCTTGAGTGTTCGCCTGGGACGGTGGCTTCTCGATTGCACCGGGCGCGAACGATGCTAAAGACAAAGCTGAGCTGGCAAAAATGCCTGAAATAGATCCACAACCCGAAGCCCGGCTGACCGAGGCCTTGCGGCGTTTAGGCGCTTCGTCGTGCCAGTCCGCGCCACCGGAGATCGGCGCCGGGCTGCTCGATGAATTCCGGCGTCATCATGCACGACGCAGAATGATTCGGCGGACCGCTATCCTGGCTTTGACGGCATGCATTGCCCTGGCTGTGGGATTGTTCACTCTACGCAAGCCGCAGAGCCAAAGAACCAACGCGGCGCTTCCCTCAGCCCCGGCGTCGATTCCAGAAAAGTCAGCAACGTCAGTTTTGCCGGTCCAAGTCGCGTCAGCGCCACAGCGGTCAGCAGTCAAAGTCCGCTCTGCTAAAAGCCAGACCGCCAGGGCGGCAACCACTGTAGCCAGTCGCCAATTCCTGGCTCTTCCGGGATATGACCCGGCGGTCCCGCCCGACCAGCTTCACGTAGTGAGGGTCCAGTTGCCGGCCAGCGCGTTGTGGCAGATTGGCGCGCCCATCAGCGCGGACGCAGGCCCCCAGAGAATGACCGCCGATTTCGTGGTGAGCCAGGATGGCACACCTTACGCCGTGAGATTAGTGCAATAAAGCTTAAGGAGAATTTCAATGAATCGAGTTGTCGTATTGTTCATGAGCGCGTTTTTGCTCGCGGGCGGCGCACTGGCACAGCAGTCCACACCCCCGGAAAAGGTGCCCTTCTTTGCCCTGACTCCAGACGAACCGATGGGCATGATGGGAAACAACAACATGATGTTCCAGCGTGAGCGGATGCCTGAAGGAGAAATCTCGTTCTTCTCGGCGGAGATGGCCTCCGGCGGCGAAGTGGTCACGGCCGCGCCTTACAGCGCCACCGCAATCACTGAAACCACACAGGTCCTGGGCGACGGCAATCGAATTGTGAATAAGACATCATCTTTTGTGGCGCGCGACAGCCAGGGGCGTACTCGGCGCGAGACTTCCCTGCACCGGATCGGCACCTTGCAGATGGATAGCCCGAAGATGGTGTTCATCAGCGATCCCACCACGCACACGCAGTACATTATGCATCCGGGCAATGAAGCCACCAAGATTATCCGCCACGAAAGCTGGGATAAATCCCCGACCATCATCACGCTGGACGGCCAGAACGAAGGCCTGGCGCGGCGCAAGATGGCAACCGGCGGACTGGACAGCCAGAACAAGACAGTTGCTATCCAGAAAATGACGATGGGAGTGGAAAAGTCTGAAGAGGCAAAGCAGGTAAAGCATGAGGACCTGGGCACGCAGACCATCGAAGGCGTTTCCGCGGAGGGCAAGCGCGAGACCGTAACCATTCCGGCGGGTGAAATCGGCAATGAGCGGCCGCTAGAAATCGTCTCGGAAACCTGGTACTCGCCCGAGCTGAAAACGATGGTGGTCCGCAAACACTCCGATCCCCGCATTGGCGAGACTGTTTTCCGGCTCACCGAAATCAAGCGCAACGAACCGGATGCTGCGTTGTTCCAGCCGCCGCCGGGCACCAAGATCAGAACCGAGCCGACCATCGAAATCAGGCAGCGGGAAATGGCGCCGTCAAAAGAGTAAGCCCTCTTCTCTCCTTTCTTTGATGGCCAGGCCGGACGGAAACGTCCGGCCTTTTCTGTCAGCAGCTATCTGCGGTTGTCTGTCTGCGGTTCGGGATGAATCAGCACCTTGAATAGCTCGGGCGCTGCCTGCTTGAAGCGGATCTCAAGCTCCGTAGAAACGTCATGCACGCGGGAGAGCGGCAAATCGTCGGACATGGTGCAGTGGCAGGACATATAAACTTTGCCGCGCACGCGCTTGATCTCGACGTCATGCATATCCACGACTTCAGGAAATTCCAGCACCACCGGCTTGAGCTTCTGTTCCAGCACAGCGTCACGCACAACGGTGTTCCCTGACTCAATAGTTGAAGGCTCGCTTTCAATGTGCGTGAGAATCGTGGAAATCTCTGGAATGTCGCTCCGAATCTCCGCTTCCAGGACCGTCACTACGTCGTGGGCCTCTTTAAGACTCAGGGTTTCATCCAGTTCAAGGTGCAGTTCAACATGCAGGCGGCCGCTCAGGTCCTGCACGCTTACGTCATGAACGCTGAAGTTGTTGCGCGAGGCCACGGCGCGGACCCGGTCAAAGATATTTTCATGCCCGGTTTCCCGGGGCACAGAGTGGATGACAACGTCAGCGCCGGGCAGAATGTCACGCACAGCGCGCGTGATGTCGCCGACCACCTGGCCGGAGCGCTGAAAAGTGACGTTGCGCGCCAGCCCAACCGTAAGATCGGCAAAGTAACGATTGCCTGCGCGACGGATGCGGGCGCGCTCAACCTCAATGACGCCATCTACTTTCAGGGCCGCTTCAATCACGCGGCTGCGCGAACCCACGGGCGCGGCGTCCAGCAGGGCGTCAATGGTGCGGCGGGCGAGGCGCGAACTCACATAAACGATCACACCCGAGACCATCAGGGCAGCGACCGGATCGGCTTTGGTCAGCCAGGAAATCTGCCACTGTGAGCCGGCCCAGACCAGGCCAAGGCCCAAAGCAACAACGCCGCTGGAAAAAATGTCGGTGCTGAAGTGGAGCGCATCAGCCTCCAGGGCCTGACTGTCATACTTGTCGGCGATCTTCTGCAGCTTGCGCGAACGCCACCAGTCCACTGCCATGGAGAGGAACATTACGCCAAAAGCGGCAGCGCTGGGCTGGATGTGAACGCTGTGATGGCCCGTGAGCCGGCGCACCGCTTCCCATACGATCCAGACGCAGGTAAGCAGCAGCAAAGTAGTTTCAATGAACGCGGAAAAGTTTTCCACCTTGCCGTGGCCGTACTGATGCTCGGCATCGGCCGGCTTGTCTGATACCCGTACCGAGAGCAGCGTAACCAAGGCCGCTACCAGATCGAGGCCGGAATGCGCGGCCTCAGAGAGGATTCCCAGGCTGCCCGTCGATAAGCCAACAATCAGTTTGAGCACGGTGATGGCAACGGCGGACAGCAGAGAATTCAGCGCGACCGAGCGCTTCTCTGACTGCATGTTTTCCAACACCGGGTTCAGTTCTAGCGGTGACACTGCCTTCATTGTCTCATTTTGGTTGCTGTACACCAGTAACCAATCTTGATGCGCACGCATTGGCGGAAAACTATTATGCTAGGATGTTGCCCGCTTCCCTACCTTTTTATTTGCGAAAGGACTCATACCATGATGCGGATTCTGATTACTTGCCTGATAACAGCAACCACGGCCATGGCCCAGGCACAGAGCAAGGCTTCCCCGAAACCAACTCCGACGCCGGCCGCTCCGGCCGCAACACAGACCAATCCGGCATCCGGTGCCCCCACGCTGCACACGCGCGACGAGTTGCCGCCACCGATTCCACCAGAACAAACCATCATCACAGTCCACGGCTTATGCGCCTCAGAAACCGGCGCAGCCAACAAAGCCGCCGTACCGACAACCCAGGATTGCGTGATCAAAGTCACCAAAGGGCAATTCGACAATCTGCTGAACGCCTTCAACCCCTCCAATCAACCAGTGCCGCAGGCATCACGCCGGAAGCTGGCTGAAGCGTACGTTGAATTGCTGACATTTGCCGAAGCCGCCAAAGCAGCAGGCGTTGAAAATACTCCTGCTTACCTGGAAGTGATGCGTGTGCTTCGGCTGAAAACGATGGGCGATCTCTATCGTAACCAACTGGCCGAGCAATTTCGTAACCCGTCGCCAGAAGAGATTGAAGCCTATTACAAGGAGAATGAGTCCAAGTTTGAAGGCGCCAAATTGAGCCGAATCTTCCTGCCGAAAAATGATCCCAATCCCAAAGCCACGGAGGAACAAAAGCAGCAATATCAGAAGAAAGTCCTGCAAGTGGCCGATGACTTTCAGGCACGCGCCGCCAAAGGCGAGGAGATGGCCAAACTGCAGAAGGAGGCTTACACCTCGCTTGGAATCAGCGCGCCGCCTCCGAACACGGACCTGAGCCTCGCGCGCCGGGGCGCATTTCCCGCCAAGCTGGAGCAGGATATCTTTTCTCACAAAGCGGGCGAGGTTTTCCGGTCGGAAGACGGAAGCGGATACCTCATCTATCGCGTGGAAAACCGGCAGCCGATTCCGCTCGACAGCGTTAAAGACGAGATCACCCGACAACTTGGTCGGACCAAGATGGAGCAAAAGACCAAAGAGCTTACCGCTCCGGTGCACGCTGATCTTGATGAAGCCTATTTTGGTCCTCCTGCACCTGGCGTTCCGGCAGGACAGCCGCCCGTACCAAACCGGCCAAGGTAAAGACATAACCGGGAGAAGCCGAGCAAAAACCGAATTTCGCAACTACCGTTTCGCTGAAATAACCATGGCCCAAAAACCGACAGTGCTGATCACAGGAATCTCAGGCAATCTGGGGCTGCGTCTGCTCAAGCAGCTGCCGGATTGCAACGTGATTGGCGCCGATATCCGCGAGCCCGAAGATGGTACGGCGATGGCGAGCTTTGAAAAAGTTGATTTCGGCGAAGAACGCTCCTGTGATCAGCTTCTGGAACTCATGCGCGTGCACCGGCCTGAAGCTGTCGCTCACATGGCCTTCGTGCTTGATCCGCTGCGCACAGGTGTGGTCGACAAAAAACGCATGTGGCTTATCAACGTGGCCGGCACCAGCCGCGTCACTGAGGCCATCGCCGAGCATAACCGCATGCTGGGCGGGATTGATAAATTCATCTTTCCCAGCAGCGCGCTTGTCTACGGGCCTGACCTTACCAAGCCTGCTACGGAAGACTCGCCGCTCAACGCGCTGGGTCTGCCGTACGCGCTGCACCAGCAAGAGGCCGACCGCACGGTGCAATCGCGGGCCAGGGGCATGAAGTGCAAGACGTACATTCTGCGTCCGCCGGTTTATGCCGGCGCAACGGTGCAGAATTACCAGCTCGGCGTGCTGCGTGGCATTCCTGGCGGTAAAGGACGGCTGGCCGCGCGCCTGCGCCGCCAAGGCAAACGCCTGCCGCTCTGGCTGCCTTCCCGCGGCGACTACCTGGAACATAAATTTCATTTCGTCCACATAGATGACGTCGCCCGTCTGGTGGCGCATATTCTGCGCCGCAAGCTGGCCGATCCCAAGCTGACCATCCTCAATGTTGCCGGACGCGGCGATCCACTGGAGCTGCGCCGCTGCATCGACATTGCCGGTATTGAGGTCCAGCGCGTCCCCGCCAAAGCCATCTGCAAGCAGGCGCTTAAGCTGCTCTGGGACCTGGGCGTATCTGACATCCCTCCGGAAGCGCTTCCCTACCTGCTTGGCTCCAGCACCGTTGACACCGCGCGTCTCCGCGTCTTTCTTGGCGAGCACTACCGCTCGGTGATCGAACATACATGCGAAGAGGCGCTCGCCGATAGCTTCAGCACGGTCCCGCAGATGTCAGCGGCAAAGAGCTAAAGCCTTACCACTGATAAACACTGATGACACTGATCAGCAATTGATGAATACCATCCTAACTGTTTAAGCGTGGCTTGCCGCCGGACGTTGCGGCGTAGGACAGCATCCCGCTTCGCAGTACGCCAGCACCGGCGATGTCTGAGCTTTCAACACCAGATGGCGAATCATGCCGATCAGCTTCGGATGCGATCCCGCCGTTCCCGCGCGGACCATCTTCAATCCAATTTCATCGCACAGCGCGCGGGCTTCAGTATCCAGATCGTAGAGCACCTCCATGTGATCAGAGAGGAAACCAATGGGACAGATAATCACGCGGCGAACGCCGGCTGCATGCTGCTCGCGCAGATATTCGCAGATATCCGGCGCCAGCCAGGGCTGCGAAGGCGGCCCGCTGCGGCTCTGGTAAACCAACTGCCATGAGCGCATGCCGGTCCACGCTGCCACCGCCGCGCTGGCTTCCTTGAGCTGCCGGACATACGGAGAGAACTCCGCCATGCTCATGGGAATGCTATGCGCGGTGAAGATGAGCTGTTCCGTGTTGGGCAATAGGGCCATCGCAGCGCGCACGCGATCGGTCATCGCCTCAATGAACTCTTCGCGATCATAAAAGTTCCGCAGCTTTTCGATCGCTATCTCTTCCGCGCCCGCAGCCTGCTGCGCTTTGGCAATGTCTTCTCGATATTGGCGGCAACCTGAATACGATCCAAACGCCGAGGTCACAAATGCCGCCGCGCGGCGAACGCCATCCGCCTGCATCTTCTTCACTGTTTCCGGCAGCAGCGGATGCCAGTTGCGGTTTCCCCAATAGATGGGAATCGCCAGGCTGTGGGCCGCAAACTCTTTTTCCAGCGCAGCAATCAACTGGCGGTTCTGATCGTTGATGGGGCTGCGTCCGTCAAAATGATAGTAGTGCTCGGCCACTTCCAGCATGCGCTCGCGCGGGACGTTCTTGCCGCGCAAAACATTTTCGAGAAACGGCATCACATCTTCCCGCCGTTCCGGCCCGCCGAAAGAAACCACCAGCAACGCGTCAAATGAGTTCATAAGAGAAAAATAATTTTACCCTAGGCCAGCGAGTGGCCTTCCAGCGATCAAGCGACGCCTCCACAAGGGCAAGATTTCAAGCCAACCGGGAAATTATGACGGACATCCCATTCAGTGCTGCTCCCAGATTTTCCCTTCGCAAATAGGAGGACTATTTCCCATGATGCAACGACTAGTTCGCTCACTTTGCTTCTGCATCCTGTTGGCAGGGGCAGCATTTGCACAGATCAATTCACCCAACTTCAGATATGTAGCCATCGACTTCCCGGGAGCATTTTTTACAGACGCAACCGGCATTAACAACTTCGGAGAAATCGTGGGCTTCTACGCACAGGGAACAAACTGTTTTGCCGGCAGTGTTTCCGATTCCTGCCCCGCACACGGTTTCAAATTAGTTAATAAAGTATTCACAACCATCCATATATCCGGAGCCCTCCACACCAGGATCTCTGGCGTAAACGATGGTGGCGACGTGGTGGGCACTTTTGAAACCAGCGCGCACGTTGTCCATGGCTTTTTGCTCCATCACACCGGACAATTACAAATTATCGATCCGCCTTCTCCGATGTCCGGCACGCCGCAAGGAGTTAACAACTCGCTGGTGGTTGTCGGCGGCGATTTCAGGTGGCAGAACGGCAAGTTCACCGCAATCGATTTCGCGGCACCTAACACTGGGGAATCGCAGGTACTCAACGGTATCTCTAATCCGGGCGTCATCGTGGGTACACTTTTCCGGGGCGATGTCTTGCACGGACTGGTGAAAGCCGGCGGCGATGTTGATATTTTCCAAATCAACGGCCAAGACACGCTCGTCAACGGCGTAAACGGGCGTGGCGACCTGGTAGGAACGGGCCCGGTCGGCAACGGCGGCTATGTGACTTTCCATTTTGAAGCCAACGAAACCAACGACAAGCCTGAACGTCCGCCGAATCCAATTATCATCCTTTTCCCAGGATCGAGCGAAACCTTTCCCAGCAGCATCAATTATCAGCAGGCGATCGTGGGCACCTACCACAATTCTGATAGCCTTGACCACGGATTCCTCGCTGTCCATTGAGAGTTGTGTTTCCTGCTTTACAGGGCGGAGCGATCCGCCCTTTTTTTTTACTCGCTATAATCTCCAGCCATGCGCGTTTCAACTATTACGAAGCCCAGTCTTTCCATCGTCGCGATATTAGTTCTCTGCGCCGCCGCCGCCAACGCCGCGCAAGTCACCAACTCCGCCACCGATCTCAAGACAGCTGATCTTGATTCCATCGTCCAGCGCGTCATCGCGCAGGAGCACGTCGTCGGTGCTTCTGTGCTGGTGGCACGCGGCGACCGCGTCCTGCTGCATAAAGGTTACGGCTTTGCCGATCTCGCACTGGAAGCGCCGGCAAAAGATGAAACCGTCTATCACGTTGTCGGGCCCATGCTGCCATTCACTGGAATCGCCGTGATGCAGCAGGTGGAGCGCGGCAAGCTCTCGCTCGATGACGACATCTCCAAGTTCGTTCCTGAATTTCCGCTGCAAGGCCACCACGTCACCATTCGCCAGTTGCTCAACCATACTTCCGGCATCGTCGATTACCACTACCTGGGCGATCCTATTGAAGCCACCAGCCGCCAGCCCAAAGCGCTGGACGAAGTGATGGCGCTTTACGCCGGCAAAAACTGGGTCAACGAGCCGGGCAAGAAATGGGACTGGTCCATCTCCGGCTTTCAGCTTCTTGTCACCATCGTGGAGCGCGTTACCGGCCAGAGCTTTCCGGACTACGTGCAGCAAAACATCTTCAAACCCGCCAGCGTAAAGTCCACCACGTACTGTGACGATTTCTCGCTCGTGCATGGCCTCAGCCATGCATATCGCCGCTTCGGCGCGGGCTACGTTCCGGCCAATGAAGACGGCATGGCTTATAACTCTGACCTGCGCTTTTGCTCCACCGTCGGCGATCTCCTGCAGCTTTGGCGTGCGATCAAAGACAAGAACCTGGTCAAGCCAGAGACCTTCAAACTCATGAGCACCGCTGAGGGCGCAGCGGCGCACATGTCCGCGCAAGACCCCAAGGCGCAGTACGGATTTGCCATGATCCTGAACCACGAAGAAGGGCTTAACCAGGAAGATCACCGCCGCATTGGCCAGCATGGATCGCTGCTCGGCTACAGCGGCAGCCTCTATGACTTCCCTGAAGATCAGCTCACCATCGTTGTGCTGACCAATACTGAAGGCCAGAACGCTTACGCCATTACCCGCGCTCTGGGCCGCGCCATCCTTGGCCTGCCAGCGCTTCCCGCACCCAAGCCCGAAGTTGAGCGCACGCTGGCCGACAAGCCTGTCTCCGACATCGAGCGCAAACAGCTTGCCGGGACGTTTGTTCTGAAGCTCGACCGTGTCTCGGCGAATCTGCATGACTCGTTCGCGCAGTACCGGCGGACCTATCGCGTCTTCGACGAAAATGGACGCCTGATGATCCAGCCGCTCGGCGAAGCCCCGGAACGTCTGCTTAAGCAGGATGACGGCAGCTTTGCTATGCGGTCGATGCCGGAATCGCATATTTCATTTGCCATGAAGGATATGCACACTTCATTGTTGAAGATTGATTCACCAGGCTTTCCTCTGGCCGGGGAGCGGGTTGGGGATGAAGATCCGGGGACGTTTCATCGGCAGATGAAATAACCTGGAGAGCAGGTCTTACCTCGCGTGTCGTGCCTATTCGAATCGTGGAGCGCAGGTGCCCTCGCCTGCGATTTTTTCATTTCGTAACCACTCAACGCCCCCAAACCGAATCCCATCCCCTCGGCTGCCATCCCGAATCCTGATGGCGAGCCTTTGGCGAGCCGAAGCAATGAGGGGATCTGCTCCGCTGCTTTGTATGCTCAAAAATCCACGTTTGCTTATCGCCCTCAACAATTTGTCAAAGATCTAAAATTCCTGCCGCCTGAGCGGCCTTTTGCTTCCGAATCTGCGTCAATCCCGCGCTCATCTGCGGCTAAACCTGCACCGATTCCTCTTCGAAATTCACGTGCTTAATATTGCTCAATGCCAGTTGCAGGTAATACCCCAGTATTGACGCTTGCTTGTAGTCCAGCTTTCCGTCCACCACCGCCTGCGCTCCTTTGGCAATCGCTCCATGGATGGCGTTCGCATCGCTCAGGTTCGGCAAACTGATCTTCTCCGGACGCGCCTCTTCCAGCATCTCGTGCATGTGGCAATATTTCTTGCCTCGTACTCGCGGCGCACGGCACGTTCCGCCGCCGGCTTTCGCGTGCCGGCATCGCGGAGCATTGTGCGCCCGCTCCATCGTCGTCTTGATTCGGTTAAAAATCTTCTGGTTTATCTCGTCAAACGCCAGCCCTTTCTCCTGCAATCGCGGGTCCTGTTCCAGGCATTCCTTGTACTCGGCAAAGCATTCGCCCAGCTTCTTCAGCAACTGCCCCGCCCTGCTCGTTGGCCATTCCTGCCTCTCGCGCTCCTGGTGTTCCTCCAACCGCCGGGCATCCCGCTGGCGTTTCAAGAGTTCAAACTCGTCGTCGGTGTGCGCTTTGATCATCAATCGTCTTTCCGCCGCGGTAAAACCCATCTCGTCTTCACCCTCACGGAAACCAAACCCATCGGTTGGAATGTCATCTTGCCACTTATAAGCCATACAATTTCTCCTCTTTTACTGTTCTTTCGTGGTCAAACCACGCTCAATAGGGTCCAGATTGCTTCCTTTTGCACGTTTTCCGATCTTCTTTAGCCAGTCGGCGTAAAACCACGAGTTTTCAAATCGACAATCTTTGGCAATTCTGGCAGTTTTGGCAATTGCACCTGCAGCCCTCTGCCTGCGTCCCTCAGCCAGATGCCCACCCCCATAACCACGTCTGTTGAAAATAAAAGCCCAACCCCAATTCGAAAGGACTGTCGAAAGCCTGTCGAAATCTTTTCCAGCCCCTTCTTGACCCTGAAATCGTCTTGTTTCTTGTCTTGTCTTCCTGTTGCCGGTTTTGCTAATTACTAGGTGCAGTTGCTCGCCCCGCTCCACGCGAACATAAGGCGAATTAAACTCTAATCCTAGCGCAGGTCGTGAGAGAATGTAAAGCGAATTTATAGCGTTAATGTTTGGGCAAACTCCGAGCACAAACGAAGCTATTCCGCTTTTAAAAAAGTACCGACGAAACAAACAGCGACCTAGGGCGCTTTATCTGGAATAACTTGCCTATATGGGCTTCACTGTTTCCTTGAACCTGCGGGGATTTTGGGAATGTCGGTTTAGTCGTGATGCGTTGGAGAACGCCTTAGAGCCGGTGACACCTCACGGTTAGAGGTCGAACGTAATTCATAACGTAATTTTTGGAGGAGTTCCTATTTAGTCCCTGGTACCGCTTGATGAAGCCAATGTTCAACCCACGAGACCACGATCACGCCCAAACCGACCACTTGGAACCATGGCATAAAGAGATACCCCATGTGAGAGAAAACAAGGCTGACACCGAACATGACAGCCCACAAGGCGATACAGATAAGGCCCGCCTTGCGCAAAGGGTGTTTAAAAAAGAGTATGGCTTGAATCAGAGCAAACCAGAAAGCTGCTCCCATTGCATTCGAAATCCTGTCGCCTACTGGTGTGTAGATTTGATCTGAGAGCAGGGCCGCCACATAGTTCGCGTGCAAATCCACTCCGTAGATTGGACCTAACACACTATCATGTTTGTCCGCTGCAGAATGGTCTCCGATCATGACGATAGTACCCGACAATCGATTGCTAACATCTGCTTCAGTGGAGCAGTTGCGCCAATCTGTCGTTGCATTGGACTTGGGACCACAAAGCGCCTTTATTGCGGAAAAAGAATCGATTGTGCCTGCCGGGTATAGCCGCGCAAAAGGATTTGCTGCCGATTCGATGTGCATGTTTTCCACGGCAGCTAGTATTCTTTGAAGTCTTGGGCGCGTCGTAATGGATGGGTTTTTCGTTTCCGCTGTGACTAAAGATAATGACGGAAAGGGCTGCGTCGATTCGAGAGTTGGCCAACTGAGGGGCACACGCCTGGTATCCCGATCAAAGCGAATTAATCCGTACTTTACATTCGAGAATTGCAAATGATGCCGCGTGCGAAAGCAGATGCGGCGTCTATCAACCATCTTTTGTTCTTGTGGAGGGACCACGTCGGCATCCGCGCCGATCACAATTTTAGTATAGCTATCGCTCTGGGCAGCTGCCACAAGCTCCGTATCCGCAGCGGGATCAGAAATGCATGCGTTTTCAGAATATCGTTTGTCAACCGCAATTACCGTCACATGGTCATTTTTCAATTTAGTAATCAGCTTGGCAATAAAATGGCGCTGCGGACAAACATTGAACAGAATCTCATCGGGTTCTTCACCTGTCGTCAAACTGAGAATGCGCACAGATTCATCGTTAGGCGAAAGGAAAGTTGACAACGAAATCAACCAGCGATAAGAAGTTGCAGCCAGAGAAGAAACTCTGTCATCCGTTCCTAAGCACTCCTCTATGTGAGAAGGAAGGTCGTGGTTCTCCCACACCACAAGGAAAATAAGCAAAAGGAAGGATGCAATCCATGCAGCCTTCGAGCGTGGTCGATCGCCGTTCACATCCCTCCCTTAAAGTTGCCTTTTTTAGAAAACTACTTTGGAGTAGGACTGCTGCCGCTATTGGTGCCGGAAGAGCTCTTCTTGCCCCTCTTTCCGCCCTTGGGAGCCTTGTGTTTTTTCCCAGTCTTGGTGCTTGTCTGGCTTTTGCCGCACGAACCGCCTGACGCGCCGCCTTGCACACCATTACCGGAAGGCTGAGAAAAAACAAGAATCGGAACCATGAGACAAAAGATCGCAGCCCTGGAGTAAATAGGCATGGGGCCTCCGATTGGAAATCTTGTGGACAATTAACAAATGTAAAAAGGGGTGTGGCGAAATTATACTCCCCCCTACAGTTTCTAAAGAAAACTTGGCCCTTGCCGGATGCCATCCTTAACACTCTGTTTGCGCAAAGTGGAATTCAACAGCCGACCTGGCGCACGCTTTGCGTATTTCGGCAAAGTAATGGTACCGTTGCTCCGCCCCTTGCCCATTGCTATCGCGTGAGTCTTTACTTTTTCTTTTCTTCTTGCTGTTCCTCAGCGGTCTGCTTGCCCTTACGCAGCATCGACAGTTTTTCTACGCTAACGGAATGGTCGGCCTCGTTCAGCTTGGCCTTGACCTTTACGTGGTGGCCTTCATGACCCTTCACTGCATCCATATTGGAAATGTTCCAGGACTGTTTGTCTTTGTCATTAACGAAGACAGTCTTGCCGTCCTGGTCTTTGACCCACCCCGTTAAGCTCATGGCCTTGCCTTTTTCCGCGGCCTTGGCTTCTTTCTTTTCGGCTTTTTCAACCTTTTTGCCGCACGAGCCTCCTGGCTTGCCGACTTGTGCATCGTTGCTGCGAGGTTGCGAAAAGGCAAAAATGGGGACTAAGAGACATAGGATCGCGATCCGAGAAACAGACATAGAACCTCCAAAAGTTCAGGTACACATTTAAACTAAAAGATGGCCGCAGGGGTGTTCCAACATTATATGCCCGAATGGCATTCGGACCATGCCTGAAGGCATGGGCTTGGTCGTGCCCTGATATGGGATGACCCTCACCGCCGTTATCCTGAGCCCACAGGCGAGGGCGCCTGTGCTCCAAAGCCGCTACCCCTTCACCGCTACAGCCAGCCCATCCCTTAGCGGCAGGATTGTGGTAAAGAAATCGTTCATCGCGTACAAGCGCTCGTTGAACTCCTGAATGGCCCGTGTGGTTTCGTCTTTTGGGTTTGCTTGGGTCACGCGGCCGGACCATAGGACGTTGTCCGTGATAAAAAGGCCGCCGCTGCGAAGCCGGTCAGGGACTAGGTCCAGCACGCGCGGGTAATATTC
>JBARMK010000338.1:0-11757 GCA_049802395.1 Candidatus Angelobacter sp.
GTCGTGAGGCGTCGTATTCTACGCGGATGGTGTGCTCTTTTTCGTCAAACTTGATCTTGCGCACGCCGTAAACTTCCCAGGCATTGTTCAGCGCCGAAACTTCTTTCTCTCCAGGTGGTGTGCCGTATTTGAAAACCACGTCCAGCAGGGTCATTGGATGTCCTTGAACTCCCGGGCCTCTGTGGCCGTTCAGGAGAGATGAATCGTGAAACCATCTAATATAGTCCAATCTGAGTTCTTCAAGGCAGAAGAGAGTGGCCAAACAGGAAGAAATGTCGGGAACAATGCATCCAGCGCCGAACACCGTGCGTGATCCAGTCTGCGGGATGCATGTGGAGCCCGCCAAAGCGCGCGGGTCGTCCGAATACAAAAAACAAACCTACTATTTTTGTTCCACCGGCTGCGGAAGCCGTTTTAAGACTGACCCTGAGAAATATCTGGCGCCGAAGCCAGTGGCACACTCGCTTGTGCAACTCGGCGGAACAGTCACGTCGAAATCTGTGGAATCGGCAGCAGCACCTCCACCACAGAAGGGAACTGTTAGCTACGTCTGCCCCATGGATCCCGAGGTCCGCGAAAGTAAGCCCGGCGCCTGCCCCAAATGCGGCATGGCGCTGGAGCCGGAGACAGTTGAGTACATCTGCCCGATGCATCCGGAGATTGTTCGCGACCAGCCGGGATTCTGCCCTATTTGCGGCATGGCGCTGGAGCCGAGGATAGCAGCGCATGTTCACGTTGATGATGATTCAGAGCTGCGCAGCATGCAGCGCCGTTTCTGGTTCGGCGTCGGTCTTAGCCTTCCTTTGCTTGTGCTCTCCATGGGGAGCATGGCTGAGGGCAGTCCGTTGCACCGTCTGGCAGCGGGCTGGATGGAATGGGTGCAACTCGCGTTGGCAACGCCGGTTGTGCTCTGGGGAGGATGGCCGTTCTTCCAGCGTGGCTGGGCCTCCATTGTCAATCGACATCTGAATATGTTCACGCTGATCGCCATGGGAACCGGAACAGCGTACCTGTACAGCGTGATTGCAACATTTGCTCCAGGAATATTTCCTGAGTCTTTTCGCGGCCATGGCGGCCGGACGGAAGTGTACTTTGAAGTCAGCGCCATCATTGTGACTTTGGTCTTGCTGGGACAGGTGCTGGAGTTGCGTGCGCGGCGGCAGACCAGCGCCGCCATTAAAGCGTTGCTCGATCTGAATCCCAAGACGGCACGGCGCTTGCGTTCGGAGGGTTCCGAAGAAGAGATTCCCCTGGAGCAGATACATCGTGGGGACCGTCTGCGCGTTCGTCCCGGAGACCGCGTGCCAGTGGATGGCGTAGTGGAAGAAGGGCACAGCGCAGTTGACGAATCCATGATTACCGGCGAACCCATTCCAGTCGAAAAGCTACCTGGATCCGAGGTCGTCGGCGGGACGGTGAATCAGACCGGCTCGTTCATCATGCGGGCTGAGAAGCTCGGTTCGGAAACCATGCTGGCGCAGATCGTGCGGATGGTCGCGGAGGCGCAGCGCAGCCGCGCTCCAATTCAATCTTTAGCGGACAAGGTCTCCGGCTACTTCGTACCTGCGGTCGTCCTGATTGCTGTATTTACATTCATCGGTTGGGCCATCTTTGGACCGGAGCCGCGATTTGCCCATGCCCTTGTAAACGCTGTTGCCGTTTTGATCATAGCCTGTCCTTGCGCGCTCGGCCTGGCCACGCCTATGGCAGTCATGGTCGGCGTGGGACGCGGCGCCCGCGCCGGTGTGCTTGTTCGCAACGCCGAAGCCCTTGAAACCATGGAGAAAGTCGATACATTGGTGCTGGATAAGACCGGCACGTTGACGGAAGGAAAGCCGCGAGTCACTGAGGTGATTTCATTCGGCGAGGTTAGCCAGGATGAGCTGCTGCGGCTGGTAGCTGCATTGGAGCGTGCCAGCGAACATCCGCTGGCAGCCGCCATCGTGCAAGCGGCAGCAGAGCGTGGACTGAATTCCCGCAAGGCTTCCCGCTTTCAGTATTTGCCTGGCAAGGGCGTCATTGGCCAAGTGGATACGCATGAGGTGGCGGTCGGAACTGATGTGTTGTTTGAAGATATTGACTGGGGGAGCGCGGCAGGCAAGGCTGATGAACTGCGCCGCCGTGGACAGACAGTGATGCTGGTTGCGGTCAACCGAAAGCCAACAGGGATCATCGCTGTTGCCGACACGATCAAGTCTTCGACGCCTGAAGCCATCAGGGGCTTGAAGGAAAATGGACTCCGCCTGGTGATGCTGACGGGCGACAATCGGGTAACGGCCCAAGCAATCGCAGCCGAACTTGGAATCGATCAATTTGAATCTGAAGTCCTGCCAGAAAGAAAATCCGAGATCATCAAGCAGATGCAGAGCCAGGACCACACCGTGGCCATGGCCGGGGACGGCGTGAATGACGCGCCGGCGCTTGCCATGGCGGATGTGGGGATCGCCATGGGAACCGGCACTGAAGTCGCGATTGAGAGTGCCGGCATTACTCTGGTCAAGGGAGATCTGCGCGGCATCCTGCGCGCGCGCAACCTGAGCCGGGCGACGATGCGCAACATCCGCCAAAATCTTTTTTTTGCGTTTATTTATAACCTGTTGGGCGTGCCCATTGCCGCGGGTGTGCTGTATCCCTTCACCGGGTTGCTGTTGCAACCGATATTTGCGGCTGCGGCCATGAGCTTTAGCTCGGTCTCAGTAATTGGCAACGCATTACGGTTGCGGAAAACGAAGCTCTAACCGAATTTGATCAGTTTACCGATATAATCTTGCGCGAGGGACCGATGAAAACCAGCTTTGCGGTGCTGTTGTTGTCCGCTGCCGCTCTCGCACAGACTGCCGAAGAGGGCAAGGTTGTCCACTATGATCTGAAACCCAGCGAGCTCAAGTACACATACGCTGCGTCATACAGCCCGGTGGCTCATCTGAAATCGGGCAACATACTGGAGACAAACACGGTCGATTGCTTCGGTAATGCCATCAAGAAACCTGGCGACACGTTGAGCATGGCCCCAGGTGACAATCCTCTTACCGGGCCATTTTATGTCGACGGTGCGGAGCCCGGCGACACTCTGGCAGTCAAAATTCTGGAAATCAAGGTTGACAGCGATCAGGGCATTGGCGCGCTGGCCCCCGGATTCGGGGCCATCAACTCCACCAACTACACGCCGATGCTGAATCCGGCGATCAAAGAAAAGATCTGGTTCTATCCCATCGATCACGCCACCAACACCGCAACTTTCCACGCTCTTGATTCCAATTTTGCCGTGAAGTTCCCGTTGCATCCGTTCTTCGGCTGCATCGGCGTAGCCCCCGCGGGCGGCGAGGCCCGCAGCTCGGTTGTGCCCGAAGCCTTTGGCGGCAACATGGATTCACCTGAAGCGAGCGTCGGCAACACCGTCTATTTTCCGGTCAACGTATCCGGGGCAATGCTCTTTCTGGGTGACGGCCATGCCGCCATGGGAGACGGCGAGATCGCCGGGACTGCACTGGAAGTGCCTCTTCGCGGGCGCGTCCAGGTGCACGTGATCAAAGGCCAAAAGATCAGTTGGCCGCGCTTTGAAAATGACGAGTACATTATGACCGTGGGAGCTTATCGTCCGCTGGACGACGCGCTGCGCATCGCTTTTACCGAGTTGGTCGGCTGGATCCACACCGACTATGGGCTTTCTGAGATGGATGCTTATGAACTGCTATCAAAAGTTGGGGAGATTCACCTGAACGAAATGGTAGACCCGAATTATGTGATTGTGGCCAAGGTGAAAAAGAGCTTCCTGCCGAAGCCGAACGCATCCCACCAATGAAATACGGAAAGTAATTACAATTTCTGCAAGTAATCCACGATCTCCGGGCTGGTCCAGTTCACTGCGCCGATGAACTTGCGCCGCAGCACTCCTTTACCGTCAATGATGAAGGTTTCAGGCTGGCCGGTGGTGCCGTAAAGATCGGCACTTTTCCGGTTGGGATCGCGCACAGTCAGGAGGTCGATTCCGTACTTACGTAGAAAATTGTGATAAGCCGTATCGTCTTCATCAGTGCTCACGGCCAGGACGGTGACTTTTGGCCCCATCTGCTTCTGTAGTCGCACCAATGAGGGCATCTCGATGATGCAGGGTTCGCACCAGGTAGTCCAAAAATTGAGCACTACCACCTTGCCGCGAAAGTCGTGAAGCGCCACACTGCGATCAGAATCCTGTAGAGTGAAATCAGGGGCGGCTGAGCCAATCATGCGCAGCTTCGGCTGGTCAGTACAACCGCTGCATCCCAGCAACACTGCCAGAATCGCCAGAATCGATATGCGCGAGGGTTTCACGCCCTTATAATAACCCGATTCCAATGGAAACGAGCCTCTCTGAAGTAACCGTGCATGTTATAGTTCCGGCCCGCAATGAGGAGGATTGCATCGCCCGTTGCCTGGAATCGTTGGCCGGCCAGCAGGGAATCTCCTTTCGAATCACAGTGGTGGATGACAGCTCAAGCGACCGAACCCGGACAATCTCGGAATCGTTTCCTGGAATAGAGGTCATTTCTGCCGAGGAACCGGCTCCCGGAGTGATGGGGAAGTGCAATGCGCTTATTACTGGGGCTCGCGGCAGCACTGCCCGGTGGCTGCTCTTCACTGATGCCGATACTATTCACTCTCCAGGGTCACTGGCAGCGGCTGTTGAGGAAGCAGAGAGCCGGGGGGTTGACCTGCTCTCTTATTCTCCTGAGCAAGAGACCGGCTCCTTGTTCGAACTGGCGCTCATGCCGTTGGTGTTTGCGGACTTGGTGCACACGTATCCTCCGGTGCGGGTAAATGATCCGGCAGACCCGGTTGTGGCGGCGAATGGGCAATATATTCTGGCTCGAAGGACAGTTTACGAAGCTTTAGGTGGACATACTTCTGTTGCCAGCAAACTATTGGAAGACTTGGAGCTAGCTAGAATATTTAAAGTTTCAGGTCACAAAATTTGGTTTCGCCAGGGCACCGGTCTTGTGCGAACCAGAATGTACCGCAGTTTTCGCGCAATGTGCGAAGGATGGACCAAGAACCTGGCTTTGCTATTCCATCATCCGCTTTGGCTGGCGGCGCTTCGGGGCGGTGAGTTCATGGCAATTGTGTTGCTGTTAGCCATCCCTATTTTCTTCTCAACTAAACGTCCTGCCAGTGGAGCGGCGATGTTCTCGCTAGGGCTTCTCTTTTACCTGGCCTTTCTCTTCCGCGTCAAGAGAGCGCACTTTCCATTGTTAGCTAACCTAATGGCTTTCTTTGGGTTACCGCTTTTTGTGTCACTTTTAGTGCGCTCGTACATCCATTCCAGGGTACAGGCCGAGGTAACATGGAAGGGCCGAAAATACCGGCAGTCCGCACCCGGAAAGCCACCGGATTCATCTATTCAGAGGAGCAAGCTGATCTAAAGAGCTGATCTTTGATGGTCTATCTCACACGGAAAGCAGAGTTTTCGGCGTCGCATTACTATCACAATCCGGACTTCACGCCGGAGGAGAACCAGCGCATTTTCGGCAAATGCAACAATCCGCACGGCCACGGCCACAATTACACGCTGGAAGTCACGGTGAAGGGCCAGGTGGACCAGAGATCGGGCTTTGTGGTGGACTTGAAACAGTTGAAGGACATCATGAACCGCGAGGTCATCGATGCTATGGACCATCGCTTTCTGAACAAGGAAGTCGCGGAGTTCAGAGATTCGATTCCAACTACGGAAAATCTTGCCATCAGCATCTGGCGGCGGCTGGAGCCAAAATTAAATCTGGCGGAGCTGCATCGGGTGCGCGTTTATGAGACTCCTGACCTGTTTGTCGATTATTACGGAGAAGCATGAAGGCATACCTTACAAGGCGGTATTGGTTTTCCGCTTCGCACCGGCTGCATTGTGAAAGCATGTCGGGGGAAGAAAACCGGGCCGTTTACGGCAAATGCAACAACCCGTACGGTCACGGCCATAACTACGCGCTGGAGATCACGGTAGGTGGGCAGGTGGAGCCGAGTACCGGCATGGTCTGCAACCTGGCCGATCTGGATAAGTTTGTGCAGGAAAAGATTTTGGAACGTTTTGACCACCAAAACCTCAATACCTTATTCGAATTTCAGGGAGTTGTACCCACCACTGAAAATCTATGCGTCGAGGTTTACGGCATCCTCGAAAAGGATTTTCATTTCGCCCGAGTGGAGAAGATCCGCGTAGAAGAGACCATGCTGAATTCTTTTGAATACGCGGGGGGCAGGGAAATCCGCTACTAGGAGATTTTTGGTGAAGACAGGAGCTGTTGTGAAGAAAGTGGACGAAACTTCTTCGCTGACCTCGACCAGCACCCAGGAGTTGTTGCGGGAAATCTTACTGCGACTTGGGGAAGATCCTGATCGCGACGGCCTGGTGCGAACGCCAGAGCGCATGCAGAAATCGCTTGAATACCTGACCAAAGGCTATCAGCAGGACCCCGACAAGGTGCTCCAGGGGGCGCTGTTTGACGTAACCTATGACGAAATGGTCATTGTCAAAGATATTGAGATGTTCAGTTTGTGCGAGCACCACTTGCTGCCATTCTTCGGTAAGGTCCACGTGGCTTATATTCCCAACGGCAAGGTCCTGGGGCTGAGCAAGATCCCCCGTCTGGTGGATATCTTTGCCCGCCGGCTACAGGTGCAAGAGCGCCTGACTGTGCAAATCGCTGAGACCATTCAGAGCGCCATCGAGCCGCAGGGCGTGGGTGTGGTAGTTGAGGCCCGCCACCTTTGCGTGATGATGCGCGGGGTTGAAAAGCAGCACTCGTCCGCCGTTACGTCGCACATGCTGGGGAGCTTCCGCAGCTCAGACAAGACCCGCGAAGAATTTCTTTCGCTCATTCGCAATGGCAAGAACGGAAACTCGTTCTAATGCCAGCTATGAAGGCCGGGCAAAACAAAGTCGCGGTCATCACCGGTGGCGGGCGCGGAATTGGCTTAGCGCTGGCCAGGGCATTTGCGCACAAAGGCTATGCGGTGGTGATAACCGGCCGCGATCTGAAGCGACTGCAAGCGGCAACGGCGGAGTTACAAAAAAACCGAGTTTCCGTCACGGCGCTTGCCTGCGATGTTCGCGAGCCGGCCTCAGTAAAGCAGCTTTTCGAAGACATCGGCAAGCGCCACGCTACCATCGATGTTTTGGTCAATAATGCGGGCGTCGCTCATGTACTGGCGCCGGTAGATCAACTGCCGGTTGAAACATGGAAAGAAATCATCGATACGAATCTGACCGGCACTTTTCTGGTCACGCGCGCGGCTCTGCCGCTGATGCACGCGGGAAGCACCATCGTGAACAATCTTTCCGTTGCGGCGGTGCAGCCATTTGTCGGAATGTCAGCCTATAACGCGTCCAAGTTTGGCGCCATGGGATTCACGCAGGCGTTGCGGGAAGACGTGCGCAAGCGAGGCATACGCGTGCTGGCGCTATTGCCCGGAGCGACCGACACAGATATCTGGAACCAGTTCTGGCCGGATGCGCCGCGGCAAAAGATGATGTCAGCGGAGACAGTGGCTGATGCGGTGCTGCTTGCCGTTACCGTTCCAGCCAATGCGTCGATTGACGAAATCCGCCTTGGGCCGGCAGCGGGCGTGCTTTAAAAAATTCGGCCCGGGGGCGATCCAACTTCATTTCGCATCATCCGCTCAATAGTCTTCAAACGCATAAACATCTTTCCTGACGGGAAGCAGCTTGATCAGCAGCATGCCGGTAAGGAACCCGCCAACATGGGCCCAGAATGCCACGCCGCCGACGGGGCCACTTGCTACCGTTAAAATTGAAGCGGCGCCGCTCAGAATATTGAGAACGAACCAATAGCCGAGCACCAGCCACGCCGGCAGCCAGAACACAAAAAATCCCCACCACGTCAATACGCGGGCCCGGGGATACAGCACCAGATACGCTCCCATGACTCCAGCAATGGCGCCGCTGGCTCCAACGGTAGGCAAGGGAGAATTGAAATTAAACAGAAGGTGCGTGAGCTCCGCGCCCAATCCACAGAGAAGGTAAAAAAGCAGATAAGTGAAATGGCCCAGGCGGTCTTCCACGTTGTCCCCGAAAATTGCCAGCCCCCACATGTTCAGGAGCACGTGCGGCCATGAGGCATGAAGAAACATGGAGCTGAAGATCGGAACGAAAACGGAGGTGGCCGGCAAGACTCCGCTCATCCATGCGGCTACATGTTGCGGCACGAAGGCGAATTGCAACTCGAAGCTCATCTTAGCGCGTGGGCCGCCGGAAGCTTCCAGCGACCATTCGAAAAAGTAAATGACAATGTTCAGCGCGATAAGAAAATAGTTGATAAACGGGGCTGTCGATCGGGGAGCGTCATCTCGGATGGGGAACATGCGGTTGGCAGTTTCTTCAGTATGATGCTTGATATGGCGGAGTTACTCAAGTGGATGGACTCCTGATCATCAACAAACCCGGCGGTATGACCTCGCATGACGTGGTGGCGAGTGTCCGCCGCATCATTGGCGAGAAATCCGTCGGGCACCTGGGCACGCTCGATCCCATGGCTACCGGCGTTCTTCCGCTGGTTCTGGGTCGTTTTACCCGGCTGGCGCAGTTCTATAACGATGCCGACAAGCACTATCAGGGCACGATCCGTTTTGGCTGGGCGACCGATACTTATGACGCAGAAGGCGCTCCTTCCGAAGCTGCCCGACATGTCAGCTTTAGGGTGGACGAGTTGCGCGCCGCTGCTAGCCGGTTTGTCGGCCAAATTGAACAACTGCCGCCACCGTTTTCCGCCAAGAAGATCGCCGGTATTCCGGCTTATCGGTTGGCGCGCAAAGGACAGCCGGTAGAGCTAAAGCCGAAGCAAGTCGAGGTCAAAGAGCTGGAGATCGTCTCCTTTGACGGCGAGCTGGCCCAGTTTAAGGCGTGGGTAAGTTCAGGGACATATTTGCGGTCATTGGCGCATGATCTCGGCCGCAAACTAGGCCCAGGCGCGCATCTGGCTGAACTCCAGCGAACGGCAGTGCTCGAGTTTACGATTGACGAAGCTCACAGCTTGAAAGATATGGAGAGGAGTGTAGATTTACATAATACTTCTTATCGGACATTACATGATAAAGCAATCGCTGATCTATTGATCCATCCGCGGCTTGTCCTCCCAGAATTCCCGGCCGTTACGGCTTCCCCTGAGAGTGCAGCTAAGATCAGACATGGAGGCGCAGTGAATCTTCCTGAGTTCAGCAATGCTCCTATAGTGCGGGTATTTGCTGGACAGCGGGAATTGCTGGCCATCGCCCGAAGGGTCGCGGGAACGCTCTTTCAGCCGAAAGTGGTGCTGTCAGGCTAATCTTGGTTGTTCGTCACGGAGAATGGCCTGCAGATCATTACGGAAACGCTCGAGTGCAGCAATGCGTTCCTGGGTAGCCTCCAGCATCTCCTGCTTGTGAACGAAGACTTTCTTGCCGCCGCGTTCAACCAGCGGTCCCAGGCTTTCGCCCATACGCCAGCCGACGTTTCCCAGAATCTGCAGACCGTTGGGGCCGTCCGGCACAAGAAACGCCAAACAGCCGTCGCGAAGGACTCCAATCGCTTTAGGAAAGCGGTCAAAAGTTTGCAGATCGAAACCGGCAAGGTAAAGCTTTTGAAGCTGTTCTTCAGGGGCAGGCATTATGTTAGCGTCGCTGGCAAGAGCTATCCCTCGCCGCGCTCGGGATATCGGCAAGAGGGTCGCGCTTCGCTCACGCCTCCTAAACGTCGCTACATCTTGTAGCGGCCCAGGTCTTCATCATTCAGGCCTTCCAGCCATTTGCGCAGGTCGTCGGATGACACCCGTTCAGCCGAGGTACTGGCGACCTTGGAAGTCTTGAGAACCTCATCTTCCACAAAAATGGGGCAGTCCAGGCGCAAGGCCAGCGCTAATGCATCGGAGGGGCGGGAATCGATGCTGATGACTCTTCCCTCGCGCTCCATCCAGATCACCGCGAAGAAAGTGTCGTCGCGCAACTCATTCACTACGATTTTGTGAACCTGTGTGTCCAGGCCGATCAGCAGGTTCTTGATGAGATCGTGCGTCATGGGGCGCGGCGTGGTTACTTTTTCGATCTCCAGCGCGATAGCATTGGCTTCATAAACCCCGACCCAGATGGGCAGCACGGTGTCGCTACCGACGTCTTTGAGCACCACGATGGGCATGTTAGTGACCGGATCCATCATCAAGCCGCGAATTTTCATTTCAACTTCCATCGGGATTCTCCTGTCGCGCCGCTTCGTTCTTATTTCACGCTCATATCATTTCACCCACGAGGCTATTGGGGAAACTTTTAGTGACCAGCACGTTAACATAGCTGCCCACCGCCGGAACCGTGCTTTCCGAAGCAGTAAAGTTCAGGGTAATGTTTTGCGATGTGCGGCCCACAATCTGGCCTCGTGCCGTATTCTTGCCTTCAACCATTACTTCATAGGTGCAGCCAACACGGTTCTTATAATTGGCCCTTTGGATCTCGCGCTGGCGATCTTGCAGTATCTGGAGCCGTTTGGATTTTTCACCCTCAGCGATGCTGTCAATCATGCTTAGCGCCGGCGTGTTGGGCCGGGGTGAGTATTTAAAGGCAAAGACGCCGTCATACTGGCACTCATGCAGCAGAGTAATGGTTTCTTCGAACTCCTGTTCGGTTTCACCGGGAAAACCCGCGATGACGTCCGTGGTCATGGATATCTGCCGCCTGGCTGCCTTGATCCAGGAAATTTTCTCCAGATACATTTCGCGGGTGTATTCGCGATTCATCGCCCTGAGCACGCGCGATGACCCGCTTTGTACCGGCAAGTGAATGTGGTCGCAGAGCTGAGGCGACGCCGAAATCGCGTCAACGATGTCCTTGCTGAAATGCCGCGGATGCGAGGTGGTAAAGCGCACGCGGCGCACGCCCGGAATTTCGCCGATGGCGAAGAGCAATTCAGCAAAGGTCATCTTGCCCAGTGGATCAGCGAAAGCGTTTACATTCTGGCCCAGAAGCTGGATGTCTGTATATCCCAGATCGGCCATCTTGCGCGCTTCAGCCAGGACGGAGTCTGAAGTGCGGCTTCGCTCCTTGCCACGGGTGTACGGCACTACGCAGTAGGCGCAGAACTTATCGCAGCCCTCGATGATAGTGATGTATCCACGATGGGGATTGCTGCGCGCGGTGAACTCAGTTTCAAAGGTCAGATCGGTTGCGCGGTCGTCGAGCCCGGTGACGCGATTGTTCCCTGCTTCAAGTTGCACCAGCATGTTCGGCAGGTTGCGGTATGAAGCTGAGCCCGCCACCATGGAGACATACGGCGCCTTCTCGAAAATCTTTTCACCCTCCTGCTGCGCCACGCAGCCAAGTACGGCGAATTTTTTGCCCTGGGCATGAAGCTTTTTGTAGTCGTTGAGGCGATGGAATACCTTCTGCTCGGCCTTATCGCGAATGGAGCAGGTATTGTAGAGGACCAGGCCGGCCTCTTCCACGCTTTCCACCTGGCGATAACCTTGATGGACCAGCGTGCCGATCACCTTCTCTGAGTCGTGAACGTTCATCTGGCAGCCGAAGGTTTCCAGATAGAACGTCTTTTGCGTTGGCTCGCTCACGTCTCCAGTATAACGCAGCAAAATAGCCATGTTTGCGGTTATTCTTGACGATGGATCCAAAGTAAACAGATGGAAATGAATGAGAAGACACTCTGGAACAAGAAGTACAGAGAGAAGTCTCACAGTTCGCTTGAGCCCGACCCGCTCCTTGTAAGCGCTTACGAAGAGTTTATTTCCACTCGAGAAC
>JBARMK010000339.1:0-8983 GCA_049802395.1 Candidatus Angelobacter sp.
GTGATCTCCCAGTCAATTGCCTTCATACAGAAACCAGCGCCTTTTGTCAGTGACGCTGGTTTATTTTTTTCTGTCTCGCGTCGGCACATGGATGGTGGGCCTGCGTAGCGGAACGATGGCGCCCTGACTGGCGTCGGGATGGGCGTGGCTGGCGCGAAAGGCGACTTCTTCCTGCACAAAGCGGACGAAATCCTGCATTTTTCGGTTCATGTCTTCCATGCGCTCACGCATCTGCAAAATGATGGCGATGCCCGCGATGTTCACTCCCAGATCTCGCGCCAGGTTCAGGATAAACTCGAGCCGCTGCAGGTCTTCTTCGGTATAGAGACGCGTGTTGCCCTCGGTGCGTGAGGGTTTCAGCAGGCCTTCCCGCTCATAGAGGCGCAGCGTCTGCGGGTGAATGCCGTACATCTCCGCCACCGCGGAGATCATGTAAGCGCCTTTGGATTTGCGTTTAGCGGTCATGGTTTAACTTTTGCTACTTTGCTCTTGCGTAGATGCAATGGTCATACCCGCGCCAGCGTACGGTTCTTTCATAGACGAGCCCGTTCTCTCGGCCACGCGTCGTGACTGCACGTTCTCCGGACGGATCATCGAAATCACCCTCTGGGCTCCGAGCTTGGCAAATGCATAATCCATGCACGCCTGCGCGGCTTCTGTTGCATAGCCCTTGCCCCAGAGATTGCGCCGCACATGATATCCGACCTCAATCTCGTTTTTGCCTTCCACTTCCTGCAACACGCAGCCACAATCGCCGATAAGCTCGTTTGATTTCTTTAGCAGCATGGCCCAGAGCCCGTGCCCGTCTCGCTGATAACGCTCAAGGTTTCTTTCGATCCACGCCTCAACGCCCTGCCGGTCGAAGGGCGACGAGTAAAACTGCATCGCCACCGGGTCGCCCAGCACGGCCTCAAGCGCGTCCGCATCTTCGAGTAGAAATTCGCGCAACCGCAGGCGATCAGTCTCCAGGATCAAATTTTGCTCCACAGCTCCGCGCGGGGATCTTCAGGATGCAGTTTCTGCAATTCCTGCCACAACTCGCGCGCGCGCAGATCCGTGGCGGCGGGCGCCCATATCTTAATTTCTACGATCTCATCGCCGCGCTTGCCTTCGCGCATAGCTGAGGGAACGCCTTTCTCGCGCAGGCGCAATTTCTGCCCGCTCTGGGTTCCCGGTGGGATCTTCAACTGGGACCGCCCGTCGATGGTCGGCACCTCAATCTTGGCTCCCAGCGCGGTCTCCCACGCTGCCACCGGCACGGTGACGTAAATGTCGTCGCCTTCGCGTCGAAACACGGGGTGATCGCCGACACGAATGATGATGAAAAGATCTCCCAGGGGGCCACCGCGAGCTCCGGCGTTGCCCTTGCCCGCGATACGTATGCGCTGGCCATCGCGCGTGCCCGGCTTTACGCGTACCTCCAGCGGCTCCGTGCGCTCCACCACGCCTTCGCCGTGGCAAACTGGACACGTAGGCTGCACCTTGCCTGTACCGCCACAGCGCGGGCAAGTCACGTTGAACTTCATGCCTCCGCTGGAGCGCGCAATCTGTCCGCTGCCATGGCATTCTGGACAGGTCGTGGGCGTGCCCACCACTCCCGAGCCCCCGCAGTTGGTGCAGGTATCAAGACGCGTGATGTTCAGGCGCATGACCGCGCCGCGAATCGCATCCCAGAAACCGACGTTTACCTGGTATTCAAGATCGGAGCCGGCCTCCGGCTCCGTTTCCACGCTGGTTCCTGCGCCTCCACGGCCGCCAAAGATGCTGGAAAAGATATCGCGGAAGCCGCCGGCGCCCGCCTGCCGGCCGCCGGCTCCGCCCATGTCAGAAAAATCAAATCCGCTAAAGTCGAACCCCTGGGCCCCGCCGCGAGTTCCTCGGCCGCCGGGTGGAGTGGCTCCAAAGCCGCCCGCCCCGAACCCGCTCCCGCCGCCGCGCGCATAAGCTTCCGCTGTTGCAGGATCGATATTGTCAGAGTAGAAGCCGAGTTGATCGTAGATCTTTCGTTTCTTGGGATCGCTCAGGACATCGTTGGCCTCAGAAATTTCCTTGAACTTCTCTTCCGCCTTTTTGTCATTGGGATTGACGTCAGGATGGTATTTTCTGGCGAGCTTGCGAAAGGCCTTGCGGATCTCGTCGGCCGACGCAGCCTTTTTTACGCCGAGCAGGCCATAATAGTCTTTTTGTTGTGTGCTCGCCATTTAGTGTTTCAAACCAATTCACTCAAAATCTGTCATCCTTTCGACGACACGCCATTCGCCGACTCATGCGATGCCGCCCAGCGGCGCTTCGCTTAGGATTACAGCCGTTGAAGGCATTCGCCTCATGGACACTCATCGCTGGTCCTTAGTTGTTTCCGGGACTTTTGTTGCCTGCCAGGCCACCGCCTGCCATTTTCCGTCGCGTTTCAAAAATGTACCCGTGTTGCGGAAGTAGGTGATTGTTGGCTTGCCGTTCTCGGTATTGTGCATGATCAGGCGAAAGTTCACGATCGCCACCTCGCCGTAGGTGTGAACGGTAAAGTCATCGGCGTTGAACGTGGCTTGCGGGTCGTTCGTCGCTCGCACGTCGATATTCTTGAGAATGTCCACCTTTTTCACGGTCACGCCGGTTGCTCGGGTATAGATCACGTCGTCGGCAAAGAAATCCTGAAAAACCTTGGGATCGTTCCTGGGCACGTTCGACAGGAAATCGAGCACGCGCTGCGTGACCTGCTGGATGGCGCCCGGGTCCTGCTGACTGGCCGTGGGCTTGGCTTGCGCCATCGCCATCATGGGTAAAAGGGCCGCTACAGCAAACATCCGCAGCCCGCGACGTCTCATGTATCTCATTTGCTCTCCAAGCGTTGATACGTTTCTTCTGACCTAACCAAGCACGAGCTAACTGCTATTATGCTGCTCCCACTTCCTGAATCATGAATCGCGCTTCCGGTTCTTTGTCGGTCGCGCTGTCAACAAATTGCTGGGCTGCTTCCAGCGTGTAGAGCCCAGGCATCACAATCCAGTTGACTACCTGGCTCCAGCCTTCGGCCATTTTTACTACGAGATATTTTTTCAATTGGGCTCCCTGCTCTTGTAAGGCTAAAGGCGGCTTGTATGCCGCCTTCTCCTCTCATCTTGCCTGAGCACCGGCAACGAAAGTCTTTTACAATACCGCCGGTATCTCGGGCCGACCGTAGCGACGCCAGCCGCGCCGCATTAGGGTTATTTCCTGTCTTCCACGTCGACGTACTCAGCGTCAATCACGCCTTCGTCCTTCTTCTTTTCCTGTTCTCCGGAGCCGTTCGGCTGACCCTCTGCCTGCGGACCTGCACCCGAGGCGTCAGCGGGTGGTGTCTGCGTGGCTTTATACATCACCTCAGCCAGCTTATGCGAAGCCTGAGTCAGCTTCTCACGGGCCGCATTCATGGCTGCCGCATCGGTGCCCTCCAGGGCCTTCTTGGCATCGGCAACTGCCGTTTCCACCTGGCTCTTCTCATCGCCCGAGATCTTGTCGCCATTTTCTTTCAGGGTCTTTTCCACCTGATAGACCATGCCATCAAGCTGGTTGCGGGCCTCAATCTCCTCGCGCTTGGTTTTGTCTTCTGAAGCGTGGGCTTCGGCCTCCTTGGCCATGCGCTCGACCTCTTCCTTGCTCAGTCCGGAAGAAGACGTAATGGTGATCTTCTGCTCCTTGTTCGTGGCCTTGTCTTTCGCGGTCACGTTCAGGATGCCGTTGGCGTCAATGTCAAACGTCACCTCAATCTGGGGTACGCCACGCGGGGCCGGCGGAAGGCCGGTGAGGTGGAACTTGCCCAGGGTGCGATTGTCCTTGGCCAGCGGCCGCTCGCCCTGCAACACGTGGACCTCAACCGACGGCTGGCTGTCAGCCGCCGTGGAAAACGTCTCCGTCTTTTTGGTCGGAATCGTGGTGTTGCGCGGAATCATCTGCGTGGCCACGCCGCCCAGCGTTTCAATGGCCAGCGTCAGCGGCGTTACATCAAGCAGCAGCAGGTCTTTTACATCACCCGCCAGCACGCCCGCCTGCACTGCGGCGCCGATCGCCACTACTTCATCCGGATTCACGCCCTTGTGCGGCTCTTTGCCGAACAGCTCCTTTACCAGCGCCTGTATGCGCGGCATGCGCGTTTGTCCGCCGACAAGGACCACCTCGTCGATCTTGCTGGCATCAACGCCAGCGTCTTTCAAGGCCTGTTTGCACGGGCCGATGGAGCGCTGGATGATGTCATCCACCATCTGCTCCAGCTTGGTGCGCGTCAGCTTTTTCACCAGGTGCTTGGGACCGGATGCATCGGCGGTGATAAAGGGCAGGTTGATCTCGCTCTCCATAGTGGTGGAAAGCTCGATCTTGGCTTTTTCTGCCGCGTCACGCAGACGCTGCAACGCCATCTCATTGCCTTTCGCACGAAGGTCCAAGCCTTCGTCTTTCTTGAACTCTTCCACCAGCCACTCGACAATCCTCTGGTCGATGTTATCGCCACCCAGGTGCGTGTCACCGTTGGTGGACTTGACCTCAATTACGCCCTCTCCCACTTCAAGAACGGAAATGTCGAACGTGCCGCCGCCAAAGTCGTATACAACGATGGTTTCGTCCTTTTTCTTGTCCAATCCATAAGCGAGCGCGGCCGCAGTAGGCTCATTTACGATGCGCTTCACATCGAGACCGGCTATCTTGCCGGCATCTTTCGTGGCCTGCCGCTGGGCGTCATTAAAATACGCCGGGACCGTGATCACCGCTTCCGTTACCGTCTGGCCGAGATAATCTTCCGCCGCCTTCTTGAGCTTTTGCAGGATCATGGCGGAGACCTGCGGCGGAGTATGCTCATGCCCCTGCGCCACCACGGCGACGTGGTCTCCCTGGCGCACCACCTTGTATGGGACCATCTTCATTTCTTCTGACACTTCGTCAAAGCGGCGTCCCATAAACCGCTTGATCGAATAAACGGTATTTTCCGGATTGGTGATGGCCTGTCGTTTGGCCACCTGACCGACCAGGCGCTCACCAGACTTGGTGAAGCCGACCACCGAAGGCGTAGTCCGTCCACCTTCTTCATTGGGGATCACTTTTGCCTCCCCACCCTCCATCACGGCCACTACTGAATTCGTGGTTCCGAGATCAATTCCAATGATTTTACCCATGACCAACCGCCTCCATAAACTAATAAGTGCTTATAAATCAACAATACCCAGTATAACAACAAATCTATTATCAGATGTGAGTCACTTACTGTCAAGCTGTTAGATGGCTGCGTTCAAGGGCAGGTTGCAGAAAAATCAGGGATCGCATCAATGCCGCTGTAAAGCCAGCCGCTCTTTGTGCCGATTCACTCAACATGTCAGAACAAGTCTCGTCTTCAGACTCCATGCCGGTTCTCGCGCCAAGCGAGATCATTCGGACAGATTCAGTCCTGGTGGTCGACGACGACATCATTTCCCGCAGCATGCTTGAATCCACCCTGCGTAAATGGGGGTTCAAGGTGACCACGGCAAATGACGGCCTGGATGCCTGGAATGAACTGCAAAAGCAGGATGCGCCCAGCCTTATCATTCTGGACTGGATGATGCCGGGCCTTTCCGGCGTTGAGCTTTGCCGCAAAATACGCGCGCGAAAGACTGCGCATTACCCCTATATTCTCTTGCTGACAGCCCGGGATACTACGAGCGACCTGGTGGAAGGTGTGGATGCCGGCGCCGACGATTACCTCACCAAGCCTTTCCACGCCAATGAGCTAAGAGCGCGCCTGAAAGCGGGAAGACGAATACTTACTCTGCAAAACGAGCTGCTCCATAAAGAGCAACAGCTGAGTTTTCAAGCCCGGCATGACAGCCTTACGGGTCTGTGGAATCGGGGCGCCATTCTGGAGTTCATGGAGCAAGAAATTGACCGCGCACGGCGCGACCGAACCAGCGTGGGAGTGCTGTTGATGGACATTGACCATTTCAAGCGCGTGAATGACACTCGCGGCCATCAGGCGGGCGACGCCGTGTTGCAACACGTTGCGCGGCGCCTTTCCCAGGGGATCCGCAGCTATGACTGGGTAGGACGTTACGGAGGCGAAGAATTTGTCGTTGTGGTCCCCAATTGCAGCGCCGAAAACGTAGCTATGTGTGCTGAGCGCCTTCGAGAAATCACATCCTCCGCGCCGATGCAGGCTCTGGGAGCCGACCTTGACATTACCCTGAGTCTTGGCGCGGCTTTGTATTCAGGAGAGACTTCGGACACGGTTGCCGACGTTTTGCGCCGCGCTGATACGGCGCTTTATCGCGCGAAACAAAACGGCCGCAATCGCGTTGAACTCGACTGGTTGGAGAATGGATTCCTACGCGATCGCGCTGATGCAATGATGAACGTTCCTCATCCGTTCAAGCAGCAGGGCCCGCCGATTTAAATTGCGGCTCATACACTGACGTGCTCGAGCCATCCAGCGGGTAGCGGGGCAGCACCTCGCGCAACGCCCATTCGATCCGTTCCACCGAATCATTGATGAACTGGAGCTGCATCGCATCCAGCGCCGGACGCTGCTGGACGCCCCAGAACTTGATGACCTGGAGCGCGTTTCGGATGTGATGATTTAATTCCGCGATGGTTTTCATGCGCTCACGCACCAGGTCGCGGCTGGCTTTCGCTTCCCGGGCCATCTGATAAAAAAGTCCGCCCGCGAACAGCCCTGTCAGTGAGTTACTGATAATCATCATGTCCAGCCGGGGAAGTCCTACTTTTAACAAAAGCCGATCAAGAATAACTCCCAACGCTGAAACACCCAAGGCCACGACCAGCGCAAACAATCCGCTTCGCCGCGACCACAACGACTCCCGCATAACTTCATTCTTTTTCACAGCAATTTTATTTTAAAGCAAACAGGTGGATACATCACTGGCCCGGCGATTCTTTACCAAACTTGATCCCTGGACCATAATCGGGGTGAGGCCGCAGGCGAGATATCAAACGTAGGCGCGATTGTGGCAAGCCTGGTCAAGACCTCTTTGGCCAGCGGCAAGGTAGAATCCAGTTTCAACCATGCGCGCTACTGCCGTCCTGGGCCGCCAGCCCCGCACTCGAAAGATCACGAGTACCGCGTGGTCAGGTAAACGCAGGCAATCACCGCAAGAAACAGTGCGACGCGCAGCTATTGATGCCACCAGAGAGAATGTGAAATCGCGCTACTCCACAGTGACGGATTTCGCCAGGTTGCGGGGCTGGTCTACGTCGCAGCCACGGCGGACCGCAATGTGATAGGCCAGCAGTTGCAGCGGCACTACTTCCAGGATCGGCAGCAGGAGCTCCGGCGCATGAGGCACGTAGAGCACGTGATCCACCGATTCTTTAATCTCTTCATCGCCCTCAGTTGCGATGGCAATCACGATGCCACCACGCGCTTTTACCTCTTTCACGTTCGACATCGTCTTCTCATAGCGCAGAACGGAATTTGGATCGTTGAGGTCCTGGGTAGCCACCATCACTACAGGCAGGTTTTCGTCGATCAGCGCATTGGGACCATGCTTCATCTCGCCTGCAGGGTAGCCTTCAGCGTGGATGTAAGAAATTTCCTTCAGCTTGAGCGCGCCTTCCAGCGCGATCGGATAATGAATGCCGCGGCCCAGGAATAGGAAATCCTGCACGCGGTAATACTGTTTCGCCAAAGCCTCACAATCCTCATCGCGGGCCAGCAGCGACTCCAGCTTGGACGGGACCTTGAGCAGTTCGTCGATGTAGCGCTTGGCTTCTTCCGTGGACGTTGCACCGCGAAGCTCGCCCAGATACAGCGCCAGCAGGAAGAGCGCGGTCAGCTGCGCGGTGAATGCTTTAGTCGAAGCCACTCCGATCTCCGGACCCGCATGCGTATAAACCGTGCCGGAGGATTCGCGGGCGATCATGGCTCCCACCACGTTGCAGATGGCCAGCGTCCTGGAGCCCTTAGCTTTGGCTTCGCGCTGGGCGGCAATCGTGTCCGCAGTCTCACCCGATTGGGTAATTAACAATGTGATCTCATTGTTTGACGTGATCGGGTCGCGGTAGCGCCATTCGCTGGCGTAATCCACTTCAACCGGAATACGCGCCAGCCGCTCAATCATGAACTTGCCGGCCAGGGCCGCATGCCAGCTTGTTCCGCAGGCGGCAATGTTGATCTTCACCACGTTGCGCAGCTCGGCTTCCGTAATCTCCATCTCTTCCAGAAATATCTTGCCGGAGTCCTGAGAAACGCGGCCCAGAGTGGTATCCCGCACAGCGCGCGGCTGCTCATAGATTTCCTTGAGCATAAAGTGCTTGAAGCCGCCCTTCTCCGCCATGATTGGGTCCCAAGCTACGTGCTGGACATCGCACGTCACCGGCTTGCCATCAAAATCAGTGACCTGCACGCCTGACGGCGTGAGCACCGCCAGGTCGCCGTCACGCAAAAAGAAGAGTTCGCGCGTGTGGTTGAGAAGCGCCGGCACATCAGAAGCAACAAAGTACTCGTCGTCGCCCAAGCCGATCACCACCGGTGGACCATTACGCGCCGCCACGATCTTATTAGGCTCTTCCTCTGAAATTACACCCAAGGCAAACACGCCGGTAAGTTGCTTCACCGTTTTGCGCACAGCTTCTTCTAGGCTGGGACGATGTCCGTTGCCTGTGTGGAATAATGCTTTCTCCACCAGGTGCGCAATGACCTCGGTATCGGTCTCGGTGGAAAATTTGTGGCCCTCTTCGATTAGCTTCTTCTTGAGCGACAGATAATTTTCGACGATACCGTTATGCACTACCACGATCTTGCCGGTGCAGTCGCGATGCGGATGCGCGTTCTCTTCTGTAGGACGGCCATGCGTGGCCCAGCGCGTGTGCCCAATGCCATACGTGCCCTCAAGCGGCTTGAGCCGGATTACCTCTTCCAGATTGCGCAGTTTCCCCTCAGCGCGACGCACCTGGAGCGCTACTCCGTGTCCATTGCCGGCCACGGCAATCCCGGCGGAGTCATACCCGCGATACTCCAGCTTCCTTAGCC
>JBARMK010000340.1:0-8761 GCA_049802395.1 Candidatus Angelobacter sp.
ATACTCCAGTGCAGGTGATCCGGGCCACTCCGATTCCACCCGCAAAAAACAGTCCAGCCACAGGCATCAATCCGGTATTTCAAAAGCTGCTGCGCGATGTCGACGCAAAATCTGTGTGGCAGCATTACGAGTTGGTGGACACGCAATGGCCGCAACACCCTGGGACTGTACAGAATCCGCAACAGTGTTATCACGACTTAAAGAATCCCAACAATCCCCTGAACTTTGCCTGCAATGGACCCAATATCGACCAGGGGCCGCAGCCGGTACCTTCGTCGCTCGCCAACACCACCCTGGAAACATATTTTCAGCAAGCGCCGGGAAATAAGCAGGCATACATGGGAAATTGCATGGGCTGCCACAGCAATGGAACAGTAGCTGCGCAAAATTCCAATCTCTTCAGCGATTTCAGCTTTTTGCTTGGAGACGCACAACCGCCTTCAACTTCACCAAATCCGCCAAAGAAATTGCGCCGGGCACATAAATAGCTAACCCCAAACAAAAACCGCGGACCATCACAAATTGATCGGCATCAATCTGCTTTGGTCCGCGGCAAAACGATCAGCGGTTAGATTATTGCGGGTGAGCTTATTCTTCCGCTTCCTTCTCCACCGTGACCTTCACGTTCCTGGTGATGTCGCGATTCAGCCGAATGACGATGTCAAAATTCACCTTGACCTGGACGACTCGAAACCTGTTGTCTACTGGCGCTGCATCACTTGGTGCGCGTCTGGAGTTGTTCAACAATGCCATTGAGATCGGGATAGCCGCCGCCAAAGCTCCGTGTGAACCAGGTTCCACCGCGCTCGGCAACGCTCTCACCATCGGCGATCACCTCAAACTGACCAGTCTTGCCCGGAGTAACGACGGCTTCAATGCCGAGCCGCTGCTTGATCAGGGTCACGAGACTCGCAACCTTGGCTTTGTTGTTCTCTCACGTCGGGCAGGAACGAATCTCGATCTTCATTGTTTTACTCTTCCGCTTCCTTCTCCACCGTGACCTTCACCTTGCTGTTGATGTCACGATGCAGCCGGATGACAATGTCAAAATCACCTAGATTCTTCAGCGGCTCATTGAGCTGAATTTTGCGCCGGTCAATGTTGAAGCCCTTGCGTTCCAGCGCCTCGGCAATGTCGGACGAGGTAACCGACCCAAACAGATGGTCTTTCTCGCCGGCTTTGCGCTTGAAGCTGAGAGTGGTGCCTTCCAGTTGTTTTGCCAGAGCGTCAGCGTCGGCCTTTTCCACGGCTGACTTGCGCACGGCGGACTGCTTCATCTGCTCAATCACAGCGCGATTGGCCGTGGTGGCCTCAATCGCCAGTTTGTGCGGCAGCAGGTAGTTGCGGCCATAACCTTCCGCGACTTTTACCACCTCACCGCGGTGGCCCAGCTTAGGAACATCTTCTTTGAGAATGACTTCCATTTCAGGTCTCCGTTAAAAATCTCGCTATTCGCCAAATCACTTTTCCCATTACTGCATCCAGCGACTGGGTGGAGCAGGGCTTCAGCCCTGCGGTGATCCCCTCAATACTTGGGCTTCAGCCGCTGAGGTAAATCTGTTTTACCGAGCCGAAAACGGCAGCAGGGCGATGTTGCGCGCCCGCTTGATGGCCGCCGTAAGGCGGCGCTGGTGCGGCGTGCACACTCCGGTCAGCCGGCGGGGAACGATCTTGCCGCGTTCTGCTACAAACTGCCCCAGCAGGCGCACGTCTTTGTAATTGATGTCATCGATCTTCTCGACGCAGAACTTGCATACCTTCTTGCGGCGGAAAAACTTGCGTCCGCCATCGCGCCCACCCGGACCACGGTCGGGGCGCGGGCCGTCCGGCCGTCCGCCCTGCGGCCGTGGCGATGGTGTAGATACTTCCTGATTGTCGTCAGCCATAACTCTCCTTGATATCGCAGCAGAAATCTTTAACGGGACCTTTGGCCCCCACTGTTCCTAGCTAGGAGCTAGGAGCTTCCTACGCATTCACTGCCGGGGTCTCCGCTGCCTCGCCCTGCTGTGATCCTGCTGGCGGACGCTTCACCTTGGCCTCACGTAGTTTGCGCACCTTATCCAGCCGTTGTTTTTCTTCGTCTGTGCGCACCGTGATGAACTTGATCACTGGCTCTGACACGCGCAGGCGGCGCTCCAGTTCGTGGATCGCCTTGCCATCGGCTTGCAGCACAAACAGCACATATTGGCCGTCAGAAAACTTCTTTACGTCATAAGCCAGTCGGCGTTTGCCCATCTTCTCCACATTTTGCACGGTGGCGCCTGCGGTGGTGGCATGGCCCTGTAGCGTGGCCAGCAGTTTATCCACCTCTTCCTCCATCAGGTCAGGCCGCACGATAAACATTACTTCATAAGTACGTTGCATTCGTTATCTCCAGGCTCTCCCAGGTACTTGGTATTTAGTACTTGGCATTTAGCAAATTCAAAAATCTCAGTTTCTCGCGAGCTAAGTACTAACTACCAAATACTAAGTACTGCTCTCGCTGTTCTTACGATTAAACCTGTTCATTGCCTTCGCAATGCCTTCATTCACAATCACGTTGACTGCCTGCGCCGCCAGATCCAGCGCATCATCCACTGCCGCCAGTTGCGACTTCCGAAAAGGCGACAGTATGTACCTGGCCCCGCCCTTGCGCGGATCGTCGGGCGCTACGCCGATCCGTATACGGCCAATCTCCTCAGTCTGTAGCGCGTCAATGATCGACTGCATTCCGTTGTGCCCGGCCGACGAACCTCGCGCCCGTACCCGAATCATTCCCAACGGCAGATCCAGCTCGTCGTAAATCACGACCAGGTCCTGCTGCGGGTCCACTTCATATTTCCTGACCAGTTCCAGCGCCGACATCCCACTCAGGTTCATGAAGGTTTCCGGCTTGGCCAGCAGAATCTCTTCATTTCCAATTCTGGTCCTGGCCGTGAGCGCCTTGCAGTGCCGGTTGTCAATCATCACGCCGCACTGCTCGGCGATTCGATCCACTGCCAGGAAGCCGATATTGTGGGGCGTAAACTGGTATTCGATTCCAGGATTGCCTAACCCAACAATCAGCCTCACCGCAGCTACTTCTTCGCCGGAGGCGCTTTTTCAGGCTCAGCGCCCTCCTCACCGGCCTCCTGCTTGCCTTTCTTGATTACCTCAGGCTCAGCTGGGGTTGTTGCCGCAGCTTCCGCTACCGCATCCGGTGTGGCCGCAACTTCTTCCTTCACTGACGTGATGTGCGCAACCGCCTGGTTCTCATCGGTGATGAACTTCAGCTTGCCCGCATGCGGCAGATCTTTCACACGCAGCACAACGCCGAATTCCAACGCTGAGACGTCCGCATCAATATGAGTTGGAATATCGGCCGGCAGGCACTCCACTTCAACTTCGCGGATCACCTGATCCAGAATTCCGCCCTGCTGCTTCACGCCTGCGGCTTCGCCCACCAGATGGATAGGCACCATCACGCGGATCTTCTCGTCCATGGCGATCCGTTTCAGGTCAATGTGCAGCAACTTGCCGCGCAGCGGATCGTATTGCCAGTCCACGATCATGGCTTTGGCCTTCTCGGGGCCAACCTGTAGATCGAAAATCGTGTTGTGGCCCGACTCCGAGCTCAGAATCTTGTTGATCTGCTTGGGATCGACGCTTACCGCCACGGTGTTTTTCTTGGCGCCGTAAATCACTGCCGGAACTCGGCCGCTCACGCGCAGACGCCGCGCTTCATTTTTGCCGCGCGAGCTGTCCGGCCGGGGTTGCGCTTCAACAACTTCTACCTGTGCACTCATGGTCTCTTCCTTCTTCTCCGCTTCCGCCAGCGCTACGTAAACAGCGAGCTGACGGAAGTCTCTTCATGTATGGATTGGATCGCCCGGCCCAGAAGTCCGGCGATCGACAAAACTTTGATCTTCGGCTCGGCTTTCGCCCCACCCGTGAGCGGAATTGTGTTTGTCACGACTACCTGCTCCAGTTTCGACTTCGATATGCGCTCAATTGCCGGCCCGGAAAGCACCGGATGCGAAGCGCACGCAAACACCTTGGAAGCTCCCGCGCCGACCAGCGCTTCTGCGGTCTTAACCAGGGTTCCAGCCGTGTCGATGATGTCGTCAATAATCAGGCAAGTGCGCCCTTTTACGTCGCCGATTACGTGCATAACCTCGGCCACATTCATGTCCGTACGCCGTTTGTCGACGATAGCCAGCGCAGCGTCAACCTTCTTAGCGAAGAAGCGTGCGCGCTCCACGCCGCCTGCATCGGGTGAGACGACAGTCAGGTTCGGCAACTGCATCTTCCTGAAGTAGTCCACCAGCACCGGCGAAGCAAACAGATGGTCCACCGGGATATTAAAGAAGCCCTGGATCTGCGGTGCATGCAGATCCACCACCAGCGCGCGATGCGCACCCGCCGTGGTCAGCAAATCAGCAATCAGCTTGGATGACACCGGAACGCGCGGCTTGTCTTTGCGGTCCTGGCGCGCGTAGCCGTAATACGGAATCACCGTCGTGATACGCCGCGCTGACGCACGCTTCAACGCGTCCACCAGCAGCAACAACTCCATCAGATGTTCATCCACGGGGAAGCACGTAGGCTGCACCACAAAAACGTCGGCGCCGCGCACGTTTTCCATTACCTGGATGTAGACTTCGCCATCAGAGAAGCGCGTGACCGTCGCTTTGCCCCGTGCCATGCCCAGAAACTCGCAGATCTCATCGGTCAAAGCCTCATTCGCGGTGCCACAGAAGATCTTGAACTTATCGTCCGCGCGCGAACGCTGAGGTTTCTGCTCGCTCTTTGGCTGCATGTCGTGCTTCTTCTCCGGCTTTTCAGTTGCTGTTGCTATCGTCGCCATGGTTTTTCACTCCGTATGAGCTGGTTTGCTACATCGGAAATATTCCACTTGCAACCACATCCGAACTTCAGACCCAAACTTCCAGAACCGTCAGCACTGCTTCCGGGGTTTTCCGATCACCCGATCACGGGATGTCGGCGATCTCCCGATTTCTTGGCTGGGCCGCTAGGATTCGAACCTAGACAAAGTGCTCCAAAGGCACTTGACCTACCATTAGTCGACGGCCCAAAAAAAGTCTTTTATTCAAGAGCTTCGCCGCAAGCGGCTGCGCCCTCGGCTCGGTTCACGCGAAACGGCGCTCACTACTCGCCTCACCGGTTCGCTTAATAGCGTCATCCCTACTGATCTACGGTCTTTCCGATCACCCGATGGCGGCGTCACCCGATCTTTTCCCGCCGATCGCCCGCTCCTAACAGCTCTTTCCAATATCGCTCTCGTGACAGCGTTGCTGTTGCAAAGGCTGGGACGTCATTTTCCACCAACCTTGCGGCTGCCGCTTTTGCTGTTTCCTGATCGGAAAATAATCCATACACGGCAGAGCCCGACCCTGAAAGCGAAACATATTTCGCCCCGGACCGTTCAAGCGCACGTTTGACCTCGCGTATGGCGGGATACTTAGGGAAAACGACACTTTCGAAATCGTTTTCAATCCCGGTACGGACAAGGTCGAGAAGCAGTGCCTCGGCCCGGTCCCAGCCTGTGCTTGGGACACCGGTTAGGGTAAAACTGCCGCTCAGCCACTCATAGACTGTGCGGCTGAACTCATTCATTCTATCCGAGCCATCCTGTGCAGTCAATTTGGCCGGCCATTTCTTGTCCCAGTCGGCAAAGGCCGCGGGTGTCGACACCCCGGTCTGGGGCGTGGCAATCACGCAATGGAAGCTCGGCAGCTCCTCCAGCGGGAACACCTGTTCCCCATGCCCTGTCCCCAGGACCGTCCCGCCCATCAGGAACAGCGGCAGGTCTGAGCCCACCTCCGAGGCAATGCGCAGCCGTTCTTCCGGTGCCAACTGTTTTTTCAGCTCTTTTTCCAGGCCCAGCATGGTTGCCACCGCGTTGGATGAGGCCGCTCCCAGACCGCCCTGGACCGGCAGGTTCTTCTCAATGGTGATGCGGACCTTGCCCCTGGTCTTTATTGAGCGCAGGACCCGGTCAGCCACTCGCCAGCAGGTATTGGTCTCGTCGTTGGGAACGTGCGGATCTTTGCAGTAAATCTCAATGCCCAGGCCTTTGCTCAGGTCCACCCGCACCACGTCAGACAGCGCCACGGTCTGGTAGATTGTGCGCAGCTCGTGGAAGCCGTCTTCCCGCAGCGGGCCAATCTTCAATCCGATGTTGATCTTGGCAAAGGAGCGAACAGAGGTGGACATACGCTAAGAAGATGATAACCGAGAAGGCTTACCGCAAAGCACGCGAGAGAGTGAACCTGTCAAATCCGGGGCTTTGCGCCCTTTGCGCCCATTGCGGTAAACAGGTTTGGCTATTTGCTAATTGCCTGCCTTCAATACCTGAACAAATATGACAGCTTGATAAACACCTGCCGTCCGTCATTAAGAAAAACATTCCGCGTCCGCGCCAGCCCGTCGAAAGACTGGCCTGGCGCGCAGGCAAAACCGCCGCAGGTACGTTGCAGCAACGGATCAATGTTCTGCAAATCGCTGTTATAGCCCACATAGATCGCTGTTCCGGGATTCAGGAGGTACGTAAACAGCACGTCGCCATTGAAGCCCTTGGTAGTCTGCAGCGTGGTCAGGAATGGATTGGAAATGGTGGTCGTGTACTGCCCGATCAGGCGCAGGGAGAATTCCTTGGTGAACTGGTAATTCCATTTAGAGCGAATGATGTGGTTGTTGAAAATGTTCAGGTGCGTGTTCTGGTCCTGCAGCCGGGTCATCAGGTAAGTGTTCTCGATGGTCAGGCCCTTCGTTGGCCTGACGACGCCACGCATGAAGGCCGTGTTCTGGTAGGCCAGCACCGGCGGGCCGCTGCGCGGAACAAAGTTAGTCGCCGTCTCCCAATCCATTTCGATGTCCAGGTTGATCCACTTGAAATACTGGGTCCCCACCTCCGCGCCACCCACCACGTGAGCGTAATCGCGGTTGGCTGCCAGGGTTGAAAAATCCGACGGGCGCAGGCGCTCGTGCTCCCATACGTTGAAGATGCTGAAGAAGCTGTTGCGGGGGAAATTCCATGAGTAGCCGGGATTCAGTTGATGATTCAGCCGCGTGCCGTTGTGGTCCCACATGCTGAGCTGAAACAGCCGCGGACCGTGGGAAACAAGAAATTTGCCTTCCGGATGGAAAGTTCGGCTGATGAAGTTGCTGAACCGCCGGTAGTCCGTGCGGTTGACAAAGCCCGCTTCGGTGTCAAACCCGGCGGCAATGTCCTGGTACATGGTGTTGAATTCCAATTTGCGCGAGCTGCGCTCGGCGTACACCATGTAAGCAGGCCCCGCCAGATGCGTGCCGTCATTAAACTTGGTTTCGCTCGTCACTGCCTGCGCCTGCAACTGCCAGTTCTGGCCAAACTTCATCTGCGTGTCCACGCCGCCCACGCGATTGAACCCCACAATGCAGCGCAGCGAAGTGCAAAAAGAGTTTGGGTTGGTGTGCAGCTCGCGGTCGGTGTAGATGAATCCGACGCTGTTGTTTTTTCCCAGCTCGCGGTTGACGCGCACAATCCCGAAATACGCATTCTGGTCCGCCAGCGGGTCGGTGTTGATCACGCTCGTTCCAGGTGAGCGATCGTTCGCCAGCATTGTTCCGATGGCCCATGGCCCCTCCTTGCCGGTCAGTCGCACGCCATAAAGCGGGTTGGAGATTCTGCGCGTGAACACCAGGTTCAGTGGTGTCTGAAAAAAGTTGGAGTTCTCCTGGAAAAACGGACGCTTTTCCGGAAAGAAAACTTCAAAGCGCTGGTTCACCGTGACCTGCGGATCGTCCGACTCGATCTGGCCGAAGTCCGGGTTAATCGTCGTATCCAGTACCAGGCTGTCTTTGATCACCACCTTGGAATCCAGCCCTTCTTTCGGCTGCACATGCTTTCCGGTAAAGCGATCGCCCGCCGGGTCGCGTTCGTCCAGCGCGCGGAACGCGCCCACTGAGGTGTAAGGAATGAACTGCATGTTCCGTCCCGGAGAAATGTCCTGGAAGCCGTTCAGCGTTCCTTCCTGCGTGAGCATTCCTTGTATGCGATTGGTGTTCACCGGAAAAAATGAGTGTTCGGAGTTCCGTGGAATCACCCGGACCAGAATCACGCCCCAGCTGATGGGGCCCGCGGCCCTGAAGCGCAATGACTTGAATGGAATCTCAATGATCACCATGTAGCCGTTGCCATTGATCTTTGTGCTGGTGTGCCAGACGGTATCGAATGTATTGTCGCCGCCCTGGTTCTCCGCCCACAGCCCGTCCTGCTGAATGCCATAAGGGTTGGTGTAGAACATGTAGGCGTGGCGCTGATCGTGGAAGGTATCCAGCCACAGGCCTACCTGATCATCGTCGTCAATCAGCTCGCGCCGCAGCATGCGCGCCCGGATTTTGTGCGACTCGGCGTCAAAAGCCAGAAACACCGCATAAAAATTCTTGTCCGTATAACCCAAATAAGCTTCGGTAGGCTGGCTTACCGGCGCGCCATCTCGTGGCTCTTTTTGCGTGAATTTGCCGATCTTCAGCATCTTCTTCGCCAGAGCGCTGGCCGGCTCCATGCCCTCAAAATCCGCCAGCTTCGGCCCGGACGGCAGGCGCGGGATATTCAGGGAACGGATTTCCGCATTCAGACTTGGAGCAGGCTGGCTGGGACCTTTGTGCTGCGCTAATAGAGAAGAAACTGTCAAAAGGATGAATGCCACTAAACAACCGATTGGCCGGAAGTGTGGAGGCGTGGGCACTTCAGTTTCCTATTAGGTCTGGTAAGGACACAATCCTCAAACCTTAGACT
>JBARMK010000341.1:0-11883 GCA_049802395.1 Candidatus Angelobacter sp.
CATTGGCCCCGCACCTGTAAGTTGTTGTTCTTTATTCTAGGCGCTGGAAACATCCGCTGGTCCTGTTTCTGGCATTTATTCTTCAAGCCAGCTCACATTCTCCGGACGAACCGACCATTCGATGCAGCGGCGAAGTGATTCCTCAAAAGGCCGCGGCGCCTTCCATCCCATAGATTTAATTTTTTCGTCAGAAAGACTGTATCTCAGGTCGTGTCCCGGACGGTCGACATGAACATCGACGGTCTCATAATTCAAGTTCTTGTTCAGGGTTTTTGCGATGAATTGAGCAATTTCCAGATTGCTGCGCTCTTCGCCGGCAATATGGAATGTCTCTCCGTGCGTGCTCCCGGTAGCCATAGGGGTCGCTCCTTCTTTCGCCTGCAACTTCAGTAGAAACAGGAGCGCGTCCGCCTGATTGCGGGCATGGATCCATTTTCTCGCTCCAATGGTCCACTGCCCTGAGCCATTGTTTTTCCCGTGGATGATGACCTTTTCGTCGCGCAAAATTTTCTTGATGCACAGTGGAACAAACTTCTCCGGATGCTGTGTTTCGCCAATCAGGTTCATGGTCCGCGTGCAAGTAACAGGCAGCCGGTAGCATTTCCACCAGGCAAAAGCCAGTGCCTCGCCCCCTGCTTTGGAGGCGGAGTATGGATTTGAGGGCCGTACCGGCGATTCCTCAGTGAAGTCTACTCCCTGGGGGGCCGGGCCATGGACTTCATCAGTAGAAACATAAATGAAATGGTCGATTCCCAAAACTCTGGCCGCCTGGAGCGTAGTCATGGTCCCCAACATATTGGACATGACGAAGGGCTCCGGATCCTGGATTGACCTCTCTACATGAGTTTCCGCCCCATTATGGATAAAATATCGCGCGCCTTCCATCGCCTTTAGCACGCTCGTTGGATAGGCTGCGCGAAAATCGTGGAACACAAATTTTAGCCGAGTATTTCCCTGCCATTGCGCCAGCCGTTCCAGTGATCCTGCATAGCTTAGGCGATCCAGCGCAATGATGTCCCAATCGGTGTTCGCCATCAGATGACTGACAATGTGGGCCCCGGCGAATCCAGCCGCTCCTGTACAAACTATCTTGTCTCTGGCCATTAATTCCCTTTTTCCTTGAAAATTAGCGCTCATCAATGGAGTTTCTGTTGAACCAGATCATCCAGACGGGCCTTCATGCAGCTCGAAACCTTACATGATATATGAAGTTCTTTCCAACAGGTTCGTTGACAGCAAACGCAGGATCTAACTGCAGCACTCGGTCGTGATGGGCGAATTTTCCTTTGGCGCTTCGATCACGCTGGAGTGGACCTTGGTAGGGTCGTCCCCTGCGGCCAACTGGTAGAAGAGCTCTTCATATTGGTCGGTGATTCGGTCCCAGCTGTAGACTGCACGAATCCTCTCCGGCGCGCGTTGGCGGTACCTCTCGGCGAGTTCCGGCTGGCTTTCGATGAGATGGATCTTTTGGGCAAGATCATCTGCATCGCGGAAGAGTAATCCATATTCTCCGACGACCTCAGCGTTGAATGGATTGTCATGCGCCAGAATGCAGTTGCCAAAGCCCAGCGCTTTCAGGAGCGCGGGATTCGTCCCCCCCATCATGTGACCGTGAATATACGCATAGGAATTACAATGCAGCTCTTTCACATGGTCGATGTCGTCCACATGTCCCAGGAACCGGACTTGATCACCGGCATTGGTCTTCAGGTCATCGATAAATGCGCTGCGATAGTTCGCATCTCCGGCAATCGCCAGCAATCGCTTAGTTGGCGCCTTTTTGAAGCCTTCCACGATAAGCGCCGCGTTGTTTTCCGGCACCAGCCGGCTTGCAATCAGATAATAATTGCCGGGCTCCAGGCCATATTGATGGACTACAGCAGGATTCTCTGATCGTTCGATATTTGCGCCGTACGCGATGCAAGCCGAGGGTGTCTTGAATTCCTTGAGGTAAAGCGAACGCATGGCATATGCGTCCGTAACAATACCGCGAGGGAGTATTTTCCCGCACAGTCGGGCATTCCAATGAAAGTAACCCTTGCCCAGCGGGCCCCATTTGCCTCTTCTCCATTCAATTCCGTCCACATTAATGGCGCATTTCTGGCGGAATAGCCTCGGAATCACGCAATGAAATGCGTTGGCTACGTTGGTTACCAGCATGGCATCCACATTGCGGCGCAGCACGTCGACCATGCATGCCAGCGTATGCGTTAACGTGCCAAGGTTTTTAGTTTCGATACTGGGCAAGTAAATCAAGCGCACGCCTCGATAAAGAGACGGGCGTTCCTTGTACAACGCTTTGCGGCAATAAACAATCACATCATGCCCGCGCTCGACCAAACGGGGCGCCAATTCAATAAAGAACGTCTCCGTGCCGCTATATGTGGAAGGAATTCCACGGCCCCCAAAAATTGCGAGACGGAGTTTGCGGTCACGCACCGAATTGTTCTTGGCTGGTTGTGTCATGTCTATCTCATATCCATTACGGGCAGCCGCTCGGGCGGAAAGAGTCTTTGCGGCATTTTAGACTCAACTTGAAGATTCGACACGTATCATGTGGAAGCAGTTTCCGCGAGGGCTTTTTCCTGTTCCTCCTGACTGTTCAACACCGAGACCGCACATCCTATCAATCCCAGGTGTATCCAGGTAAAAGCCAGCAGCGTGCCCTCAGTTGCCTGGAAGGAAATCAAATACACGCAAGCCGAGGCAAGCAGCGCCACCAACTCAGGGCTGGATTGGCGTTTAAGGACCTTCCATCCCCCCCTTGCCAACGAAAAGACAAAGAGGGCGAACACGATCAGACCCACCACGCCGGTATCGTGAAGCACACGCAATTCTGTGTTACCAATCCAGCCCTGATCTTCCCAGCCGGTGCCCAGATCTTGCCAATTGAAAGCAAGCTGAAAGCTGGCGGTGCCGCCGCCGAAGAATGGATGTTTAAGTATCTCGTCTACCGCAGAAAATGTCTGCACTGCACGCGTCATCGTGTTGGGATCGGCGGTTGGATCGTTAAGCTCAACCGTGCTGAAGCGCTCGGTATAGTGCGCCAGGACAAATGGTACGACGAGCAGAACCGCACACACGCTCGCAAGGATGATGGAAGCCACCACTTTTCGATTGAGGAGACCTCGTTTCAGGCTGAAGAATCCCACGAAGGAAATGGCAATCAGTGTTGCGCCCAGAGCCCCACGGGAGAGACTGATGGCCATCGTCAGCAGCCCGAAAAAACTGAACCCAATAAGGAATTTGCGCGAGCGTTCCTGCAGATACATCGCCAGCATCATTACAGACAAAGTGCCGGAATAGGCCCCCAGGATATTGGCCTCAAATTGAAGTCCGTAGGTCGCAGGGACATCGCCGTATTGGGCCACTTCCACTCCCAATTCACTCCCCACAAAGATATTTGCATAGAAGCAGACAATCGCGTATGCCGAGGCAATTACTCCTGCGATCAACAGCACTCGGAATGCCCAGCGAAACATTGTGCGGTCGGTAATCAAAAGCCGAAGCCAGAAGTATGGAAGTATAGCCAGCACCTGCTGTGCGGCCCATTTGATTGTTTGTGCCGGCTGCAATGACATGAAAATGGAACTAAAGAAGTTCAAGGCCACATATGCCATCAACAAACGATCGGGCAAGATCCATCGTACCGGTTGCTCTCGCTTTTTCCACAGGAAAGGGATCGCTAAAATCATCATCCCGCCAACTATGTGCTCGGGGCGTGCCTTCAATCCCGCAAGATCAACGGCCAGACGTGGTATGGCCGATGCAGCTACCATGGCAATAATTGCGACTTGTGGGCTTTTAGCAATCCACACTAACGCAAGCGGAATCGCAATGGCCCCTGCCACTGCCAGCGCGGTCATGCCTGCGGCATCCGGCCAGAGCAATACCGCAATCGCTGTGATGAGGAACAGAAAGGGAGTCGGATTAGGAATGGACGCAGTTGAAGAACTGGTTTTCATTCAAATTAATCGAATTGCCAATGTTTCAACATTACCATAAGTTTATTGCCTACCGCGGTCCTTCGCGCCTGGCATCAAATCCAGTACTGTATTCACAATTTGCATGGCCTGATTTAATTTGAGCAGACGTGCTGTCGTCAGCAGAACCCCGGCGCCCAGTATTAGAAGGATGCAAATCACGAAGAATCGCATCCAAGTACCGCCGGAATCGAATGTTGATTTCAGCAGATGAAGACTAAGCCAATTCGCGATACCCATGGCTGCCGTCGCCAAGGCTGTACGGAGAAAGAACCATAGAAAACCACTGTTCAGTTCCAGAAGATGCCTTCGCGCCAAGACGGCCATGAGCATCGTCATCATGAGGAAAAATGTCATGCTTCTGGCTCCAACCAACCCTTCCAGCCCGAAATAGCGGGAGAAAAGAGTTCCGGCCATTACAAAGAATGTCAGATTCACAAGTTCGGTCAGCAGGGGCGTAATCGTGTCCTCAATCGCGAAGAAACAGCGCAGCAGAACAATAGCAATAGCGTTCGGCAGAATGCTAAAGCTGTAGATTGCCAAAACCCGCGAAGTGATCCAGGAATCCGCAACCGAGAACCTGCCATGCTCGTACAAGAGTCGCGTCACCGGCGCTGCATTGAGGATGGTCCATACCGTGGCGGGCAAAAAAATGAAAATTACTAGCCGGAACAGGCGTGACGTCTGGGCGGCCAATTGGCCACGCTGCTCACGCGCTGCCTCGCGCACAAAACCCGGATACGCAACAATAGCAAGCGGGGCGGCCAGAAAGTTCGCCGGCACAGTGAACAGACGAAACGCATAGGTCAATACTGACACAGCGCCGGCGGAAATCTTGGACGCAAGATTGCGCTCCAGCACCAATGACGCATTGGCCACTGCAAGGTACAGAAACAGTGGGATACCCAGCCGCAGAAGCTTTCCTATTGCGGGATGGCGAAAAGTAAAGATCGGCCGATAACGAATCCCTAGCGATGCCATGGCGGGCAAGAGCACAAGACACTGCACTACGAAGCCGACAGCAGTTGCAATCCCAACTACATAAATGGCCTTTTCTCCCCGATAAAAAAGGGCGGCGGCAATCACGGAGAGGCTGGATAAGGCGGGTGCAAAAGCCGCAAGCCAGAACTTATGGAACCCATTGAGCAAAGCGGTAAGAATACCCGCCAAGGCCAAAAATGGGAGCGCTGGAAAGACGATGTAAACCAAGTGGAGCGCTAGCGCCGCGGTCGGCTGGTTGAAACCGGGAAAGAGCCGAGGAAGCCATAGATGCGCCCCAAGCACTCCAAAAGAAACGATCAGAATCATCACCAGCAATGCAAAATTGGTGATCACACTGAACGTCAGCGAGGCTTTCGTGGGGTTCTCGTCCGGTCTTTCCTGCATCAGGATGGGAATAAATACTGGAGAAAGTGTCCCGGCGATAAGGATAAGATAGATCACGTTGGGGATGAAGATCGCGGCAAAGTAAGCATCCATGGTGGTGGATATGCCGAAACGGGCCGCAAATGTCGCTTCACGCAGGTAGCCCACCACAGCGACGAGCGCCGTGAGCACGCCCACGATCCCGGCGGTTCGTCCTTTTCGGGGACCGAAAACTGAAGGGGTTTCAACTTCTATGATCGGCTCTGGCAATGGACCTTCCAGTGGGAGCTTCGGCCGTCTGAATTTCCTTCTCGGCGAGCACAAGCGTGTTGGGTTTGCCATAATGCCGTCCCAGCAACATCCGGCGAAAGAGATACATCGGCAAATTGCGTCGGCCAATCATGCGCCAGCTTCCGAGATACTGCCGCGAAAACTTGATCTTGAATCCGCTGGCCTTTAGCATGCTCTGGAGCAGCCGGTGCGGGTATGGCCGAACGTGCGTGGGATCTAACCAGAAGAGTTCTGAGATAACCGCAATGTCTTCGGGGTTCGGCGTTCCAAGCAAAAGAGTTCCTCCAGGCCGCAGAGCGAGATGACACTGCCCAAGAAATGCCATGGCCTCTTCATACCCCATATGTTCGATGACGTGGTGACAGAAAATACCGCCGAACCATCCGGCATTGCGCTCCAAATATTGCCTGGCGCCTTCGCAGTGAACTGTGTATCCCTTTCCCTGACAGATTGAAACAGACTCTGGCGAGTGATCAAGACCTACTGCTTCGATACCCGCTGCCGCCAGGAGTTCCAGGAACACTCCGCGACCACAGCCTACGTCCAGGACCGGAGCGGAGTGGCGAAATAAATCGACAAAGGGCGCCTGAATCTGGCGCACCTCATCTTCACCGCTGCCAAACTCATAAAGGCTGATGGGGTTCATCGGTTATAAATTGTACAGTCAGATTCGAATTCTCAATTGAGCAGTTGGTAATTTTGCGCAAAAACCACGAAGCGAGGCATCCAATCGATCGAATCAACTTTTATCATAGAAGCCGCCGCGCTGAAAATCTCAAGCAGATTTGCCCAGGATTGCGCAGTGGATATGAGAATCACTTTTTGGCCGCAAATAAGAAGTTAGCGCAAACGGTATTTGGCTGGATCTGTCGATCCTGCATCTTTTCTAGCAATTCGAGTCTGAGCTTGAAGGGTCGATACCCAGCGGTTGCGAAAGGCCGCAGAAAATCTTCCAGTGTCTTTCCGCGCTCCGCAAGACGGATGCCATTATATTCAATCAATATGAACCGAAATACATGGTCCATTAAAGATTTTCGAGCGCCTTCAAGAAGCTCCGGTTCATGTGCTTCCACATCGACTTTGATCAAGTCAACATTATTAATTCTCTCCGCCGCAAGAAAATGATCCAGAGTGATACCTTCAACACTGTCGGCCTGAATGGCGATGCCGCCAAATTTGACCAGGCTTCCCCATCCGGAGTGCACCCGCTCGCTCTGATAAAAAAGTATCGGCCCAACGGAATCGGTGATCGCCACATTGTGACAGTGGAGGTGGTTCTCAAATCCATTCAAATGTGAATTGTGAAGAAGACGGGAAAAAACATAGCGATCAGGTTCAAAGGCATGGACCAGGCCCTTCCGTCCTACCTTCTGCGCCATCCGAAGCGCGAAGGCGCCGTTATTGGCGCCGGCATCGAGACATGTGCCTCCACGCGGAATCAACGCAAGAGCTTGCCGGATATCGTCACGCTCATAGCGGTTAAAATAAAGTTCCCTTTGCACGTCATCCTGCAGGTCCAACCGGTAAAGAATGCCATCGCAATCGGCGATGACCTCACGACGCATCGCTTCCGGTCGAATGCGCTGGATGATGCTTCCTTTGCCCTTAAAATCAAAACGCCTGATAAGATGGGCCACGGCAGGTGAACTTTCGCAGGTGCGAGCAGCGAGGGCAAAAATTGGGTTGAAAACGCTTTTGATTTGCATCTTTGTCTTCGCTGCGGCACGCAATCGGGATATAGGGGCAACGCATGCGTGAACTACCATTTTACAACGTAGTCCCTACTCAAACTGACGCCATGCTGATTCCGCTTCCCAACCATGAATAACCGCCAACTACATATTGGATGGGACAATTCGTCGGCCCGCCGAAGCCGCACTGGCACGGGCGTTTATGCATCCCAGCTCATTTGGGAATTGTCGGAATCGCCCGATGTCACTCTGGAGGTGCTTAACGGCTGGGACATGGCTCAGGAGGGACATGGGATTTTTGCCCGCGCCGCGCGGAGCGTGTCCAGACTCGCGTGGAACCATTGGTATCTGCCGCACATCATCCAGAAACGCCGATTTGATGTATTCCATGGGCCAGCTTTTATAACCCCTTTGCCTTGCCCGTGCCCGAGCGTTGTCACTATCCACGATGTTAGTTTTCGTTTGTTCCCAGGATACTTTGAGCGCCGCTGGCTGCTCTACGTAACATCAATGTTGCCGCGACTCCTGCGCTCAGTCTCAGCTGTAATCACAGTCTCGCACCACGCTAAATCAGACCTGCTCAGCTTTTACGATGTGCCCAGCGCAAAGGTTCACGTGGTGCACAACGGAATTGACCATTCACGCTTTAATCCTGGAGTTCAGCTGGATGCCGCTTGGGCGAGCTCTGTTGGGTTACGTAGCGGATACATACTTCACGTTGGTGAACTTTCGGATAGAAAGAATCTGCTCACGCTTTTGCGGGCAATCGACCTTTTACGCGCTAAAGGGACATGGGGCCAGAGGCAACTCGTGCTTGCCGGTCCGGAAACCCCCGGAATGACGGGGGCAGATGAAATCCGTGAAACCATCCGAAGACTGCATCTATCCGATATTGTTGTTTCGTTGGGCCGCATAGACCATGATCTCCTACCCGGTTTATATCGTTGCGCAAGTTTATTTGTAATGCCTTCTTTATATGAAGGTTTTGGGCTGCCGATTCTCGAGAGCATGGCTTGCGGCATCCCAGTAGTAGCAAGCAACACCTCAAGCCTCCCGGAAGTTGCCGGCGACGCGGCTATTTTCGTTCCGCCGAAAGATGAACACGCCCTGGCCGACGCCATCGAACAAGTGCTCGACAATCCCCGTCTCGCCGCGGAATTACGTGCGAAAGGTTTGGTCCGGGCAAAACAATTCAATTGGCAGCGCACCGCGGAGAAAACTGTTGAGGTTTACCGCTCGGTAGCAAAATGAGAGAACTCGTTTTGGGTCCTTGCGCAGGCAGAGGGATTAGGAATTGGGCACTCTGCGCCTGAGAAGGTTAGATCATCTTTTCGCCGCGTAGGCCTGAACGCAAACTTCGCTGATTCGCCGGGCAAACTGTTCCCAATTGTACGTAGTGCGAATCAGGGCCATGCCGGCCTGGGCGATCCTCGCGCGTTCGTCCGGATGCCCTACAAGGTAGTCAATCTTTTCCGCCAGAACCGCCGGGGTCCGCGCTGGAAACAGGATAGCTGTCTCATTTTCGGTAAGCACTTCATGCACGGCTGCGCCCTGTGACACCAGGACCGGACAGCCGCATGCCATGGCCTCAAGCACGGCAAGCCCCCAGGTCTGATTCTCGTTGGGGAAAAGGAAGGCGTCACACGCGCAATAGAAATCTCGGACTTCGTCATCTTCTACTTTGCCGGCGAAAGTGACCTGGTTTTGCACGCCAAGCTTTTCTGCCAGTGCTTGAAGAGAGCGGAAATATTCCGGAAAACTGCGATCCGACCCGGCCAAAAGCAATCTCACCTTGCTGCCGCGGGAGAGCAGATGGCTCAGGGCGATGATTGCGTCTTGCAAACGCCGATGCGGCATGAAAATGCCCAGCCACAACAGCACGAACTCATCCGGCTTGTGGCCAAATCGATCGCGAATTTTCTCGCGGTCACCGCCGGGTGTGAAACGCGCTGGGTCGGCGCCGCTGCGCACCACGCAGGTCCGCCCGGAATAGATCGCTTTGAATTCACTTTCGGCCCATGCGGAGAGGAACATCGTCAGGTCTACTTTACGATTTTGTGCGCGATCATAAAGGTAATAAAGGTGGTGGACCGCCGCTCTAATCACGCCGATCGACTTGCGTTGCCGCGACTTCTCATACAGGTTGGGAACATCATTGCACATCCAGAGCACTGCTCCGCCGCGCTTTCGCTTAAGCCAGACCGATGCCCATTGCGCCGGCCAATGATGCGGGTTCCAGATTTCGTGCCGGTCTGTCACTGCGCCGGCAAGACGCAGCATGTCCAGGTAGCCCCGCAGGAAAGCCGGCTTGCGGAGTCCGGGCCAGCGGCCGCGGCCCACCTCGATCACTTTGATATCTTTGCAAATTTCCGGAAAGCAATTGAGCTGGTCGTACGCTGACGTATAAACCACAACCTGATGGCCCTGCCGGCCAAGAGCTCGCGCGAGTGAGACGCATTGCCTCTCCCCGCCGCCTTCGACCAGTAATTCGTGCATGACCAGAGCAATGTTCATGAGTTAAGACTCAGACGCGCATTGACGCTTAGCCGTAGAGGATTTCGTCTTCCGGCAGTTTTCCGTCCGTATGAAAACGAACCCCGATCCACTGGCAAGCTACCAGAAACAAATATGCAGGGCTCAACACGAGATATCTACGCCACAGGCGGCGGGGCTCTATACACAGCCGAAACAGCCACTCCAGACCTCGATCCTGCATCCACGAAGGCGCCTGACGCAACGTACCTGCCAGAAACGGAAATGCTGCACCCACAGCCACAATTGGCATGTTCAATCGATGACGGAATTCATACGCCCATACTTCCTGGCGCGGGCAGCCGAGCCCCACAAAAACAATTTGAGTACCGGATTGTTTAATCTTATTCGCAATCTGATCGGCGACTTCCGGGCTGGTTCTGCCAAAAGTGGAAGGCTGAACACCGGCAATTATAAGTCCGGGGAACATTGCTGCAGTATTTGCGCATAGAAGGTCTAGTACGCCCTGAGTGCCTCCATAGAAATACACAGGAATTCGCTCGTTGGCGGCCCGGGCAAGTACGTCCAACGTAAGGTTGGGACCGTAGACTCGTTGGCGAAGCCCGATGGAGTGGATGAGGTTCAAAGCCCAACGCACAGGCTGGCCATCGGCAACGACCAATTCGAGATGGTTCAGACGATATAGATGGGTCGGATCCAGCACGCCTTCCATCACACCGTGCACGGCGATAGCCGAAACAGCATAGGTACGGCGCTGATGGGCCGCTTGGACGATTTTGTCCGCTGCTGAAGTGCGGTCAACACCATCGACCAGGACTCCAAGCAAATTCTTTTTCCCCGCCTCACTCATGCGTGGGCTACTCGAGAAAGACCCCTCCAGCGTTCATAGTTTTTGTCATGAATCTCGCGCAAGATGGCCCGCGTATCGAACTTCAATTCGTAGCCGGGGTAGTGCGACTGAAACTTGCTGATATCGCTGATCCACCAGATGTGATCACCAACGCGGTTCGTGGGAACATACTCCCACGCCAGCGCTTGCCCGGAGATTTCTTCACACATGGCAATGGCTTCCAACATGGAACAATTGGAAAAGCGGCTGCCGCCGACGTTATAAACCTCGCCTGCTCTGGGAGACTGGAAGAACCGGTCGAACGCCCATATCAGATCAGAGCTGTGCATATTGTCGCGTACCTGCTTGCCTTTATAGCCAAAGACCTTGTAAGGAGTGCGGGTCACGTTGCAGCGCATCAGGTAAGCCAGAAACCCGTGCAACTGCGCGCCTGAGTGATTGGGCCCGGTAAGGCAACCGGCCCTGAAACAAGCGGCCCGAAGGCCAAAATAGCGGCCGTATTCCTGCACCATCAGGTCCGCTGCGACTTTTGAGGCGCCGAAGATGCTGTGCAGGGAGTGATCTACGGACATTTGTTCCGTAATTCCTTTTTCCGAAAATTCATGGCCTTGCTGCAGTTCCCAGCGCGATTCATGCTCCACCAAAGGAAGTGAGTTGGGAGAGTCGCCATAGACCTTATTGGTTGAGGTGAAGATAAAAGGAGCGTCCGGAGAGAATTGCCGCGTGGCCTCGAGCAGGTTCAGGGTCCCGGTGGCATTCACAGAAAAATCGGTAAGCGGCTCCCGGGCCGCCCAGTCATGCGAAGGCTGGGCCGCAGTATGGATCACCAGTGAGATGTCCCGTCCGCAGCGACGAAAAATATCAAAAACCGCGGCTTGATCGCGAATGTCGGCCGCATAGTGCCGATAATTTTTGACATTGGCTTCAAGATGCTTGCGCATCCATTCGGTGGAAGCCTCGGGCCCAAAGAAGTAGTTTCGCATATCGTTATCGATACCGATGACATGCAGGCCCTTGGCGGCAAAATAGCGGACTGCTTCTGATCCGATCAACCCGGCGGAACCGGTGATGAGTGCGACGCTCACGCTTGCCTCTTTAAATTACGACCTATAACTGCTGTGCGATAAGCGCCCAATGGCACGAGGCGCCGGGTTTCGAGGGGCTGCACCAATTTCGTTGACGGTGGTAGACCCCATGTAAGATTTTAAAT
>JBARMK010000342.1:0-19167 GCA_049802395.1 Candidatus Angelobacter sp.
TCAAGCGCAACATCATCACCATTTTCATGTCGATTGAGCTGATGTTGAATGCCGTGAACCTGAGTTTTGTGGCCTTTGCCAACTACTGGCATGAGCAGGCAGGGGCGAAGCTGGCTAATGGGCACGCGATCGTTGGGATCAGCGGCCACGTTTTTGTCTTTTTTGTGATGGTGGTGGCCGCGGCCGAAGCCGCCGTGGGACTGGCCATCATTATTTCCGTTTTTCGTACCCGTGAGACCCTGAACGTTGACCGCGTGAACCTGCTGAAATTATGAAACCGAACCTCAATCTTTGGGTGATTCCCTTGCTGCCGCTCATCGGCGCGGCGGTCAACGGCCTTTTCGGCCGGCGATTCAAGAACGCCGTGGTCTCGAGCGTTGCGTTGCTGTTTACAGCGGCATCCTTTCTGTGGGCCTTGCGCGCGGTATGGACACTGTGGCCGGGCGGAAACGAACCTTATATTGAAAACATCGCCACCTGGATCACCGCCGGCAATTTCTCCGCGCCCTTTGGCTTCCAGCTTGACCAGCTCTCCATGATCATGGTCCTGGTGGTCACCGGCGTGGGCTTCCTGATTCACATTTATTCCGTCGGCTACATGGCGCATGAGGGCGGCTACTATCGTTTCTTTGCCTATCTGAACCTCTTCATGTTCTTCATGCTCACGCTGGTTCTGGCCAATAATTACCTGCTGATGTTCGTGGGCTGGGAGGGTGTGGGTCTCGCTTCATATCTGCTGATCGGTTTCTTCTTTCTCAAGGACACGGCAGCGAATGCGGGTAAAAAAGCTTTCATCGTCAACCGCATTGGCGACTTTGGCTTCCTGATCGGGATGTTCCTGATCCTTCAAAAGTTCGGTTCGCTGAACTATGACACGGTTTTCGCCACTATCGCCCAGAGCCATTTCGCTCCTGAAGCCGGATGGGGCTTCTTTACCATCACCGCGCTCTGCCTGGTGTTTGGCGCCACCGGCAAGTCAGCGCAGATCCCGCTCTATGTTTGGCTGCCCGACGCTATGGAAGGCCCCACGCCGGTCTCGGCGCTGATTCACGCCGCAACCATGGTCACCGCGGGTATCTACATGATCGCCCGTTCGCATGCGATCTTCAATCTCGCTCCGCATGTGCTGGAGATTGTCGCGATTATCGGCTGCCTCACCGCAATTTTTGCCGCCACCATGGGAATGGCCCAGACTGACATTAAACGGGTGCTGGCGTACTCTACTGTCTCGCAACTCGGGTACATGGTGCTGGCCTGTGGCGCCGCTGCCTATGCCGCCGGAATCTTTCACCTGATGACGCATGCGTTCTTCAAAGCACTGCTCTTTCTCGGCGCAGGGTCGGTGATCCACGCCATTGGCGGCGAGCAGGACATGCGCCGCATGGGCGGCCTGCGTAAGAAAATCCCGGTTACTTTCTGGGTGATGACCATCGCGACGTTTGCCATTGCCGGCTTTCCGCCCTTCGCCGGTTTCTTTAGCAAAGACCAAATTCTGGGCGCTGTCTTCCACAGTCCATACGGAGGGCCGGTGATCTGGGCAATCGGCGTAATCACCGCCGGGCTGACGTCGTTTTATATGTTCCGGCTCTGGTTCATGACGTTCTTTGGCGAACTTAAGCTTGGTACGGTTGATATCGGGGAAGAAGCCCATGCTGCCAGCGCTCCGGCGCACGCCGCGCATGGCGCTGCATCGCACTCACACGGCCACGCTGACGACCACGCCCACGGACACGGCGGCGTGCATGAATCCCCCTGGGTCATGCTGGCTCCGCTGGTTATTTTGGCAGCACTTTCGATCATAGGCGGCTGGGTAGGTATTCCCGAATTCATGGGTGGCAGCAACAAGATTGAGCACTTCTTGTCGCCGGTGATGCAATCTGGGCCCGCAATTGCCGGTGAAGCGACCGCGGGAGCAGAACACGATACCGCAGCAAAGCACGCAGATGAGGCGGCACAGGAGAACGCCAGCGAAGAGTGGCTCCTGGCCGGCGCCTCTGTCCTCGCTGCCGCTGCCGGCTTCTTCTTTGCCTGGCTGCTCTATTCCAAGCGGCGCGACCTGCCCGGTCGCATCACCGCGAAAATGCACGGCATATACATCATGGTGCTGCACAAATACTACGTCGACGAAGGTTACGGAGCGATCTTCGTTAAGCCGCTGCTCGCTCTTTCCACTGCCGTCCTGTGGCGCGGCATTGATCAGGGCATCATCGACGGCCTAGTAAATGGCGCGGGCACTACCTCCAAGAGTATTGGCGGTGAATTGCGGCGGATGCAATCTGGCAACATACGCTCTTATGCTGCGTGGGTGGCGATTGGCGGCGCCGCGGTCTTGGCGTACATGGTGTGGTTGGGGGTGCGCCGGTGAGCGATTCGATGATTCTCACGCTCGTTACCTTTTTGCCTGCCGTTGGCGCACTGGCGCTGATGCTGATGCCGCGCAATGATCGCGCTCTGCGCTGGGCTGCGCTTATTATTTCGCTACTGACCTTTGCTCTCTCGCTTTATCTGCCGCTTAATTTTGTCCACAACGGCGCCACACCTTTTCAATTCGAGGTCAACCACAATTGGATTGGCCGCGCCATCCACTACCACATGGGCGCCGACGGCATCTCCATGTGGCTGGTGTTGCTCACCGCATTTCTTGTCCCTCTAAGCGTGCTGGTTTCGTGGAAATCGATTCACGATCGCGTAAAAGAATTTTTTATTCTGCTGTTACTGCTGGAGATGGCCATGATCGGCGTCTTCCTGGCGCTGGATATGTTCCTGTTTTACGTTTTCTGGGAAGCCACCTTGGTCCCAATGGCGCTGCTGATCGGCATGTTCGGCCACGAGCGGCGGGTGTATGCCGCGGTAAAGTTTTTCCTTTATACGATGGTTGCTTCGGTATTTATGCTGGCGGCGGTCATCTGGCTGTACACGCACAATCCCGCGCACAACTTTGAATACCTGGCGTTTCGCGACGTGATCGCGCATGGCGGATTTTCATCCAGCGCGCTGCAATGGCTCTTCCTTGGCTTCTTCATCGCTTTTGCTGTAAAGGTACCGCTCTTCCCGCTGCATACATGGCTGCCGGACGCGCACGTGGAAGCGCCGACCGCCGGGTCAGTCCTGCTGGCCGGAGTTCTGCTCAAGATGGGAACATACGGCTTGCTGCGCTTCAACGTGGGCATGTTCCCCGATCAAGCAGCCTATAACTCCACCTGGATTAATATCCTTGCAGTGATCGGCATCATTTATGGCGCGCTTGTCGCACTGGTCCAGCCGAACCTGAAGAAACTGATCGCGTATTCCTCGGTCAGCCACCTTGGTTTTGTCGTGCTGGGCATCTTTACTTTCACCACTATAGGCACGGACGGCGCGGTATATCAGATGCTGAACCACGGCATCTCCACCGGTGCGCTATTCATGGTGGCGGGCATGCTCTATGAACGAAAACACACATATGAGTTCCGCGAGTTCGGCGGCCTGGCGACTCCGATGCCCGTCTATGCCACGTTCTTCATGCTCGCTGTGCTCTCTTCAGTCGGACTGCCGCTGCTCAACGGCTTTGTCGGCGAATTCCTGGTGCTCAGCGGCACATTTCAGAGCGCTGTTCCACACAGCATGCTGTTCTCCATCCTGGGTACAAGCGGCGTGATCTGGGGCGCATGCTACCTGCTCTGGATGTACCAGAAAGTTTTCTTTGGCCCCATCCACCATGAGGAAAACAAGTCCCTACCCGATATCGACGCCCGTGAACGCATCTCGCTGGTGCCTCTGGTCGCCATGGCTCTGATTATGGGTGTGGCCTCGCCTTACTGGATGAAGAGCATTGAACCGGCGGTCGTCAGCACCATTCCGCACTTTGTCACCAGGGCCCATGCGGCGCCAGTTCAGAATGAAACCGTTCAACCAACAACGCACACCAAGATGGAAGCAGCGACCGTCCCGAGTGCGAACGCCGCTTTGCTAAAAGCAAAAGATTCAACGGGTGGACAGAAATAGATGAACCCGATTCAAACAGTTGACTACATTCGCATTCTGCCTGAGTTGGTGCTTGTTGCCTTTGGCATCATCGTAATGATGGCGGACCCGCTGCTGAAACCGGGCGCAAGCCGCAAGGGCCTGGGTTTGGTTTCGCTGGTGGGAACCGGTGCAGCCATCGCCGCCACCTTCTGCCAGATTACCTGGATGCAACGGGACCCCAGCTTTAGCTCGCCCGGCTGGTTTGGCATGGTGCGCGTCGATAACTTCGCCATCTTTTTCCACTTGCTGGTCCCGGCTATCTCCGGCATTTGCATTCTGGCCTCGCTCGAATACCTTGACGCGCAGAATATTCACAGCGGCGAATACTACGCCCTGATCTTGTTCGGCACGGTCGGCATGGTGCTGATGTCTTCGGCTATTGAGCTGGTATTGATTTTCATCGCGCTGGAAATTTCTTCCATCTCCACTTATATTCTGGCCGGGTATCGCCGCCGCACTGCTAGCAGCACTGAATCGGCCATCAAATATTTCCTGCTGGGATCGTTTGCCACCGCGTTCTTTCTTTACGGTGTTGCGCTGATGTTCGGCGCTACCGGATCGACCAACATTCCCGCTATCAAAACCGCGCTGGCCTCAGGCAATCCTGGGTTGCTGGCCACAGCGGCGACGGCCCTCATGATCGTGGGCCTGGGCTTCAAAGTAGCCTCGGCTCCGTTCCATATCTGGACGCCTGACGTTTATGAAGGAGCGCCTGCACCCATCGTAGCGTTGATGTCCACCGGACCCAAGGCAGCGGCGTTTGCTGTTCTCCTGCGGGTGCTCTTTGCCACACAGTTAACAAATTGGTTCTGGCTGATCTGGATCTCCGCCGCGCTCTCCATGACCTTAGGGAACTTCGGCGCGCTCATGCAGAACAACGTCAAGCGCATGCTGGCATACTCGTCCATTGCGCACGCAGGTTACCTGCTGGTGGCGTTTGCCGCCGCCAATGACACGGGCCTCTCCGCAGCTATCTTTTATACCGCTGCCTACGCCGCGATGAATGTGGGCGCCTTTGCTGTCGTCAGCCACATCGCCGCTGGTGGCGAACGCTATGTCAGCATAGATGACTATTCCGGCCTCGGCCGCCGCTCGCCCCTGCTGGCCCTTACCCTGACCATCTTCATGCTGTCGCTGATTGGCATACCCGCCACAGCAGGCTTTCTGGCCAAGTATTACGTGTTCAACGCCGCGCTCTCCGCCTCCGCGCATCCAACAGCCCTGGTCTGGCTCACTGTAATTGGTCTGGTGAACAGCGCTGTGGCTTCGTATTACTATCTGAGGTTGATTGTTGTGATGTATATGCGTGAGCCGGTTTCCACTGAAAAGTTGCCGCCGGTCACAGCAAGCATGCGGTTGGCACTGGTGCTGGCCGCCATCGCTACAATCTACCTCGGCGTAATGCCAGGACGGGTGACGAATACTTCTGAAGCTGGCGCACGCGATCTTGAGCCCATCGTCAACACTGGCAACGTTGCCGGCCCAATCACTTCGCCGGCTGCGGCTACTCCGGCGAAATAGTTACATCGCGCCGCGTAAAGACCATGGCAGCGGCGATCCAAAAAATCGCGGCCTGGGCCAGCGCAGTAATCGCGATTGCCCATACCTCATTGCCCGCGGGTCGCAACTGAAAATTCAACAGCGAACGAAAGATGGAAGCTACGGGAAAGAAACCCCATATTGGGCCCCAGCCCAGCGTTTCAAATGCCATCGGCAAAAAAAGCACGATTGAGGTTGCGCCCATTGATAAAAAAGGATGCAAAAACGTTGAAAAGAACAACCCGGTAGCGGCCGCAGCCACACAACAACAAAATAAGGTCAGCATGATCGCCAGCAACCCGTATGGGGTAAACCCGCCCTGCTGGCAGAGCCATGCGGCTATCCCGCCCACCAGAGCACAAAACACGGCCGCGATCATCGTGCACCCGAATAGCAGCCCGCCGATGTATTGCCAGCGGTAAATGCCTTTGGACAGCACCGCCAGAATGCGCCGCGTCTTACGCTCTATCTGGAGCGCAGGAATCGCCAGTACCGTACCCAAAAACACTGCGTAGCCTGCGTGCCAGCGCAAAAAGAACAGCACCTCCGCGCGCTGCACATGCGCGCGAAACACTCCGCCAATCCCCACTATATAAGCCGTCATGATGGCCAACGGGACCCATTGCGATCGGACGAAGTTGACACCCAGAAGAAATATGACGCGCATCGTTACGGTCCCGCCTGGTATAGCGAAAGCGACGTGCCTTCCACGACCGCAAGCGTGGGCGCCGCCAGGGCATAGTGGACCCGCGAACCATGCATGGGAACCGAGAGGATTGCCTTATGAGTTTTGATATCGTACACATCAATGCGCAGCGGCTTGGTCATGGCAATAGGAACGTTGCCCCGATTGTCCACCAGCGTTAAATGTCGCTCCACCTGGACTGCAAGATTATTTTCGCTGCTTTTCACAGAACCCACGAACTCTTTGGCGGCGCTTTTCAACGAGAATATCTTCTGTCCGTTCTGTGGAAACACGTATAAATCACCGCAGCCATAAGTGACGAACAGTCGCGCATCAATCGCGCGAGCGAGATAAGCACATGGCTGCATGGGTGAATACCATGCAAACAGCAGCGGTGACCAGTTGCCGTCAAAGTCCAGCAACCCGAAGGTGGAGCTCTCGGCAACCGGAGACGGTTTGGAGCTGACCAGCAGATGCTCACCCGCAGACCACGAAGCGATGAACCACGGCACGCTGAATTTCTTCATCACCTGCAGCGTCTCTTCATTCAAGACTTCTATATCGGCGGTAGCTTTCTCCACCGCCGACGTAGGAGATATGGCATCGCGCTTGAATACCTGGTTGTGGACCAGGATGATCTCCGCGCCCGAAGGTGAAACCCCCATTTGCCAGTTCTCTTCCCTGACCCGCCGGTTCAGCGGCAAGGCCTTGGACGCCATCTGCTCAAAAGTCGCCGAATACAAGTAAAGGATATCGCCGGTACGGACAATGAATCGTCCCTGCCGCGTGGGCAGTATCTCGGAAGAGTCAGCGTTCGTGGTTAGGCGCAGGTCCCTGATCTCGCGTCCGTCTTGTGTGCTCAGGATCCTTGCGTCCAGGATAAAATTTCCTCCGCCACCGCTGGCGTCACGCGGAGAAAGTTGCGCCGGAGTTCGTGACCGGTTCACCTGGTAAACCAGGAGCTTGTCCGGTGACAGGAAGACAACATTCTGATGCAGCGACCAGCGAAAGGTGACCGGTCGGTCAAACGCCTGGAATCCGAACTTGTCATTAAGGTCAATCTTCCATTTCGGAGCAACAGGTTTGCTTTCGCCATGGCCCAGGCAAACGTTACCCAGCCAAACCAAGCCGAACACGACGAGCAATTTTACCCAGGCCTTCATTGTCGCTCCTTCGTGTCGTCTTGTTCCTCATGACCGCCGCCGTTCTGGTTGGCCAGATCCACAAAAAGGTCCTCCAACGTGCGGCGGATGGGACTGATCGCAACCACCTCGCCACCAGCCAGCCATATTTTCTCTATGGTGCGACGCTGCTTCAGGGCAGGAACGGTGATCTTGATGAAACCATTTTGCTGTGAACCCTCGAACATCAGGGCATCAATGCCCTTCGCCGTAATTACAAAGCGATCTTGCGCTTCCAGCAGTTCGGCCACCGTTCCTACGCGGGCCACGCGTCCCTTGATCACAATGGCCAGGCGGTCGCATATCTGCTCCACCTCAGAGAGCAAATGGGAGCTCAGGAAGACTGTCTTCCCCGCCTGCCGCGCCCGTAGCAGGATTTCACGCACGCGCAGGCGTCCCAGCGGATCAAGCGCAGAGGCCGGCTCATCTAGGATCAGCAGCTCAGGATCATTCACCAACGCCTGCGCCAGGCCCACGCGTTGCAGCATACCCCGGGAAAACTTTCCCGCATTGCGGGCGGCAACGTCAGCCAATTCGAGTTCCTTAAGCATTTCGGTGGTGCGCTGGCGTAGCTGCGGATCGCGCAATCCATTCAGCGCGCCGTAAAAGCGTATGAGCTTCGCCGCAGGTCGATGGTAGAGCGCGACATTCTCTGCGAGAAAGCCCACCCGCCGCCGAGTTGGAGCATGGCCGAAGGCGTGTCCCAGCATCTCGCCCTGGCCGCTTGAGGGAAACATCAGGCCAATGGCGATGTGAATGGCTGTGGTTTTTCCCGCGCCATTGGGTCCCAGAAAACCGAAGATCTCACCTGGCTCGACACGAAGCGAAAAATCGCGCAGCGCGGTGACCCACTGGCTCCTGAAAAAGCCGCGGTACTGCTTGCTGACATTGCTGAACGCCAGTGCCGGAACGCTGGGCATGAGTGACTAAGGATAACCGAAAAATATCCGTCGGAGAAAAAAGCCCGGCCTTGCGACCGGGCCCTTTGCAAAACTTTGCACGTTATCTGAATTTCATGATCTGGAAAGCAATCACCAGCGCGTAAAGCGCGAGCGATTCAATGAGCGCCAGACCCAGCAGCAGGAAGATGAAGATTCCGGGACGCGCTCCGGGATTACGGGCAAGTGCTTCCACGGCGGAAGCTGTTGCCTTGCCCTGTCCCAGGCCGCACAGCCCGCCGGCAATGCCGATGGCCGCGCCTGCGCCCAGTGGGATCGCCCAGAAGAATGACGTGTTGCCCGCGGCTGCACCGCCTTGAGCGTATGCCGGCATGGCCACACATAGCACGACCATCGCCACGAAAATGAACGCTGTTTTCTTGCTCATGTTACTGCCTCCTATGAAGTTGTTTCCAGTGGGTGGTTGACGTCCATCCTGGGGGACGGGGCCCTCACGCTCGAAACGTTGTGTTTAGTGCTCTTCCGCCACCACTCCAGAAAGATAGATTGTGGTGAGCAGAATGAATATATATGCCTGTAGAAATGATACGCCCACGTGCAGGAGCAGAAAAATCACCGGTATCCCGATCGGGACCAACGAAAAGAACGCCGCGGTAACCATATCACCGGCGAAAATATTGGCGTATAGACGAATCGTGAGCGACATGACGCGGGCCAGCGTGCTAATGATTTCAATGGGGAAAATAAGCCATGCCAGCCACCAAACGGGCCCGGCAAAGTGCACCAGAAACTTCAAAGGCCCCTGCTTCCTGATTCCATGCAGGTTGTAATAGAAAAATGCCACCAAGGCGCATCCGAAAGGCACTGCCGGATTCACGGTAGGCGATTCCATGCCGGGAAAGAGCCCCATCAGATTCATCAGAAGGATGAACAGAAACAGCGAAGCGAGGAATGGCGTGAATTTTTCACTGTGAAGCCCAATGATCTCCTCACTTTGATTGGTGATGAATTCATGCAGTGTTTCCGCCAGGTGCTGGCTGCCGCCTGGGTTTTCCACGGAGAGCCGTGAGCGCACCCACAGGAACATGAGCAGCAGGATGGCCAGGACCAGAATCTCCACCGCCACGGCGTTGTTGATCGGCGCCGATGGGTCAGCGGGGTGAAAAACCGGCGGCAGCGCCTGAAGAACAGCGTTCACGGGGCCGGCAAAGAGCCGGTTCAAGAGCGCAGTAATCCACAGTTGTTCCATTCGTCTCAGTTATCCAGGAAATTAAAATCCCCGTCGAAGCGCGCCATAGACCGCATAAACAGCTTCAATCAGGACGGCCCCCACAGGCAATGACAGGCCTGCACAGAGGCCATACATGCTCATTGCAGAACTTTTGAATATAGCATAGGCAGCCACAGCGATCAAAAGGTAGCGCAGAACGAACCGCAAGATAACTCCGGCAGGAGACCGGGGTTTTCCCGCCAGAGCGACGGCATTGACCAACGACACAAGCGTCCGTTTTAGCCAGTAAAAATTAAGCAGAGAAATTGCCCCGCCAAGGATGAAGCTGAGCGCCATGCCACGGCCATATTTCCACCACAGCACAGGCGCGCCAACGACCAATAGAGCAATCATGGCGAAGAATAGACGGCGAAACGAATTGACCGCAAAAGCCTCGGCTTCACCATCTGCTACCGTCGCTAGCGTAGTCAATCCTTGAAATCCTCAGACATGGCTGTCCGGATGAAATAAACGAAGCCGGCAATTGTGCCAACGATCAGGCCACCCAGGGCAAATGAGGTGCTCCCGCGCCAGCGGTCCAGGCCGGCGCCGATCAGCCAGCCGACAAACGTAGACGCCGGAATGGTAAATCCAAGCTGAAGGTACTTCTCAACGCTAACCCATTGTTTTTTGGGACTTCGGGGTTCTTCGGCCATATCTCCATTATTGCGGCGGAGCAGGCAGTTTGCAATCGGGCGAGCCCGTCGCAGGGATGGATGGGAGTGGGAGAATTAGGCTGGAGTGACGGGAGATGGGGGGATGACGCGGGAAATAGCGGGTTACACGGGCGATTAGGGAGATAGTGAGGCGAGGTTGACTGGGAAGAGCGGCGCGGCGAGCGCACACGCGCAACGTGTTGATAATTCATGGGCACTGTTATGGTTATAGGCATTCTGGGTGCAAATGGTACAAAAGCCACCGCGCGGATCGCGGAAAGCCGCGACAAGAGCGGGGATGGCATCGGTGCAAAGCCATCGCGGCGGACGGCATCCGAGTGCAATCCAAATGCAACGATTCCGCTCATTATTTACCGCCGATCTCATGCTCCGAGCCATACTCTTTACGCAGATTTTCCTCGTGCTCAAAGACAGACTTCTCGATCACGCGCCACCAGCCTTTTGGCGTGATGCGATAACCGCGCAGAACGCCAGAATGCAGCAGGCTGGTTACTGAGGTCACCGCACACGTCACGCGCGTCGCGCAGCACCACGCCGCAGTCAATAGGGTGCGCCTCACCGTGCTGGATGGCCTGGTAAAACACCCGCCTTCAGGCAGCCGCCGGCTAAATCAAGGCTGCCAGACCAGTGCCTGGTTGACGGCGCCGTCGATTGGGTGACGTCCATAACCATTCACCAGCAAAACCGCGAAGGTGTCACTCCAGCCTAATTCGCCCACACTCCAGTCCAATTCGCCTTTTACTCCAGCCCAACGCGCCCAGCCCCAATGGACTCCCCCGCCCCCGCATCCCGCCACGCTTGGCTATAATCAAATATTGACCTATGTCGCAGACTGCTCTTCATCCCTGGCTGGCTTCTCCCGGGGCCAGAACCGGCACGTATAACGGCGTTGAAACGGCGCTGAGCTTTGGCGCGTCCGCCGATGAACTGGCTGCATTGCGCACGACAGGCGGGGTGTTCTCCCTTCCATGGAGGGCGCAAATCAACGTGACCGGCAAAGACCGCGTCCGGTGGACGCATAACATGGTCACCAACAACGTGCGCGACCTGGCTGTAAATCACGGCAATTACAATTTCGCTCTCAATGCCCAGGGCCGCATCCTGGGCGACATGTACATCTTCAATCGGGGGGAATCCCTGTTGCTCGAAACCGATTCCACCCAGGTGGAGACGCTAGTCAACGCCATGAAGCGCTTTATCATCATGGATAAAGTTGAGCTCACACCGGCCGACGTGGCCCTGACCGCGTTGGGCGTTTGCGGGCCTCAGGCAGAGTCGATTTTGGTTGCCGCTGGAATTGACGCAGCTGGCATAGCTCCGATGGAAGTGCGCGAGCTTTCTATCCATGGTCTTTCTATTACGCTGATCGCAGGCCCAGCGAACAAACCGGGCTGGTTTGAAATATGGCTGGATCTTCAAGACCCCAGCAAAGTGCAGGAGATCTGGACCAGGCTGATCGGTGCGGGAGCAAAGCCAACGGGCGCTGAAGCGCTGGAGATGTGGCGTGTGCTGCGCGGCATTCCCCAGTACAGCAAGGACATCCGCATTACTGACTTGCCCCAGGAAACCGGGCAGACGGGCGCACTCAACTTCACCAAAGGCTGCTATATAGGGCAGGAAATCGTGGAGCGCATCCGCTCGCGCGGTCACGTGCATCGCCAGTTCACCGGATTTGAATTTCCCAGCGCCATGCCCGAATTGGGTGCGGGCGAACCGGACAGGCGCGCTATGGCGGAGATCACGAGCGTGGCGCGAGTGCCCACCGCCGCGGGAGAAAAGAATATCGGGCTTGGCTACGTTCGCCATGAGGCCCTGGCCGCCGGCCCGGAGATCGATCTGAATGGAATTACCGCCCGGATCGTAGAGTTGCCTTTTGAAATCCAATAAATATTGAGGAAAGAATGGCTGAGAAAAAATCAGAGTTTGTCGTAACGGACCGCCGCCGATTTGGAACAGAAGGTGAACCGCGGCCCGATGCTCCAGTGCTGGAAGAAGAAAAACCGGCCGCTCCGCCTCCCCCAAGACAAAGCGCGCCTCCACCACCGGCGCAGACCCCACAGCCGCCGGCAAATCCCGCAGCAACACAAAAACCTGCTGAGCCTTTTGCAGAGACGGCAGAACACCAAGAAGAGGAACTTTCCCCGCCTCCTACCGCCGACGAACAGCACGAGCAGCATGAGGCTTATAAGGCGTCGGGCAAGAAGATCGACGATATGATTGCCGCTGCCGGAAAAGGCAGCCAAGGTCCGATGGAGATGACCTTCGAGCGCGTCGTCGAATCCTTCTACATGAGCGCACTAATTCAGATGGGCGCCATTCGCCAGGAGGGTGAGACTCCTCGGGTGGACATTATCGGCGCGCGGCAGACCATCGATTCGCTCACGATCCTGCAGGAAAAAACCAAAGGAAACTTGAGCGACCGGGAAAAAACCCTGTTGCAGAACGTGCTCTTTGAATTGAGAATGGCCTGGATCGAGATCACGAATGCCGTAGCCACCTCGGCCGTCAAACCTGGGACTGCACCAGATGAAAAGAAATGAAGGCAATCCTCACCGTGTTGGGCAGTGGAACGTCCATGGGCGTTCCCACCATCGGGTGTGACTGCCGGGTGTGTACATCATCTGACCCGCACGACTACCGCACGCGGCCTTCTGTGCTGGTCGAGTATAACGGCCACTTCGTGCTCATCGATACCACGCCGGATTTTCGCCAGCAGGCGATCCGCGAAAAGATCACGCGGCTTGACGCCATCCTCTACACGCACGCGCATGCCGACCACATCCTTGGCCTGGATGACGTGCGGCCGCTCAGTTTCCGCCGCGAAGGCAAAATTCCGCTGTACGCTCATGCAACGGCAGCGGACAGCCTGGAAAGCATTTTTCGCTACATTTTTCAGTCAGACTATAAATTCGGCGGCATCGCCCGCGTGGCGATGAATCGCTTCAATGGATCGATAGAGCTTTTTGGCGCGCGCTTTGAGCCAGTGCGGATCGTGCACGGCGAAGCGGAGATCCATGGATTCCGCTTCGGCTCCGCCGCCTATCTCACGGATTTCAGCGCGATCCCTCCCGAATCAATGGAGCAGTTGCGCGGACTGGATATCCTGTTTCTAGATGCGCTGCGCCATCGCCCGCATCCCACGCATTCTACTGTGGCGAATTCGCTGGCCCTGGTTGAAGAGTTGAAGCCGCGACGCGCATTCTTCACTCATATTTCGCATGATCTGGCGCACCAAGAGACCAATCAGACCCTGCCGGAGCACGTGCGCCTGGCCCATGACGGCCTTAAGCTGGAGTTCGAGATCGCATGAAGATATTTCGAGCTCTGGAGGAAGTCCCCGCAGATTTCGGTCCTACGATTGTAAGCGTAGGGAATTTTGACGGCATCCACTGCGGCCACCAGCACGTTTTGCAGGAGATGGTGCGACGTGCGCGTGAAACCGGCGCTAAGGCGGTGGTGGTCACGTTTGAGCCGCACCCATTCCGTATTCTTCGACCAGACGTTATACCGCGCCTGATCACCCCACTGCCAATAAAAGAAAGGCTGCTGGCGCAGACCGGACTGGACGCGCTGCTGGAAACTCCCTTTACCCGTGACTTCTCCATGACCAGCGCGGAAGACTTTGCGCGCAATGTCCTTGCCGGAAAGCTGCACGCAAAGGAAGTGCACGAAGGAGATAATTTTCATTTCGGCCACAAAGCGCAGGGCACAAGCGCCAGTCTGAAAGAACTCGGACGGCAGTTTGGTTTCAATGTGCGGGTCTATCCAGTGATGATGGTGCGTGGCATCCCTGTTTCCAGCAGCCAGGTACGGGCGCTTTTAACAGCGGGCAGGGTCCATCTGGCACAGCGGCTACTGGGACGGATCTTTAGCATTACCGGCGCGCCCGGCCGAGGACGCGGCTATGGGCACAAGTACACCGTGCCCACCATCAACCTGAGCCGCTATGACGATCTGGTGCCCGGAAATGGCGTTTACCTCACCTGCACACGCGTGGACAATGAGACTTTCAATTCTGTCACCAATGTCGGCTTACGCCCGACTTTCGGCGACGAGTCTTTTGCCATTGAGACCCACCTGCTTAATTTCCATCCACTCGACGTGACGGCGCAGACTGAGGTTGAAATTTCATTTCTTCGCTGGCAGCGTCCGGAAATCAAGTTCCCCTCCATCGACGCGCTGAAAGAGCAGATTGGGAAAGATGTGCGCAGGGCGCAGAGATATTTTGCGCTGTTGGACTCTTTTGCTACCCCGAAGCGAAGCTCTTTACAAAGTCCAGAGCGTTAGCCAAGAGATCCCTATCGCAACTACGCGTTGTACCCAAACAGTATCGCGGCAATAGGATCCCTCACGCTTCGCCTTCGGGATTTCAGAAGACAAGCTGCGCTCGGGATTCCGGAAGAAACTGGTAGAATCTCCTCGCCAATGGCCTCCACCACACTCCCAACCATTTCGCAAGTCACATCCGCGCAGAAGCGCACCCTTATCGCCGCTGCGCTTGGTTGGGGGCTGGATGGCTTCGACGTGCTGCTCTACAGCAACGTTCAGGTCCACGTAATGCAGTCGCTGGGGATTCATTCCAAGGCCATGGCCGGGCTGCCCAATGCCTTTATGCTGCTGGCGTCGGGAATTGGCGGGATTCTCTTTGGCTTTATCGCCGATCGCATCGGACGCGCCAAAGCACTCATGCTGAGCATTCTTACTTATTCGCTATGCTCGCTGGGCTCGGGGTTTTCAACTTCCATTGTGACATTGATCCTCTTCCGCTTTGTTCTTGGGCTGGGCATGGGCGGTGAATGGAACACCGGCGCCACGCTTGTAGCCGAAACATGGCCAACGCACCTGCGAGCACGGGCCATTGCGATTGTGCAAAGCGCATGGGCGTGGGGACTGGCCGCCGCCGCGCTAACGGCGTGGATAGTGCTGGACAAGCTGCATAAAAACTGGCGTGTAGTCTTCTTCGTCGGCGTGCTGCCCGCGCTGGTGACGTTGTGGATCAGGAAGAGCGTGCCCGAATCGGAAATGTGGAAGCAGCAGCGAGACCAGGAGAAGACCAATGCTCCGTTCTCGGAAATCTTCTCGCCCGTTTTTCGCAAACAAACTATCTTTCTCCTACTGCTGAATATTTTTGGACTGTTCGCGTGGTGGGGCCTTTTCAGCTGGATGCCCCCTTATCTGACGCTTCCAATCGAAAAAGGCGGGCGCGGCTTTGGCCTGATGAATACGACCACGCTGCTGGTCACACTAAATCTGGCCGGCATGTTCCCCGGCTATCTGTGCTATGGCTGGGTGGCGGACAAACTTGGGCGCAAGCGCTCTCTCATTCTTTACACTTTGTGCGCTGCAGGCCTGATTCCACTCTACGCAGCGGCACGCTCACAGTGGATCATTCTGGTTTTCGGCGCTCTGGTCGGCTTCTTTGGCACAGGATTCTTCGCGGGATCAGGGATTATCGGCAGCGAACTCTTTCCTACTCGCGTTCGTGCCCGCGCGCTCGGCTTTACTTACAACGGTGCCCGCGCTTTGAGCTGTGCTGCTCCGTATACTATTGGTTGGGTTGGCGATAGAAAGGGCCTGAGCGCGGCATTCTTGCTATGCGCCATCGCGTTTGTTCTAACTGCGCTGATGGCAACGCAACTGCCGGAGACAAAGGGGAAGCATCTGGAGTAGGTCTTTTCTTAATCCCGAAGAAGGCGAGGGAACCCTATTGCCACAATAGATTTCAGTTATTAAAGCTGTATTAGGGTTTACAGTGAACGCAGTAGAGAAACCTCAGCGGCTGAAGCCGGATAATTTATGGCGAGTACCGCAGGCATGAATGCCTGCTCCACCCCGTTATGGTCTACACTTACGCTCAAGATTCCATAGCCGATCAAGCTTTAACTTGTTGGCCGAGTCTTTTTGTCGATCATGTCCTCGGAAACCATCGAGACGATAGGGATCCCTCGCTACGCTCGGGACTAGGTAAGAACATCCGCCGGCTGCGCCGCATTCTTTTTCGGCCGGCGGTTGGCCTGCAAAATTTTCTTGCGCAGCCGCAGCGACTTGGGTGTTACTTCCACCAATTCGTCATCGGCCACAAACTCAATGGCCTGCTCCAGCGTCAGGTTTTTGAAGGGGACTAGGCGGATGGCTTCGTCGGCGGTGGAAGCACGCATGTTGGTCAGCTTCTTTTCACGCACGGCGTTCACATCCAGATCGACTTCGCGGGCATTTTCGCCCACGATCATCCCTTCATACAGCTCCACACCGGCGCCGACAAATAAAACGCCGCGTTCCTGCAGGCTCCACAGCGCGTAAGCGGTCGAGGGGCCGTTGCGATCGGACACCAGAGCGCCCGTCATGCGATGCGGAATTTCGCCCAGCCACTCGGTGTAACCGTCAAAAAGCGAGTTCAGGATCACCGTGCCGCGAGTATCGGTGAGCAGCTCCGAGCGCAGGCCGATCATGCCGCGACTGGGAATGGTAAATTCCAGCCGCACGCGCCCCGAGCCATGATTGTGCATCTTGAGCATTTGGCCTTTGCGCGCGCCCAGCTTCTCAATCACCACCCCAATGAACGCTTCCGGAATATCCACCATCAGCTTTTCTTTCGGCTCCATCAACTTGCCATCGATGCGCTTGGTTACGATCTCCGGCTTGCCCACTGCCAACTCATAGCCTTCCCGGCGCATGGTTTCAATCAGAATGGAAAGCTGGAGTTCACCGCGGCCCAGGACTTTGAACGAATCTGTGGCGCCCCTATCTTCCACGCGCAAAGAAACGTTGGTGAGCAATTCTTTTTGCAGACGATCACGCAGATTGCGCGATGTAACGTATGTTCCTTCGCGCCCGGAAAACGGCGACGTATTCACCGAAAACTGAATGGCGATGGTCGGCTCGTCGATGACAATGTGCGGCAGCGGCGCAGGGTTTTCAACGTCCGTAATTGTCTCGCCAATTCCGATTCCTTCCACGCCGGCAATGGCCACAATGTCGCCTAATTCGGTCTGCTCAATATCCACTCGCTTGAGCCCGCTGAAGGAGAACAGTTTGGTGATCTTCCACTTTTGCAGCGTGCCATCAAGCTTGGCGATGCCCGCTTCCTGTCCATTGCGTAACGTCCCATTAAACACGCGAGCAATCGCCAGCCGGCCCAGATAATCACTGTAGTCGAGGTTTGCCACCAAAATTTGCAAAGCGCTCGCCGCATCGCCCGCTGGCGGAGGCGTGTTAGCCAGGATAGCGTCAAACAGCGGCCGCAGGCTCTCGCCTGGAACGTCGGGGCTGGTAGTTGCCGTGCCGGCTTTGGCGTTGGTATAAAGCACGGGGAAATCCAGTTGGTCCTCTCGCGCATCAAGATCGATAAAAAGATCGTAAAGTTCGTTCAGCACTTCTTGCGCCCGCGCGTCCGGACGATCAATTTTGTTGATCACCACTACCGGCGGCAAGCCGGCCTCCAGAGCTTTGCTGAGCACGTAACGCGTCTGTGGCAGAGGACCTTCGCTGGCGTCGACCAGCAGCATGACGCCATCCACCATTTTCAGGGCCCGCTCCACCTCGCCGCCAAAGTCGCTGTGGCCGGGCGTATCAACAATGTTGATTTTCACCTCGTGATACCAGATGGCGGTGTTCTTGGCCAAGATGGTGATCCCGCGCTCACGTTCCAGTTCGTTGGAATCCATCACGCGCTCCATGACGTTTTCATTGGCGCGGAAGGCGCCGCTCTGGCGCAGCATGGCGTCCACCAGCGTGGTCTTGCCGTGATCGACGTGCGCGATAATGGCGATATTGCGAATCTTGGAATTCAAATCGGTTTCTTACTCACTTTGGTAGAAGGAATGGTGTAGCTTCTATTTTATCCGGAAATCGGCCCCTGTGCCGGGCGCGTTCTCATGCCAAAAGAAAAACGGACGGCCCAGAGGCTGCCGTCCGCTCCGTTATTGAAGCCAAAAATCTAGTGGGCCAACGCCCGATCGATCTTGATGCGATCGTCCACTCCTACAATCGCGCTTTCCCGCAGCGGCTTATAGCCATCCTTTTGGATGGTGATGTCATAATTTCCGGGCTCCACCTGCACCTCGACCGGCGTGGTCTTCTGCAGCGGCGTGCCGTTAAGGATCACCTGCGCACCTTTGGGTTCAGACTTAAATTCAATGCGCGCCATTCCATTCGATGAGCCGCCGCCCCCGAACATCTTGCCCACGCCTCCATTCACCAACTTGATATTGTCAGTGCGGCCTGCGGCCATAAGACTGGGCGCATAATTTACGGATTGCCCCGCCACTAATTTGAGATCGGTTGTGGCCTCAAGAAAGCCGGCCTTGCGAAGAACTATACTTTGCGTTCCGGGCTCGACTAAAAATTCAATAGGCGTTACTTTTCCCGTATCTCGTCCATTAATAAAAACTTCCGCTCCAGAGGGCGATCCAGCGATGGTCACAAATCCCTTTACCGCATTCAATTTCACGTCAAGCGGCGTGCGCGCGCCGGAATTAACCTGAATGCTGCGCGTCTCCGCGGCATAGCCAGGCATGTTGAACGTTACTTTGTAGAGTCCAGGCTTAAGTCCGGGAATGGTTTGCGGAGTCCTCCATGATTGTCCTGCGCGGCCTTCAATCTCAGCCGTCGCTCCCATGGGCACGGACGAAACCGTCAACTGTCCTTCGCTTGGCGCTGGCGGCGCTACCGGAGCAGCCGGAGCGCTCCGAGCCCACCTACCAGGCCGTGCTGAAGCTGTATGCGTTCTTGGCGCGGATGTCTGTTCGCTGGTCGCGGCGGCCTGGTGGCTGAACGGCGCCGGAGCGTTTGCCGGCGAACTCGCCACGGGCTGCGTGGCTGCGCTCTCGGTTGGGACTTCAGTAGGTTGGCGCTTGAAGATCATCGCCAATCCCACAATCAAACATAATCCTCCGACTACACCGCCCACCAG
>JBARMK010000343.1:0-2102 GCA_049802395.1 Candidatus Angelobacter sp.
GGCCAAAAGGGAGTGGCCGCCTAAATCAAAGAAGTTGTCGTTGCGGCCAATGCGTTCAATCCCCAGGATTCGCTGCCAAATTACGGCAATCGCGTTTTCAAGGTCGTCAGATGGCGGCACGTACTCATTGGCGAGATCAGGACGCAAGAAGCTGGTTTCGGAAACGTTTCCGGCAGAGGCTTCGTTGATCCAGATGCTCAGACGTTTTTCCAGGTCTCCTGTGGCAATTACGACCTGGCCGGAAGGAATATGCTCGAGCGTTTTCGTCAATGCTTCCAGGCTCTCCTCAGCCGTCATTGCATACTGATCGACGCTGGTTCTTACTTCTTTTGACTTTTTCATTTCCTTTGGCCACGGGTCCCAATTTGCGCTAATCCATGCGGTTCCATTACGAGAAGCGCTGTGACTAAATCCATCCATAAACAAGTTCGCCGCAACATATGTTAGATATCCCAGACCGCCCAGTATGGCTGCGTTCGATGAGAACAGCAGGCAGAAATCAATTTTTCTGTCTTTGAGCGCTTCCTGCAGCGCATACACACCGTAAACCTTCGGCCCAAATTGGATTTCCGATTCCACTGCACCCAGTTCAGCAAATGATTTGAACAGAGAATCACCACTTGTAACTCCTGCCGTATGAAAGATTCCGTCAATCTGTCCAAAGTTGCGCTCTGCCGCTTTGAGCATGGAGTTCATCTGCTCTGCATCGGTGACGTCAAGCGAGACAGCCATTACCTCGCCGCCCTGGGCCTCGATTTCCTGTATTTGCCGAATGCGGACGCTCACAGCATCACTAGAGTTGTTTTTTAGATACTCGGGCCATAGCTCTCGCTGCGGGATTGAGGTTCGGCTGGTTAAAACCAGTTTAGCGGCCAACGTGCGTGCCAAATGCTCCGATATACACATTCCAACCGCACCGAACCCACCGGTAATTACATAAACACCTCTGTTTTTCAACTTGCGAACGGTTTTGCAGTTCGCTCCCAGCTTCACCGGATCGAAGTTTCGCACCAGCCGCCGGGTTCCCCGGTAAGCCACCAGCATTTCCTTCGCTGCGGACTTTTCTTCATCCAGAATTCGAGATGCTAATTCCTCCGGTGCGCTAGACACCCATGGCGAATCAATCTCTATAGAGCGGAACCTGATTTTGTTCAGCTCTTGTGGAATCACCTGGCACACAGCAAGCATTGGCTGTTTTTCCGGATACGGCGCATCGGCATTATCAATTTGGTGCAGCCGGTCGGAAACAACCAGGATATCCGCCATTGCTGAAGCTTCACCAATGGCCTGGCTCAGTGAAAGTAAGCTGTAATAACCGCGGATCTGCAACGACTTAAAAAGAGCTTCACCGGTTGCAGTGAGATGTTCCGGAGTCAGGCTCCATAAGTGCACGATTTTGTAGATCCCCGCCGAAGGAACAGCTTTCATAAGCGTCTGATAATCATCGCGTTGTGCAGGGTTGATTACGAACTCCTGTTCAGAGCGCTGTTGAAATTGTGTTCCGCTGGAAACAACGACTGCGCTATGACCTTCTGCTTCAATCTGTCGCCGCAGAGCAGAAGCAAGTTCACGGCTATCGGTAAAGAGAATCCATTGCTGTGATTCGGCAGTCTGTTGTTCCTGGCTCAGCACGCTCCGTTTCCAGGAAGGCAGATAGAACCAGTCTTCGATTTTGGGGTTCTTGCCTGAAGCTACAGACTTGGTTTTGGTTTCTCCTCCTACTGCTGGGTCAATCCAATAGCGTTCTCCTTCAAATGGATAGGTCGGTAATGGAACCCGATGGCAACCTTCTTCCGAGTGAAACTTTTCCCCGTCAAACGGGCCACCCGATAGCCACAGCTTGCCCACTGCCTTCAACAGGCAAGGTGCTTCATTTTCCGCTCCTCCGGAGATTGGCATGGAACAAATCGTCGTCGGGACGTACATGCGAGATGTATTAACCTTTGCTAACCGAGTGAGGGCCTGGGCGGGGCCGGTTTCGAGGAAGATGCGTTGCGGGTCCTCGAGCAACTCCCTCATCCCCGGCGCAAAACGCACTGTCTGCCGCAACTGCTGTACCCAATACTCTGCCTCTGTCGCTTCCTCCCCCTTGATCCACCGTC
>JBARMK010000344.1:0-2327 GCA_049802395.1 Candidatus Angelobacter sp.
GCTTTACTGCGCCGGTTTGCAAGATGGATGTTCGCGTTGGAGGAAAGTCTCTCCTCTGCATGAAGACGCCGGATGGGTACGAGGGCTGGAATGCGATTGAATACCACGAGATTGTTCTGCACGAAAAGATCGTTTCCTCCATGTACTTTTCGGACTCGCAGGGAAACAAGGTTGAACCTGCGCAATTAGGAATAGAACATGAGGCCATAGACGGTGCGTACGACGTGACCATCTTTGAGGATCTAGGAAACGGCCAGACGAAACTCACCTTCATTGGAAATGAACCCATGGAGAGCGCGAAAAATAGCGGTCAATTAGAGGGCTGGAACCAGATACTCGATAAACTTGCTGCAGTTGTTGCGGGGCTGACGCAGGCGAAATAAGAAGGTTGAAGTTTTGACGATCGTCATGCGCGAGATACAGCTAAGGGTGGCGGGAAGCAGCTTAGTTCGGGCTTCTCGTCACCTGGCCGAATAGTCGCCTGTCCGCTAAGTGTCCCTTGGTTCAACTGTTGCCAACAGGCAAATGCGCTCAGCAACCAATGTTTACCGAACTCAACATTAGTCCTGTGAAACGCCCCAGGGTCTAGGAATAAAATTGGGTGGCCCAGCAGCCCACGTGAGCGAAATTCCCGTTCAGAGCTCCTCGTACTGGCTTGCGGGCCAGGTAATGAATGATAAAGGACGTTATCGGTCACTCGGGGCAAACTCAAGCTTGCCAGCATGTTTTTTCATCAGCTTCTTGAAGCGACGGAGTGCCACAATCTCGCGCAGAGCGATATGCACAGCCTCCGTCCGGGACTTAGCACCAAGAATTTTCGCTGCTTCATCAACAAGTTTGGCATCGACACTTATGGTGATTGCTGGCATTCATTCACCTCGAACACTCGTAAACACACTAACAGAAATATATCGGCCCTTGCGCGAGATGAAGGCATGCAATTATGCTGCATGTTTCCTGAGCCACTGGAGGGGCTGTTCGATGCGCCATTTACTTGCGGCACTAATGATCGTTGGTTCTGCTACATGTCTGGCTCAACAGCCTCAGCAATCACCAAAAGACTTCATCCGCGTGCAGTCACCGGTCATCGCGCTGGAGCACGTTCGGGTGATTGACGGCACGGGCGCGGCGGCGAGGCATGACCAGACCATCGTCATCTCCGGTGGAAAGATAACAGCGATAGGCAATGCCAGTGCCGTGTCCGTTCCGGCCGATGCGAACCGCATGGACATGACAGGTTATTAGGCTCTGCCCGGGTTGGTCGGCATGCACGACCATCTTTTTTATCCCGCGGGCGGGGGGCTTTACCACGACATGGTTTTCACCTTTCCGCGGCTCTATCTGGCTTTGGGTGTCACGACTATTCGGACGACGGGCAGCATGGAGCCATATACCGATCTGGAGATCAAGAAAGCCATTGATGCAGGGAAAAATCCAGGCCCCAAAATCAACGCCACCGGTCCGTATATGGAAGGCGAGGGTATTCCGTTGTTGCAATTGCACCAGCTCACGGGCCCGGATGATGCAAGCAGAACGGTGGAATACTGGGTTGCCGAAGGCGCGCGCTCGTTCAAGGCGTACAACTTCATCACGCGCGCCGAGTTGAAAGCCGTGATCGACACAGCGCATAAACACGGCATCAAGGTTACAGGACACCTGTGTTCAATCGGTTTCCGTGAGGCCGCCGACCTGGGCATTGACGACCTTGAGCATGGGCTCACCGTGGACACGGAGTTTTATCCTGACAAAAAGCCCGACATCTGCCCTAATCCGAATCAGGCGGCAGCAGCAGCCGCAAAACTGGATATCGCAAGCGAGCCGATCCAGACCACGATTAAAAAAATGGTGGATAAACACGTTGCGCTGACTTCAACCCTGCCAGTGTTTGAACAATTTGTCCCCTCGCGTCCGGACGTTCCACAGAAAGTGCTCGACCTTCTGAGTGACGACGCGCGCAAGGCCTACCAAGCCAATCGTGTGCGGATTGGGCAAAACCAGCAGAGTCCGTGGCCGATGATGTTTCAGAAGGAGATGGAATTTGAGCGCGCCTTCGTCAAAGCCGGAGGAACGCTGCTTGCGGGCCTTGATCCTACCGGCATTGGCGGCGTGATTGCCGGGTTCGGCGACCTGCGCGAGGTCGAGTTGCTGGTTGAAGCCGGGTTCACTCCACTGGAAGCCATCAAGATCGCCACCCTCAACGGCGCGCAGTTCCTGGGCGAGGACGAGCACGTTGGCTCGCTCGCCGCGGGCAAGCAGGCGGACATCGTTCTGGTGAAGGGCGACCCATCAGCTAAGATCGCTGATATAGAAAATGTAGAGTTGGTATT
>JBARMK010000345.1:0-11117 GCA_049802395.1 Candidatus Angelobacter sp.
TGGTGGTGGCGATTGTGTACGGAATTTACTGGTGGATGAAGAGAAGCGGCCGCGAACCTAAACTACCACCCAGGTGGAAGCTGCTTTACCTATATGCGCTGCTCGGCGCCCTGCTGCATCTATTCCAGGACTTTACCAACAACTACGGTGTGCGGCCCTTCGCTCCGTTCAATCCCAAGTGGTATTCCTGGGACATCGTTTTCATCGTCGATCCCATTATGTTGACGGCGCTGTTCCTGGGGCTGGTGGTTCCAGGGCTGATGGCCCTTATTACCGAGGAAATTGGTTCGCGCAAGCCGCAGTTTCGTGGACGCGGTGGCGCAATTTTTGCGCTGGTGTGCCTGGCCGCCGTGGTCTTGGTCCGCGATTTTGAGCACCGCCGGGCGGTGAACGCGCTGAATGCGCGCACGTATCGCAATCAAGACCCGTTGCGTGCTTCGGCTTTTCCCCAGCCGATCAACGTGTTTGCCTGGAACGGAGTAGTGGAGACGCAAGACTTCTTTGAGTTGTTGCCGGTCGATTCAACGTCGGGCGTAGTCGACGGATACAACCAGGCTGTGGTGCGTTTTAAACCGGAAGAAACCCCGGCTACTCTTGCAGCCAAGAAAAGCCGGCTCGGACAGGTGTTCCTGGACTGGGCCGCCTATCCGTTTGTGACTGTGGAGGGGCTCGACGGAGGGCGCTATCTAGTCCAATTCGAAGACCTGCGGTTTGAAAGCGTGGAAAGGATGAGGCAGCGCCGCCCGCCACCGCTCGCAGGCTATGTAATTCTTGATCCCCAACTCCGGGTGGAAGAAATGTACATGGGCCGGCCGCCCAAGTCCGACAATACGGTGAAGTAGATTTGGCAACCCCAATTGGGACAGCACCGCAACTTGACGCCGCTAGCTTTGACCGGTCACAATGAGTATCCCGAGGTGCCTATGCTGGCTTGTCTGTTTGTAGTTCTTGCCGTTCTGCTGCGGGTTGTGGCCGGTACAGGGCCGTTTGCCACGCTGGGTTTCGCAATGGTGGGAGCTTCCCTGCTTTTCTTCGGCTCGCGCATGCCGCGCAAGCACTTCTGGATTCCTGTGGCGCTGATGATCGGTTCGGACGTGTACCTGAATCTTCGGGTTTACCATCTTCCTCTCACACTCGACCAGTATGTGATGTTTGCCTGGTACCTCGTACCGTGTTTCATCGGCGTGCTGTTGCGTGATCGGGTGAAGCCGCTAAACGTCCTGGGCGCGGGATTCGGCGCCGGAGTCGGTTTCTTTCTGGCCAGCAACTTTGCTGTATGGGCCTTCGGCAACATCGCCTATGCCAAGAACTTCTCTGGCTTGGTGGAGTGCTATACCAAAGCGATTCCATTTTTCCGCAATGGCATTATTGCCGACGTGTTTTTCGCCGCGGTATTTTTCAGCATTCCTGCGCTGATCGCTTATACGGAACGTGCGATCGAAAGCAAGAGCGCGGCAGCATAGGGACGCTGCCCGGGCCGGGATCTTGCTACAGAGCGCATTTGTGTCGCGCCTCCGGTGTTGAGAATGCCGGGCATCTTGTTGTTTTCGCGCCCAATGATGGTTGCAAACCGCCAATGCGAATGGCCTATTTCTTTTTCATCCCGTCTTCGTGCCTGATCTCTTCCACGATCTCTTTGGCCGGCTGGCGTAGCAGCCGGTATATCAGATAGCCTGCTAGCACCAATCCAATCACAACAAGCGCCAACACTTCAGGATGGGTCTTGATTAGGCTTTTGGTTTCGGCCACGATCTCAGGCCCGAAGACGATCGTGAGAACGGACAAGAGACCGAAGCGCACCAGCCGTCCGCTGATAATGGCCAGCAGGAAGGCTGGGAACCTCATTTCAAAGACGCCGGCGGAAAAGACCAGCAGCTTGAAAGGTGTAGGCGGAGGCAGCATGGCCGGAACCATCAGGGCCAGGAACTCCTGCTTTTCAAAGCGATCACGGATGCGCTTCAAGCGGGCCTCGTCGATGCGTTTGAGCAGGAACAGCTCTCCACCGGCACGTCCGAGCCCGTACGGTACGATGCTCCCCAAAGCTGATCCCAGGGCCCCAGAGAGGCAATAGAGCCACGCCTTGTGCGGGTTGGCATAAACGTAGCCGGCTACCAGTGGATCCATGGGAACGCCGAAAGCGGCAGCATCCAAAATTGAAATGATGAAGACCCCCCATGCGCCCAGGGTCTTGAGGGCGGCGAGCCAGGCAGTGTATTTCAGGAAGAATTTAGGGGCAGGCAAGAATTTATTGTAAAACGTGCGCACGCACTCCGAAAGTACGCTCAGACGGATAGAATGTCGAAGGGGTGTTTATGTCAGCTCAGCACATGCCTGCGCCGCCGCCGAACCCAACGCAAATCTTCCAAACCATTCAGGGATATCAGCGCGCTTATGCTCTGAAGGCGGCTGTCGACCTGGACCTGTTTACCGCCATTGCCAGGGGCAGCCACACCGCAGCAGAAATCGCCAGGGCATGCAAGGCCGCGGAGCGCGGTATCCGCATTCTGAGCGACACGATGGTGGTTATGGGGCTTCTCACCAAGGCAGGCGACCGGTATGCGCTCACTCCGGATACGGCCTTCTTCCTGGACAAAAGTTCTCCGGCGTATCTGGGCTTTGCAATGACATTCTTGCTGCATCCGAAGCAGCTCGGTAATTTTCAGCGCCTGGGCGATGCGGTGCGGCGCGGCGGCTCAACCGAGGAACACGGGACACTCGTCCCGGAAGACCCTATCTGGGTGGAATTTGCCCGTGGGATGGCGCCGATGATGGTTCCGGCAGCCCAGGCGATTGCCGGACTCCTGCAAGCTGAGCTGGCTTCACGTCCTTTTGTCAAGGTCCTGGATATAGCTGCCAGTCACGGTGTTTTTGGCATTACCGTGGCCCAACGCCTGCCTAAGGCGCACATCTATGCGCTGGACTGGGCCAATGTGCTGGAGGTGGCACGGGAAAACGCTACGGCGCAGGGCTTGGCCGACCGGTATCATCTGCTGCCGGGAAGCGCTTTTGATGTTGATTACGGAACCGGCTACGACGCCGTCCTGATCACCAACCTGCTGCATCACTTTGAGCCCGCCGCCAACGAAAAGATGTTGAAAAAGGCGCATGCGGCCCTCAATCCCGGTGGGCAGGTGATAATCTTAGAGTTTGTGCCGAATGAGGATCGCGTGTCGCCGCCGGTGCCTGCGATGTTCAGCCTGACCATGCTGGGCAGCACGCCCCACGGTGACGCTTATACTCTGGCCGAGTACACGACCGTGTGCCGCAATGCCGGATTTGAAGCGCCAAAGCAGATAGCGTTGGAGCCGATGCCGCAATCCCTGATAGTGGCGCGAAAAGCTTTTTGAGGATAGTGGGTCAGTTTCGTGCTGAACGGCAGACTACAAAATCTGCCCTCCTGAACGCGGTTTCGTCGCAGCGCGATGAACGTCTTGCCCGGCTATGAGCCAGTAAACTGACTCATAGCCCTTTACACGGCATTTTTGGAGCAATTACACTAGCCGGTTTGAAATATCAACAGGAGAGCTTAATGCCGGGAGTCGAGGAAAAGCTAAAGCAGATCGTGGTGGACCAGTTAGGAGTAGAGGCGTCGGACGTGACTTCGTCTGCATCGTTCGTCGACGATCTGGGCGCGGACTCTCTGGATCGCGTGGAATTGATCATGGCTTTGGAAGAGACTTTTGGCATTGAAATCCCGGATGAAGACGCGGAAAAAATTGCTACCGTCCAGGACGCAATCGATTACGTGCAAAAGAATGCAAAATCAATAAAGCAGTAACGGCCCCCGCATCACGGAATTCATCAAGAAATAAGAAGGAGACACAAGCCTTATGGCAGCAGTTGAAGATAAAGTGAAACAAATCATTGTTGAACAGCTTGGGGTGGACGAAGGCGAAGTTACGCCCAATGCCTCCTTCGTGGACGATCTTGGCGCAGACTCACTGGACACGGTGGAGCTGGTCATGGCGTTTGAGGAAGCCTTTGACATTGAGATTCCGGACGAAGATGCGGAAAAGATCCGCACCGTTAAAGACGCGATTGATTACATTGAAAAACACTCGAAAGGCGGCAAGTGATTGGCGAGGCGGGTGGTTGTAACGGGCCTGGGGCTGATCTGTGGCGTGGGCCATACCAGCACTGAAGTCTGGCGGAACATTGTCGCCGGCAAGAGCGGTGTAGCCAAGATTACGAGTTTTGACACCACAGGTTTTGCCTGCCAAATTGCCTCCGCGGTCAAGAACTTCGATCCTCTAAACTTCATTGACAAGAAAGAAGTCAAGAAGATGGGGCGGTTCATTCATCTGGCCATGGCCGCGACAGATGAAGCCATGAAGATGTCAGGGCTCAAGGTTACTCCCGAAATTGCAACGCGGGTGGGGGTACACATTGGTTCGGGTGTGGGCGGCTTTGATGTGATTGAACGCGAGCACGCGGAACTGCTCAAAGGCGGGCCGCGCAGAATCTCGCCTTTCTTTATTCCGGCCGCCATCGTAAATCTTGCCGCGGGGCACGTAAGCATCCGCTACGGAGCCAAGGGCCCCAATGAAGCCACTGCCACTGCCTGTACTACCAGCGCACACGCCATCGGCGACGCTTATCGGATTATCCAGCGCTGCGATGCGGACGCCATGATTGCCGGCGGATCAGAGGCGGCCATCACTCCAATGGGCGTCGGCGGGTTTGCCGCCATGCGCGCTCTTTCCACCCGTAATGAGGAACCGGAAAAAGCCAGCCGTCCGTGGGACGAAGGACGCGACGGGTTCGTAATTGGCGAAGGCGCCGGCATAGTGGTGCTGGAAGAACTGGAGCATGCGCGCCAGCGCGGAGCACAGATTCTATCTGAGATCATTGGCTATGGCATGAGCGCTGATGCCTATCACATTACGCAGCCAGCGGAAGGCGGCGAAGGTGGATGGCGCGTGATGACCAACGCCATACGCGACGCAAAGCTTGCGCCGGGGGACATTGATTACGTAAATGCCCACGGTACATCAACCCCAATCGGCGACGTGCTGGAAACCATGGCCATTAAGCGGACGTTTGGCGCTGACACCAAAATCCCGGTCAGCTCCACCAAGTCCATGACCGGACATCTGCTTGGCGGCGCCGGCGGATTGGAAGCTGGAATTACCATCCTGGCGCTGCGGGATCAGATTTTGCCTCCAACCATTAACCTGGAAAAGCCCGACGCCCAATGCGATCTGGACTATGTTCCCAACGTCGCGCGCAAGGCGCTGCTGAACGTCGCCTTATCAAATTCATTTGGATTCGGCGGGACCAACGGCTCACTGATCTTTAGACGCTGGACGGAATAGTTCATACTACTAGTTTACACTGATGACACCGATAAGGGCGCGAAAGCTAGGAACATAATGTTCTCAAGCCAGTGCGCACACTAACCAATTCCATGTCCCTTTTCCGTCGGCCGCTTTTGATCACCGCGCTTCTGTTGGCAGTGCTAAGCTTTCATGCGAACGCCTCCGCCCGCGCGTCATGGAACGTCAAGTGGGAGCCGGCGCGCGTTGTGAATGGCTCACCGGTGCTCTTCCGCGTGACTGCGCCCGCAGCACTCAAGGACATCAAAGGAAATTTTCTGGGACAGGAGCTGGCTTTTCGCTTCAGCCAGGGTTGCCATTGCTGGTATGCCATCGCAGGTGTGGGCCTGAATGCCAGGGCGGGCAGATACGAGTTGCGCCTCACCGGCAAGCGCGCCGCCGCGCAAGACACGCGCTTCAGCTATTCAATCACGGTGCGCGCCGCGCATTACCCCTTCAGCACGGTCAAAATTCCGCCCGCGTTTGTTGAGCCGCCCAAGGAAACGGAGCCACTGATCGCTTCAGCCGACGCTGCAAAGAAGCAGGCATTCGCAACGACGGATCCAAATCCCCTTTGGTCGGGTCCTTTTCAGCGACCCACCGACGGAGAGACTTCCGGCGTCTTCGGCACGGCGCGAATTGTAAACGGGGTGCAGAAAGCCCAGCACAAGGGGCTGGATTTTCGCGCGAGTATCGGCACGCCGGTCCATGCCACGAACTCAGGGACGGTGATCCTGGCCCGGCCGCTGTATTTCGAGGGAAATTGCGTCATGCTGGACCATGGCCAGGGCTTGATGACCATTTACATGCACCTCTCTGAGTTCAAGGTTAAGGAAGGCGAGAAGGTGGCCGCGGGGCAGCTTATCGCGCTCAGCGGCGGAACTGGCCGTTCCACTGGACCACATCTGCACTTTGCCGTGCGCTGGCGCGGTGAGTATCTTGATCCGGCAACGTTGTTGCAACTGCGTCCGCCGGAAAAATAGGTGCGGTGCTTTAGCGATTCTGCGCTAGCCAGGAATCTGCGCCACCCTTGAGAAAAAAGAGCGTGACAATAATGCCACGCTCGAGGAAGGGCGCATGAAAGAACTAAATAGGGTCGCAGGGTTTCGACAGGCCGTGCAGCATTTCTCTGACGCGTTCCATTTCCTCGTCCGCGTCATGCATGGCTTTTTCGGCTTCCGGCGTTATTTGCCCAAAAATGTGGTCCTGATCTGTGAGATCCAACGATTCAAGATCGCTGTTTAGTTGGGCAAGCTCTCCGCCCATCGAGCTCAGATCCAGGCCGGCGATCAAGGCTTCCGCATTGTCCAGCGATGCTTGCAACCCGTCTGTATCAAAATCAAGCATGGATGAGTCGCGCGATCCGCGATCGGGCAGGGTGACTGTGATTGTCTGCTCATGCTTGTCCCGCATGATCAACAGATTGACTTTGCCGCCGCTACGGTGCTTCCGCAGTATTTGGCTGAGATCGGTGCCATCGGTAAGCTTCTCGTTGTCAGCGCGGACGATCACGTCTCCAGCCTTCAACCCCGCTTTACCCGCTGCGCCGGTTTTTTCCACCGAACGGATCAGCACGCCTTCTCCATTTTTGACGCCAAAGAATTCTCCCAACTGCCGGGTTAGGTTTTCCGTCTGCACTCCCAGCGCGGCTGAGTAAATCTGAATCTGGATGCCCGGAATGTCTATGCTATTGCGGGGTATGTTTGGAAGCCGGGGCATGGGCGCTACAAAAACGTGTGGGCGGCTCTGCGCGACAACTTGGCTGTGATCCGCCAGTTGCACATCGATCTTCATAGGATTGCCATCGCGGCTGATGCCGAGCGTGACCGTGTGTCCGGGCGGAATGTCGCGAATCAGCCGCCGTAACTGCTCTTCATTTTGCACCACGGTGCCGTTGAAATCGAGAATTACATCATGCTCGCGTAAACCGGCTTTGCCGGCAGGGGCATCGCCATCTACCATTGTAATTTCGACGCCGCGAGCTTCCTTGAGCTTAAGTGCGTTCATTCGATCGGCGGTTACATCCTGAATGTCAACGCCCAGGTAAGAGCGTCCGGCGGCATAAAAATGGCCAGATATGCCAGATATACGGTTCGAAGGCGCTTCCGGCTGCATCTCCGCGGAGATCGCCGGTAGCGCGAGTCCAGCCAGCAGCAGTGCAGTTGTCATGGTACGAGTCATTGGACCACTCCGAATGTTCGGTTGCAGTGTTTTATCTTTTTGCTTCGCGCTTAAACTCTATATTGCCCGCGGTGGTATGAACGTGCAGCACCGGCCCGCCGCCATTCAGACTGCCCTCGGCAAAGACCTCACGCGGCCCAATATTGCGCGTCGAACTGGAAATTTTCAGCTCATCAAAATCGCTGCGGATCCCATACCCTCGTGACACTTCTACCGCCGCGCGGATATTGAGCCCAAGTCCTTCAGGAACATAAACTACAATGTCGCCCACCTGGGTTTCCAGTTTTGAATCCGTAAACGGCGTGCCTCCCGCTGCCAGCCTGGCCATAATTGTGCCGCCGCCGGTTTCAGCCCGTACGCCTCCGCTCACCGGACCAATATGTATGCTGCCGCCGCCGGTTTCAATCTGCGCGGCGCCCGCGATATCAATAAGCTCAATGTTGCCGCCACCGGTCTCCGCTCTGACCTGGCCATCGCACTTGGTTACGTGAATCGAGCCGCCACCGGTACGCAGCGTCATCAGCTTGGCCCAGCCGATATTCAAATTCCCGCCGCCCGAATTAGCCGTAACGTGGCCCGCTGCCGAAACCAGCCGGATGCTCCCGCCACCGGTCGATGCCTGCACATCACTGCCCACCTTGCCGATCTCGATATTGCCGCCGCCGCTCGAAGCCGCTATCACCCCGGAAATCTGGTCCAGTTGAATGGCGCCCGCGCCCGTGTTCGCCTCCACGCGGCCGGAAAAATTCTTCGCCATCACCGTGCCGCCATCCGTCTCCAGCTTCACCAGCGAAGTCTGAGTTGGAACCTGGATATCAAAATCAATCGATCCCCGGTTTGACCCCTCACAGTCCGCGCGCAAAATCACTGTCTCACCTGAGCTGTAGGTGGTAAATTTCATGCGGCCCAGTTCTCGGCGCGCGCTTTCTTCAGAAACCGCGCGAACATGCTCGCGAATGGTGTAGGTGATGTTGTTCTGCTGCGCACCCTGGATCCTTATCGATCCGCTGCTCGACTTTACCTTCACGATCTTGCCCGCGGAAAACGTCCCTGCAACTTCCTGGATCCACTCCGTGCCGGAGCGGTAAAGGCGTGGGTTATTGCTTTGCGCGACTGCGGACATGCTGGCCGCAAAAAATAAAATCGCGAGTTGTAAGCGTCTCTTCATTATTGTTTTCTTCCGTGCGCTAATCAAGATGTGGCATGCTGGCCAGATAACGTTTTGATTCCTCACGAATGAACTTATTGGGGTCGCGTTCCGCCAGCACGCGCAGGGCATCGCGCACACTGCTGTCCGCCTTCACCGGATCCAGCAAGCTGATGGCCTCCTGGCGCACTCCGGCATTGTTGTCATGCAGCAGCGCTTCCAGTACCGCATCGCGCACCTGGACGTCGTTTTTCACATAGCCTTTCAATCCATCCAGCACTTTGAGCCGCACTCCTGGATTCGTATCGTAGCGCAAAGAATAGACCAGCGCCTCGCGCACCGCATTGTCTTCCGGACGCCGCGTCAGCACGTCCAGCGAATCCAGCACCAGGCCAGAGTTCCGGTTGTTGCGCGCCGCCAGCAGCAGCAACTGCCGGATGCGCGGATCGTCAGTGGACCCGCTCAGGACCTGGGGCTGCAATGTGTTGTATTTGATCGAAACCTGGTTCGAGTTTGCTTCTGGTGTCACCGATTCGATTGCGGCAATGCTGGCTGCGTCCACCGGGAGTGGGGGCTGCTCGTGAATCCCGGTCGTGTGGCCAGTCCTGTCGGCCATCATCTTGTAGGTAGTGCCCACTCCACCCGCAAAGCCGATAATCAGCAGAGCCGCGGTCAACGCGGGAGCCAGTTTAAGCTGGTGCAGCCATCCGGTCAGGTCAAAAACCAAAGAGCTGAAAATGTTGCGTGACTGCTCCGCTTTTTCCAGTGACTCCTGCAACTCCATGCGATTGACGGCCAAAAAATTCGGCGACACTTCTTTCACCGGCAATGCGGCCATGCCTTGCTTGAATTCCAGCGCCGCGTCCAGTTCGCGCCGGCAGCCCACGCACTGGCGTACGTGCTGCTCGAATTCGAACCGGGCGTCGTCGGCCAGTTCGTCGTATATGTAGGAAACAATGTTCTCTTTGGTCCAGTCACAGTTCATAAACTTTTTTCCGCCTTACTCTTTGCCGCAGTTATTTTCATGCCTTTCAGCTTGCTGCAGCAATTCTTCCTTACCCAGGTTCGTATCAGGGCACGGGCTTTAGCCCCTTGCAAAAACTAGCTCCTCATCGGCGCCAGAGCGCTCCGCAGCTTCTGCGTTGCGCGGAAGAGCGTGTTCTTGGCCGTCTCTTCCGTTGTGTTCAGCATCTCGCCAATGGTCCTCAATCTCAGCCCTTGATAATGTTTCAACTCAAAAACCATGCGCTCGCGCGGCGTCAGCTTGGTGAGCGCAAGGCTGATCTTGGCTCCCAGTTCGCGACGCATCAGGTCTCGTTCCGGATTGGCTCCGCTGCGGTCGTCAGAGACCCTCTCCAGCACGTCCACCGGCTGCCCGCTTGAATCCATTACCATCTGCGGGTCTTCTTTGCGCGTCTGCCGCTTGCGCAGATGGTCCAGGCACAGGTTGGTCACAATCCGGTAAATCCACGTGTAGAAGGAGCACTCAAAACGGAAGTTCCCGAGGTGCCGATAGGCCTTCAGGAAAGCTTCCTGGTAAATATCGTGCGCATCGGCGTCGGATCCGGTCAGATGCAGGGCCAGACGCAGGACGGCCTGGTCATACTGGCGCACCAGTGTCTCGAAAGCGGCGCGATCTCCGCGCTGGGCGGCGCGAATCAGCTCGCTATCGTTGATTCGACTTAGGGCTTGACTCACCATCTCTCCGGAAGAATGGGAGCTTCTTATAGCACCGCTCGCGCCAACCGTTGCCCCTAAAAGTGCTGTCTCGGCCGGCATCTATTCTGTCCTCAGTAATCCTCTCTCCTTGCAATTACTTGGACGGCACAAACGGCTATACGTAAGCTGAGCTTAACCCATTTTCAGGCTCCTTGGGAAACCGAGGGACGACCGGTTTTCCGCTCGTCCCAATTGCCCACACTCAGGTGCAATTGGCCTCGTTTGAGCTCGACTGGATGTTCTGGTACGGCCGTCCGCTAGGCCCATACAACGGCGGTTCGAGCTGCTTGTACTAAAAAACTTCAACTGGGCACGTTCGTCTACCCTGAAGAGAATCTTTGAAAATGTTAGTATTCCTTGGCAGGCTTTCACCGACTATAAACCATAATGTTGAGCAATGTTCCGAACTGGTGGCTGTATCGTTTTTCCCGCAAGCATAAGCTCCAGTCTGCACGCGCTTTTACAGTGGTGTGCAGCTTGCTCCTGGCAGCGAGCGCCCCAACAGATTTCTTCTGCTCGGCTGCGCTTGCACAGCAGGCTGATCCGCCAGCCCCTGTAGAGGGTACTGCAAAGGCTGTCGCTGGTTCGGCGGCTCCTGTAGTGGTGCAGCCGGGCGCCCCAGGTAAGCCGAGCAGGAGGCTGCCGGCGTCCGCAACGGCGAAGCTGCCGCCACGGTCGCAAACAGACGTGGAGTTCATGCAAGGCATGATCATGCATCATGCACAAGCGGTGGAAATGACGGCACTCATCTCTTC
>JBARMK010000346.1:0-9166 GCA_049802395.1 Candidatus Angelobacter sp.
AGCAAGCCTGCGTCATCAGGTATCGCAAACGCGCGCCACCGAACAACAGACAGCCGGGGAAACTTCCAGCGGCGTGGTCAATGCCCAAGCGCGATTGCGTGCGGCCCAAGCCACGTTGTTGCAGGAGCAGGCCGACCTGCAACGCATCCAGGGCGACACGCGCCGAGCGGTTGCCCTAGCGGCGCAGGGTGTAGCGTCGCAACAGCAGTCGGACCAGGCTGCGGCGCAGTTGAAAGCGCAAGAAGCTCTGGTGCGGGCAGGAGAAGACCAAGTCCGCGCAGCTCAAGCCGATCTGGAGACGGCGCAAGCCCACACGCGCCAAACCCAGGCAGCGGAAAGCACAGTTGCGTCAACCCGCGCCCAACAACTCAACGCCAAGGCGCAGTTGGAAGCGGCGGAGGCGCGGCTTGGTTATACCAAGGTTCTCGCCCCGGTGTCCGGAGTTGTGACTGTCCGGGCCGCGCGCGAAGGCGAAGTGGTAAACCTCGGCCAGCCCATCGCCATCATCACGGATTTGAGCGATACCTGGGTGCGTGCCGCGGTTCCGGAGACGCAAGCCGTCCACATTGCTCTGGGCGATCAGCTGAACGTGCGCCTGCCTTCAGGCGATATTGTTCCGGGCAGGGTGATCTTCAAAGCGCCGGAAGCCGACTTTGCAACCCAGCGGGACGTAAGCCGCCGCAAGCGTGACATCAAAGCCATTTCACTGAAACTGGCCGTCGATAACAGCAAGAAAAACTTGGTGCCGGGCATGACCGCGGAAATCCTGGTTCCGATGTCGAAGGTGAACCCATGAAGGCTGCAGCACCCTCCAAAGCGATTCAGGTGATCGACATCGTGAAGCGCTACGGGAACTTCACCGCCGTGGATGGTGTCTCTTTCGACGTGGCAGAAGGCGAGGTTTTCGGCTTGCTGGGACCCAACGGAGCGGGCAAGTCGACGCTGATCCGGATGATGACCACGCTGCTCGAGATCACTGGTGGCACTGCGCTCATAGAAGGCTCAGACGTGCGTAAGGACCCGGACCGCGCGCGACGCTGCATGGGAGTGATTCCCCAGGCCATGACCAGCGACGGCGACCTCACGGTGTGGGAAAACCTGAGCATCTATTCCAAGCTTTATGGAATTCCCGCCGCTGACCGCGAACGATCGATTAACGAATTGTTGACGTTGGTTGACCTCAATCAGTGGCGAGATGCTCCGGCGAGAAATCTCTCAGGCGGAATGCGCCGACGGCTGGAGATTGCGCGCGGTCTGGTGCATCGGCCAAAAATCTTTTTTCTCGATGAACCGACAACTGGGCTTGATCCGGTCTCGCGCGTGGCCGTCTGGGAGATGATCACCAATATCAAGCAGCAGCGGCACCTGACCGTGCTGATCACCACGCACTACATGGACGAAGCCGACCGCCTCTGCGACCGCATCGCCATTGTCGATCATGGCAAGCTGGTAGCGCTTGATTCACCGCGCGCATTGAAGGCCAGTATTCCGGGATCAAGCGTGATTGAGGCGCAGTTCCTGAATCCTCCAGCGGGATGGCTGCAGACGCTGGAAAAACTTACCGCCGTGCAGTCCGTTCAGCCGGAGGGCGCGGAAATGTACCGCATCCTTACCGACGATGGCTCGAAGACAACGACGGACCTGGTCGAAACCGCTGTGCGTTCCAACGTGGTGGTAAAAACGCTCACCGTGCAAAGCACTACGCTGGATGATGTCTTTGTGCATTATACCGGGCGGCAACTGCGCGACCAGATGGTGGACTCGCCCCTCTATCAGTCTCCGGTCGCCTGGGGCAAATAAACATGGCCAGCTTTTTTCAAAGCGGCCGGATGATGGCCATCGTGGAGCGCGATTTGCGCAAGTTCTTCCGCTCTCCCGCGCTGATGATGGCCGCCATGGTCTTCCCTCTGGTTCAGCTCATCGTGCTGGGCAACGCCTTTGGCGGCAAAATCAGAGACGCCAGAATGGGGATCGTCAGCCATGATACAGGCCCGCAGGCCATCCGCGTGATTGAGGCGTTACGCGCCGTGCAGAGCAATGCGCGTACTTTCAAGCCGGTTATTTATACCGACGAAAAAGCCATGGTGGATGCGGTAAGGAAGGGCGACCTGAACGCCGGGCTGGTAATTCCTCCGCAGTTCTCGCGCGACGTCTATGAGCATGCGCGGCCGCACATTGGCCTGGTACTGGATAACACCGATAATTTCATGACCTCCACCTTTGAAGACGAGATGACGCAACTGGTGGATGCACTCAACCAGCCGGACGTACAGCCCCGCGTGGTGCAGCAAACCGCTTTGCAGGTGGTGGAGCTCTATCCTTACATCGAATATATGAAGTACCTGCTGCCAGGATCGATCGCGCTGGCCATGTTTGTCAGCGTGATGATCGGCGGCGGGATTGTGTATATCGACGACAAAGCCCGCGGCGTTCACGAGGGCTACCTGGTGACGCCGATCACCAAGATCGAACTGGTTGCCGGGCTTAACGTGGCTGGAGCGCTCAAAGCCATGGGCGCGGGAATTGTGTTGACCATCATCGGATCTTTGATCGCCGGCGTGGGATCAACATTTCAGCCGGCCAATCTGTTCTGGCTTTTGCTTCTGATCGCGGCCACCTCCTTCGCCTTCATCTCCATGATGTTCGTGATGATGGTGCGGGTGAACGATCCCCTGATCCCGCGCGCGATTTTCGGGATTCTGAATACCCTGCTGTATTTTCCCAGCGGCGCCATTTACCCAATCCAGGCTTTCCCCAAGTGGCTGCAATGGATTGCCTGGGTAGATCCGTTTACCTACTCGGTACACGGCTTCAAGGCGGTGCTGCTCAAAGGCGTGGGACTGGCTGCAATCTGGCCTGACCTGCTGTATCTTGGTGGGTTCGCCGCAGGGGCGTTCGCGCTGTCAACACTGTTATTCAAACGCACTCTTTGAGGAACTTCTCATGGCACTGTTGGATGCAAAAGAATACGATCCGAGGCCGGCGCAGCGCCGTAAACGGATCATTACGATAGCGGTGGCGGTCATCGTATTCCCACTGGCAATCTGGTATTTCTTTTTCTATTACTGGCCGGAAGAGCACGTAATCAATAAATTCTTCCACGCCCTGGAGCAAAAAGACTTTGATGCCGCTTACGGCATCTACCAGGGAGACCCCGACTGGAAACAGCATCCTGAGAAATACCCCGATTACAGCGTCAACCGCTTCACTCTGGACTGGGGCCCTGCTGGCGAGTACGGGCCGATATTCAGCCATCACGTGGATTGCTCGCTGAAACCAAAGACAAATTCCAGCGGCGTAGTTGTGGTTGTGACCATCAACAACCGCGCTGAGCCGCGGTCAATGTGGGTGGAGAACAAGACCAAATCGATCAGTGATTCACCTGTCGGGAAAGTGGTGTGTCATGGGCAGCAATAGACAAAGTGGAAGTGAGATCACCGCAAAGGACGGACAGTTGCGGCAAGGGTAAAACGTTATCGTCCTTTTCTTGTCATGTTGAATGAGCCCGACGAAAGTGAGGGTGGGTCGCTACTCTTTCGCCGCCGCCGCGAATAGGTTGCTCACTTTTTGCAACGATGCCTCGTCTTCAGCGTTCACGCAGGTTTGTGAACGATCGATCTGGCGCAGAAGGCCAGTCAATACCTTGCCTGGGCCGGCTTCAATGAAGGTCGTTACACCCAGCCCGATCAGAGTCTGCATGCACTTCTCCCATTGCACCGCTGCGGTGACCTGAAGGACGAGCGCCTGGCGCGAGCCCTCGCCTGTGGCCTTCGGCGTGGCGTCAACGTTACTGATAATGGGGACTTCGGGATTAACGAAGTGCAGAGCTTGCAGGTCTTTTTCCAGACGGTCCTGCGCCGGTTGCATCAACGAGCAGTGGAATGGCGCGCTTACTTCCAGCATCACGGCACGCTTGGCGCCGCGCTCTTTGGCGAGTTCTGCTGCACGTTCCACCGCCTTCTGGTGGCCAGAGATCACGATCTGCCCGGGCGAATTGATGTTTGCCGGAGAAACCACCTGGCCCTGGGCGGCGTCGGCGCAAACATGTTGCAACTGGTCGAGCGTCATGCCCAGGATGGCAGCCATTGCTCCCTCGCCTGCCGGCACAGCTTCCTGCATGTATCGGCCCCGATTGCGGACAGTACGCACCGCGTCGGCAAACGGAATGGTCCCCGCAGCCACATGGGCTGAGTATTCGCCCAAGCTGTGGCCGGCGGCGAATTGCGGAACGATTCCCTTTTCCTGGAGAACGCGCGCCACCGCTGTGCTCATGGTGAGAATGGCCGGCTGCGTATTCTCCGTCAGCTTCAGTTGCTCGTCCGGACCTTCAAAGCAGAGTTTGGAGATGGAGAAGCCCAGCGCATCATCTGCTTCCTGAAAAGTATGGCGGGCGACGGGATAAAGCGCCGCGAGTTCTTTGCCCATTCCGGCCGCTTGCGATCCCTGCCCAGGAAAAAGAAAAGCAACCTGACGATGGCTCATGCGGAATGGTCCACCTGGCCGGCTCCGATCAATGCTTCCTTGCGCGTCGCGCCAAGCTCCTGCTTGATATGAGTGTTGATCCCCGATTCGTAAAATTCTTTGGCCACTCGGATAGCATTCTTCATGGCATTGGCGTTCGAGCGTCCGTGTCCGACAATGGCGACGCCCTTCAGGCCCAGCAGCGGCGCTCCACCATACTCGGCATAGTCCAGTTTCCTCCCGAAGTTGGTGAAGGCCTTTCGCGCGAGCAACGCACCCACTTGGGACGTGATAGTCGAAGTCAGAGATTCTTTCAGCAGAAAGCGCACGGCCTCCACCAGGCCCTCAGAAATTTTCAGCGCCACGTTGCCGACAAAACCATCGCAGACGATTACATCCACTTTGCCGTTGTAAAGGTCACGGCCTTCCACATTGCCCACAAAGTTGATTTGCAGCTCTTTGATCAGCGTGTGTGCCTTACGCGTGAGTTCGTTTCCCTTGCCTTCTTCTTCGCCAATCGAGAGGATACCCACCGTGGGCCTGGCGTTTTTGAAGATTGCGCTGTAGTACATCGCTCCCATCAGGGCGAACTGGGCCAGGTTGTGAGGCTTGGAATCAACGTTTGCGCCCACATCGATCAAGATGGCAGGCTTCATTTTGCCCGCCGACGTGGGAAACACATTGGCCAGGGCAGGACGGTCTACGCCGGGCAACGCGCCCAACACCATTTTGGCTGCTGCCATGGCGGCGCCAGTATTGCCTGCTGTCACAAAACCCACGGCGCGCTTTTCTTTTACCAGGCGTAAGCCCACGTGCATACTGGAATCGCGCTTGGTGCGCACGGCCTGCACGGCCTTTTCCTGCATGCCGATGATCTCTGTGGCGTTCACTACTTCCACGGGCAGGCCAGGGGCGGAAGGGTGCAGGGCCAGTTCGCGGCGCAAGCGCTCTTCCGGCCCGACAAGCAATACGCGGACTCCGTAGTGGCGTGCCGCCAGCAGGGCCCCTTCAACCTCAGGCTTGGGGTTCCGGTCTGAGCCCATCGCATCGACAGCTATGACGGTTTCCAATGAGGCCTGCTCTTAGCTGGTTTCTTTTGCTTCCACTACTTCACGGCCCTTGTAGTATCCGCATTTGGGACAGACGCGATGCGGCATCTTCTTTTCATGGCAATTCGGACACTCCGAAGCGGAGTGCGCGGTCAGAAAATCATGAGCGCGGCGACTCGAAGTGCGTGCTTTCGAGTGCCGCCGTTTTGGATTTGGCATTTTGTTCCCTTTCTCCTGGCGCCGGCACAAGCACAGCGCGCGATTTCTTCTAACGTTCTAACTTTTTGCGAATATCTTCCAGAGCCGACCACCGCGGGTCAGGCATGGTAGTGACGCAATCACAACTTTCCACGTTCAGGTCTCTTCCGCACTGGGGGCAGAACCCTTTGCAGTCGGCTCGGCAGAGCTGTTTCACGGGAAGAGCCAGCAGGATTTGCTCTTTGAGAACATCTTCCAGCAGCAGGCCCTCTCCCTGATAATAACCAATTTCTGTCTCTGCCTCGCTGATGGCGACCTCATCGCCCTTGGCGTCAACGCCCAGCGGACGATAGAGAAGGTCAAACTCCTCTGAGACGGCATTGTGCACCGGTTCCAGACAGCGGGCGCACGGATTGTCAATCTCCGTGGAAAACCGGCCTACGATCCGAATATCCTCCACCACATTGCGGCCCCCGCGGTTCTCCCGAATCAGTTCGGCGCGTCCGGTGGCCCGCAATGGCGCGATCTGCACGTAGTCTTCCCCAAAAGCAATCACGCCGGGCGGGAAAGCTTCGTCAAATTCCAATTTCCGGAGCTCAAGTTCCTTTAGTTTTATAAACATACGAGGCGCTCCGGAATATAGAACGATAAAAAGGGGAACGCTGAGACAGATTTAAGGATAAAGGGGTTCGAGAGAGAGTGTCAAGGAGGAGGCGCACGGGCAGCGGCGGAGTCGCTCCCGCCGCGCGCCTCACGCGTTACTACAATTTAGAGGTTACGTGTTTCGGTTCCAGTAGCTTCCTGGACTCCGCTGGCAAAGCGCTCGGCCTGCCCACGAATCGCGGAAACCGTGGTACGGACGCGATCACGACTTTGATCGACCAGGTCCTTCGCCGAGTCAGCCAAATCACCGGCGCGCTGTGAAAGATTGTTGCGGGTCTCCTCACCGCTCATGGGTGCGAAAAGGATTCCAAGGCCAATGCCAATTCCCAATCCTGCCAAAAAGGATTTCATTTATATAGCTCCTCTCGATTGTGGCAACAAGACGGTTCCCTGTCACCAATAAGAAAAGATGCGGATTTTCCGCGAAGGTTGCCGGAGCAGAGCTGCATTGACTGGATCGCAAAAATGGAACGAGAAAACGTTAACCGAGCTGCTGCAGTCGCACTATTTCGAACGGGCCAGTTTCTGCGTGGCCACCTGAGCTGCCGCCGACTGCGGGTCGTCTTTTTGCAGCTGCTGGTAAATACTGGTCGCCTGTTGCGGATCGTTCTTCTCGTACATCTCAGCCAACTCCAGCTGGGCGGCCGCCTTAGAGACGGTAGAGGTGGGGTGCTGTGCAATGTCCTTGTAGATATTGGTGGCATCTCCCTGGCGATTGGTTGCACGATAGAGGGAAGCAAGGGCCATCTTGGCCAGTGCAGCAACATCCTTATCGTTGGAATCAGCGGCGGTCTTTAGTTCCCGCTCCGCTCCGGCAGTGTCACCTGCCTGCCTCAGAGCAACACCGTCAAGGAAACGGGCGATCTTTCCCGGCGGGACCCACGAATGCTTGTCCGCGATCGCCTTAAATTCTTTTTCTGCTGCGCGGGCGCGTTCGGTGATGCTGGTAAAGCTGGGCGTATCTCCAGCGGGTGTTCCGGCTGGGCGAAGCGGCGCCTCAAATGTACGCATGGCAGCGGTAAGCTCAGCGTTTGCCTGATCGATCTGGCGATTACGCCATGTGATAAAACCGGCAACGGCCAGGACGGCGACAATGATCAGGCCAACAGAGACAACCACGATTCGCCGGTGACCCGTAGCCCACAGGGCCGCGCCCTGGGCGGTTTCGGCAAACTTATCTTCCTTTAACTGACGACGGGTATAACCTGGCACTTGGAAACCTTCTTGGTGGGGTAAGTGGCAATGAAACGTTGAGTTTAGCAAGGAAAACGTATGCTAGTCAACGTTCGCCGCGCGGTTACAACCGAAGCTGCCAGAACGGCTTCATATCAATGAAGACTCTGCTCTAAAATCCAAGCTGCTGTAAGAGCAGTGATTTGCAGCGAAAGCGGGAGAAGCATGCGCAAATTCGGAATTGTAGTTCTAGTCATCGTAGTGCTGCTGGTAGGCGCAGCGCTGCTTGTTCCGCACCTGATCGATATCAACCAATACCACGGCCAGATCCAGACGCAACTGGAAAAGCATCTTGGCCGCAAGGTTTCACTGGGCAATATGAGCTTGAGCCTGTTCCCTCCCTCGTTCCAGGTGGAAAGCGCGACCATCACGGAGGACCAGCGCTTCCAGACAGGCCGTCCCTTTGCTACGACCGACAAGCTTGCCGTCAGCGTAAAATTCTGGCCTTTGCTGCACAAAGAAGTGAAAGTTAAATCTCTGGAACTTGAGCGCCCGCACATTGAACTGGTGCGCGACGCTCAGGGCACGTGGAACTTTGCCACCCTGGGCCAGGAGCAGAAACCAACGGCGGCGCAAACTCAGGCGCAAACGGCGCCGCATCCGTCCACACAACCCACACCAGTTGCTGCCCCGACTACCACGACCGGGCCGCAGGGAAAGCAGCCGGCCGGACAGCTCACGCTGGCGAATCTTTTCATCAGCGATGGACAGATTGCTATTACCGATTTGCAAAAGCACCAGTCGCGCGCTGTCTACGATCACATTGATCTGAACGTGAATGATTTCGCGCCCGAGCAGCAGTTTTCCATGAAGCTCACCGCGCATCTTCCAGGACCGGGGAAACAGGCAGTGTGGCTTGAAGGCAAAGGCGGTCCGATCAAGCAGGCGGACCTGATCAACACATCATTTGAGGGCACGCTGCGGTTGGAGCAGGTATCCACGGAAGCGGCGCAAAAGTTTTTGAACTCACAGTCGCTCAACGGTATTGAAGCCATTATTACCGGCGATGCGAAGGTCAGCAACTCCGGAGGCAAACTGGCATCGAGCGGCACGATCAAGATGGAGAATGCGCGTATTCACAGCGTGGACGTCGGATATCCAATCGCACTTGACTACGACGTGGCAGACGACCTCACCAGTGACGTGATCCAGATTCACAAGGGAAATCTCAAGCTCGGCTCGACTCCGATCACTATCTCCGGAAGCATCAACAGCAAGCCCACGCCCGCGCAAATCGATCTTAAGCTGACGGCGGCCAATGCGTCGATTGGAGAAGCAGCGCGGCTGGCTTCGGCGTTAGGCGTGGCTTTCGGTAAGGACATGGACGTAAAAGGAACGGTCAATGCCGATATACAGGCTCGCGGAGCTATGGACAAACCCGCCATGAATGGGCAGCTCTCCGCACGCAACCTGGATATCAGCGGGAAAGAGTTGCCGCAGCCTGTCAGGGTAAATGAGATCTCGCTCACGCTGACGCCGGATGCCATCCGCTCCAACGATTTCGCCGCCACCACCGGGTCGACCACAGTGAATGTGAACTTTGCGCTGGCCAACTATAGCGT
>JBARMK010000347.1:0-1874 GCA_049802395.1 Candidatus Angelobacter sp.
GCCCACGATCCGTCAGCGAATATCAGCTTCAGGCCGTCGGTGCGCACCACTTGTTTCACCTTGCGCCCCGAAATCGCCGCCGGATCGCTCTTCAACTTACTAGTGAACTTCGCTTTCACTTCCGGCGTCAAGCGGAAGTTCTCTCGATGAGGATAAAAGGAACCAACTTTGCCAAATAAATCTTTGATCTGTGAACCAATCGACTTTTTCCGGCGCGCCACCGCCTCACAGCAGAGCAACCCGGCGATGATGCCATCCTTTTCCGGAACGTGATAGCGAATGGAAAGGCCGGCGCTCTCCTCGCCGCCGATAGCTATCTTATCCTGCTTGATCAGTTCGCCGATGTATTTGAATCCGACCGGCGTTTCATACAAAGGCACACCGTGGCACTCGGCCAGGGTATTAATCATGTTGGTGGTGACAACCGACTTCGCTACGCCATTCTTCCAGCCTCGGGTTTCCACGAGATAGTCGAACAGCACGGCAATGATGTAGTTCGGCTGGATGAAAGTGCCATCGTCATCGACAATGCCAAAGCGGTCGGCATCCCCGTCAGTGGCGATACCGATCCGAGCGCCGATATTCTTCATCTCCTGGCGCATTTCGTTCAGCAGATGGCCTTCTGGCTCTGGGGCGTGTCCGCCAAAAAGCACGTCGCGCGTGTCATGGACCGTCGCAACGGGAATGCCGGCATCGCGGAGCAGTTCGTCTGAATAACCGCAGGCCGCTCCCCATAAAGGATCAAACACAACTTTCAGCCCAGACGCACGGATAAGCGCAAGATCGACGATTTCTTTGAGGCGTGCGAGATAGGCAGGTTTTGGGTTGATCGCTCCCGCTGTAACCTCCGTCGACACATTCGGTCTTGGCGGGGCATCCTCGGGTACCAGTGCTTCAATTGCACTGGTGACTTCGGGAAGGGCAGGGGCACCGTCGGGTGTCGAAAACTTGATGCCGTTGTACTCTGAGGGATTATGAGAGGCGGTGAAATTGATGGCGCCGTCCGATTTCGAACGGATGACTTCGTACGATATGGCAGGAGTCGGCGCAGGGTCCGCAATCACCAGAGGCGTTACGCCGGCGGACGCCAACACTTCCGCGGCGATTTCCACAAAACGCTCGCCCATGTATCTGGGATCACGGCCCACGATGATCCGGGCGCTGCCCGGATTTTTGCCCGCAACATATCGCGCAATGCCTGTAACAGCCCGCCGGACATTGTTGACGGTAAAATCCTCAGCAATAATGGCGCGCCAACCAGAGGTGCCGAATTTGATGGTAACGCTCATCAGGGAACTTTTGTTAGTTGCAATATCGGCGCCAATGGTTTCATAACGCTCTCCATGATACGCCGCGTGGTCTTCGCGGAATGAGAAAGCCAAATTGTTTCTGCTTGCGGCTTGATAGACTAACCAGAGGTTTTATGAGCACCGCCCGCATTGTGCTGACGACCGCAGGCTCGCAGGAAGAGGCGCAGAAAATTGCTCATGCGCTGGTGGAGCGCAGCCTGGCCGCGTGCGTGAACATTGTGCCGCAGATCGAATCGGTTTATCGCTGGGAAAGCAAGGTCGAACGCGCAACAGAATGGTTGCTGGTAATCAAGACGCAGGTCACTGCGTTTGAGCAAGTACGTGATACCGTGAAGGAGCTTCATTCCTACGATCTCCCTGAATGCGTGATGCTGGAGATCGCTGCGGGCAGCAACGAGTATCTGCAGTGGATTGCCGACAACACTTGCTGATGTGCTAGATCGCCGCCAGCGCCTGATCCAAATCGGCTAGCAGGTCATCCACGTCCTCAATGCCCACTGAGATTCGCACCATACCGTCCGTGAGGCCAATCTCTTTTCTTCCCTTCTCCCCGAGTGCCGCATG
>JBARMK010000348.1:0-9783 GCA_049802395.1 Candidatus Angelobacter sp.
AACGGTGTTATTGATATCGGGGGCTTCATCATTGCCGGCAAAGGCCATCACCCTTCCATCACTGAGCACAATAGCCGTCGGATACCAGCGGCCCTCCGCCATCGGTGTCTTCACAGAGAAGGTTCCATTGATGGGATTGTAAGCCGCACACTTATTGATGCCGGTAAATTTTGGCGGAGGAAACAGATTCGTGCCTCCGACCACAAACGGATCGCCATCGGGCAAGACCACCATGGCATTGCAAAACATCGTATAAGGCACGCTGATGACGGTCGCAGTCTGAGTTGCCGGGTCCCATATGGCGCCCTGCAGGGTTTGCTTCCCTTCGATCACAAGCACTTTTCCGGTGCGCATCACTGCGGCGTGGACAGGATTGATCGGCATGTTGCTGGCGGTGGGCAATGTGGTCCACAAGCCTATCTGGCCTGCGCCACCGGTTGACTGCGCCATGGCCACCGAGGCCAGGAACATAACCAGGACGGCCATACTCGCTTTCGGGAAGCGCAGAACGTCGCCTGGAAAAGCGGAAGAAGGAGGAAGGGAAAAAGGTGTCATCGCAGACTCCTTGCGTCTAGCGGCCTCATAGAAACACACAATGCCGAGCAGGTCAATGTGAAAATCGCGACACCGCGTTCCGTTTCGGGAATGTCCGTCCCCTCGAAGTACCCTTATAGCGTCCTCGCTGGATCGGTTTTTCAATGCATCATCATTTCGTGTGGAAGCAGGTCCCAAACGCGCCAGAATTCTTTCATCTCTTCAGGGCGGCCCATCGATACCCTGAGGAACTTGTCAATCCCGGGAAAGCGCGGTCCCACGATGATATTGTTCCTGCGAAAATGCGCAATCACTTCATCGATGGGATGGTCCAGCTGCAGGAGCGAAAAGTTGGTGCGCGAATCGCTCACGCCCAGAAGGCGCTTATCGCACTCGTTGTAAAACGTCTGCTGAGCGTCTGAATTGAGTTGCCTGCATCTGCGTACGTGTTCTGTGTCATCGAGAGCGGCTATAGCGGCTGGAATAGCTACTGAATTCTCACCAAACTGCAAACGAAGTTGAGAGAGCCGGCTCGCCAGATCGGACGGCGCTACCGCATACCCAATGCGCAGCCCTGCGAGGGCATAAATTTTGGAGAACGTTCGCGCAACAATTACCCGTCCATTGCTCGCCGGGCTGTCAATAAATGACACATACGAAGGAGTGGCTACCACATAGTGGTAGTAAGCTTCGTCAATGAGGACCGGAATTTTGGGTGGAAGTTTTGCCAAAAATTCATCCAGGTCGCGCCGCGTTGTAAGTGTCCCCGTTGGATTGTTGGGATTGCAGATATAGACCAGCCCCGTAGCGGTATCGCTGCGGGCGAGCATTGCTTTGAGATCGTGAGAGCGCTCAGGCGTCAGCGGAAGAGCCACGACCTCCGCGCCCCGCAGCTGGCCCAGGTAAGCTAGCAACGGATAGCTTGGCGTCGCCATGATGAGCTTCTTGCCCGGCCCCAGGAATGCTTCGCCTGCGATGCGCAGAATTTCGCTTGACCCGCATCCAAGAACAATCTGGTCCGGCTTAACTCTATGAAGCCGGGCCAGCTTTTCCTGCAATGCCTCCGATGAATCGGGGTAGCGGTTGGCGTAAGTCAGGCTTTCCCTCATTGCCAGGATCGCCCCTTGTGGAGCGCCATAAGCGTTTTCGTTTCTGTCGAGACGGAGCGGACGGCCGGGTTGCTTGTTGCTTGCCGGCTGCGATGTTGCCAAAAAATCGCTTTCAGATAAAGAGGGCAACACCGCTCCTGAAATGATCCCTGCGCCTATTCCATAAAGCATGCTTCTACGCGAGATACCCATGATGAACTCCTAACAATGCGAGCGAACCCTGCGCCTCCTCTATTCGGCATTTTGCGATTTGGGATGGGCGCATGGAAAAGTACTCTAGCACAGTGCGCGTGGGGACAGACCCGATTTGGTGCGTGCGAGAATGGCCCAGCTCCGACGTGAAGAAGACTTCGATAATTCCAGTTATCCAAAGTCAGGAAGTCACATCAAATTATTCACATCGCTGCCAGGTGGTATACCAAAAACCGGCTCATTAGCTATCTTCGAACAATGAACCTGGCATTGCGGCGATCGCTTTGCTCACTTCTCGATCAGCGTGCCTAAGGATTCTCCTTTTAAAGCACTGGTAAGATTTCCCGCCTTTAGGCCGTTAATGATGCGAACGCTACAGACTAATTTCGCTCGTGTCAACAGGTCCAGGACTACAGGTTCAATGGGAAGCGTACGAAGTTGTCTATCAATCAAGTCCTGCACCCGGGTATGTGGAATGAATTCCGCGGACGGATCCGTCTTTGGGTCCGTCGTGTAGATTCCGTCAACGTCCTTAAGAAAAATTACGCTCCGCGCGCCGAAAACCTCACCCACCAGGTAAGAGCCAGCGTCGCTCCCATGTGGAGGCAGCTTGCCCAGAAGCGGCGGGTGCTCCCACAGGGAGTAAGGTGGAATGCCGTTAAACACAGCGCCACGCGCAGCGGCCAGCATAGCGGGAAGAAGTTGCACGACGAAAGGAGCTTCCAGGTAGACGAATCCATGCTTGGCCAAGAGGCAGGAGACCATGTAAGCATTCTGAGCAGAATCTTTGGCGCTGAGAGCGGCCAGTGCGCCGGTGGGCAAACCTAAGTCAAGTCCCACGGAGAAAATATGCCGCGAGCGCACTCCTGCGCCTACCCCAATGATCATGCGATGCTGGGCCTGATTGGCTACGATTTCCTCAAGAACAGGGAGTAAAGCTGACCGTCCCCGGTCCATGATGGAACGTCCACCAATCTGGATCACGTTGACATCGGGCAAAATGGAAGAGACCGGCGCTTCGGTGCGGGCGATCACATGCTTGTCTACCAACGATTCACGCATAAGGTTGGAGGTGACATGCTGAGCGCTGGGGTGATCATGGCTCATTTGGCAACTCCGTTTCTGTAAATGACGGTGCCCACAGCTTCGCCGTTCAACGCAGCGGTAAGTTGGCCCGGTTTCAGGCCGTTGACGAATTGAATCTCGCGAATGTTGCGCGCGCGCGACATGAATTCAAGCACGGCCCGTTCGACAATCAGGTCATCTAGATCACGGGCAAGCAACTCATCGACGCTGATGCGCGGAATAAACTCTGCGGAGGGGGTTTTCTTGGGATCTGCCGTGTAAAGTCCATCTTCGTCCTTCACGTAGATCATTTTGCGGCCGCCGAACACTTCAGCGACCAGAAAGCATCCCGTGTCAGTGCGTTGCGGCGGAATGCGGCCAGTAGGCGGGTTAGGCTCCCACAGTTTGTAAGGCGGCATCCCCTGGCAAACCACCGCGCCACGCTCCATTAAGTAATGGGGCAACGTACTGAAACCTTCCGGCTCGATGAAGGGAATACCGTATTGTGCCAGCAGATAATGCAGCATCTGCGCGTTCTGCCAGGCCACAGCCGTGCCCAGCACAGTAAGAACTCCGGTTGGAAGGCCAAGATCAATAGCTAAGCTGTAAATATGACGTGCACGGGTTCCTGCTCCGGTTCCCAGGATCATCTTATGCCGGCCAAGATTGTCCACAATCTCCTGCACCAACGGATACACCGCGCTGCGTCCGCGGTCCATAATGCTTTGGCCCCCTATCTTCACAACGTTGACCCATGGCAATATCGCGAAGTCAGGGCTATCCCCGGTGGCCTGCTGAATAGAGGCATCTGTTAAAGAACCAGACAACAGTTCTCCGCCAAGTGCTGGCAGAACGTGCTTCTCGTTTTTCATTAGCTTTCTTATCTCGAAACTTTCTTTATGGGAATTCAAAAATATCCAGATCAAAACCGTGGTGCTCTTCAAAACTTTCCTTCACGGAACCAAAGTTTGTTTCTGCCCATGCGCGCAACCTCGCCAATGCTTCCTCCTGGATGGCAAGAGGGAGGGCAGCAAAACGGGCGCCTGTGCGATGTCGCGATAAAAACTCTTCTGCACTGGTAGTAACTTTCCAGGAAGCAGCATCACGATACCAATGACGCACTGATGCGGACTCTAGCCATGCAAGGGCCTGCCGCCGCGATTCTCTCGGTTGATGCCAGGGAATCTGCATTGCGTCAAAGATTGCCACGAGCTGTCGCTTGAGCTGCGCATCAACCCCCGATTCCGGACTCCTCTTATGGCCCTCGGCAACCATTCCACCGGGTCGCAGGACGCGCCGGCATTCGTCGAGCAACTCCCGCCAATTCCCGGCGGCACTCAGCACTTGCACGAGCAATACCAGATCGAAGAAGCCATTCTGGAACGGAAGTTGGCGTCCCTCGGCCTGCGCCAGAAGACAGGTTTTCGATTCGCGGAACTCTGATTTGGCTGAAAACTCCTGCAACATGGCAAGTGATGAATCCACTCCAACGTAGAAATCTCCCGCTGCCAAAAAAGCCTTGCCAATCCTTCCAGTTCCTGCGCCAAGATCGAGGACCCGCGCTTGATCGGGAAGACGCGCCACGGTCCATATCGCGGAACGAATAGCTTCCACTACGTAGCTGGGCAGAGAGCGGTAGTGCTCAAAGCTGGAGGCAGTGGTGTCGTAAACGGAGGCTCCAGTTGGCTTCAACGGTAGCCCTCCGCCTGAAGCCGAAAGAGCTCCGCGTAGAGCCCGTTGAACGAAAGCAGTTCGTTGTGCTTACCTTGCTCGGCTATTGCTCCTTCGCGCAGCACAAAAATGCGATCAGCCATGCGGACGGTGGAAAAACGATGTGAGATCAAAAGAGCGATCTGGCCGGCAACGAGCTCCGCAAAGCGCCGGAAGGTCTCATATTCGGCGCGCGCGTCCAGGGCTGCCGTTGGCTCATCCAGAATAATGATCTGTGCCTTGCGAATGTAAGCGCGGGCCAAGGCGATTTTCTGCCATTCCCCGCCCGAAAGCTCAAGACCATTTTCAAAGCGGCGACCTAGCATTTGCCGATAACCTAGAGGAAAGCCCTCCACCAGTGACGAGGCCTGCGATTTTTTGGCTGCTTCGGCAATAGCAGGATGGGTGCTTGAGTTCGCATTTCGGTCCGGCTGCCGCAGAAGCTGGTCAAGATACTGCTGCACCAGACCGATTTCGCCTACTCCAATGTTTTCATCGAGCGACAAATCGTAATGCACAAAGTCTTGAAATATCACCCCCACCGCGCTGCGTAGGGAAGCAAGATCGTAATCGCGCAGATCAATTCCATCCAGCAGGATGCGTCCTTCGGTCGGATCGTAAAGCCGGGCCAGCAGCTTGGCTAAAGTAGTCTTTCCGGCGCCGTTCTCGCCTACAAGAGCGATTTTTTCTCCTGGCGCAATTTGCAAATTGATATGTCGAACCGCCCAGGAGCCGCTACCCGGATACTGAAAGCCAACGTCTTCAAAGATGAGACCTTGTTGCAGCGGGGAAGTCGCCAGGCGTGACCCGGGCCGGGAGACGATTGTGGGTTGCAGTTCAAAAAATTCGAAAAGGTCCCGGACGTACAGGCTCTGTTCATAGATGGTGCCAAGAGACAGAAGCAGCCGCTCGGCGGCTGTACGGCAACGCAGGAATGACGCCGCGAGAAAAGTTAGGGTGCCGATGCTGATCGCGCCATAAAAGCCGCGCCATAAAATAATGACGTAGGCAGCATAGTAGCCTGCCAGTCCAATCCAAGCCAGGGCAATCGAAGCCATCCCCTTGCGTAAGGCCAAACGGCTGTTGGCTTTATGCAGATGGGCCGCAAGCCCATGGTAGCGCGCCGAAAGCCAATTGGATAATCCAAACATCTGCACTTCTTTGGCGCTTTTGTCGCTCGCGCTCAAGAAGCGCAGATAATCAAGCTGGCGCCGTTCCGGCGTCATTCGATACAACAATGAATATTCAAGAGCGCTGAAATGCGCTTCGCCGAGAAAACCGGGAATGATGGCCACGACCAGCAGCGCGAGCAGCCAGGGACTGTAGAACAGGACCGCAGCGGCAAGTGAAACCAGAGTTACGGAATCCTGCCCTATTACGAGCAATTGCGCCAGCAGGCCAATCCGCCCGGTGGTCTGCCGCTGCGCCCGTTCCAGGCGATCATAAAAGGCCGGATCTTCAAAATAGTGCAGATCAAGCGAGCCGGCGTGGGCAATGAGCTTTTCATTGATCCGGTTAGCACAAAGATCGCCAAAGAGAGATTCGGTGGCGGCAGAAACCCTGTCTAAAGCTTCACCCAAAGCAACGATCAATGCTTCCACGGCGACCAGCAACCACACCCTTGAAATGTTGGGGCGGCCCATACGTGCAGCCACCACTGCGTCAATGATCAATTTAGCCACCCACAAGACGGCAACGGGGACGATTGCTCGCAGCAGCCGCAACAGTACTGTAGCCGCCGCGTAGGCACGGTGTGTTTGCCATGCCAGACGAAGAAACCTGGGAATGGACGCAAGCGCGGCAAGCTTCTGCCGCCATGTGGATGCGCCTTCGCCGGCTCGGTCGGGAAGCTTCTTGAACATTGAGAGCTGGAGTGCCAAATCGCTTGTAATTGTAATCCCAAATTCTTGAAGCGGACTGCAGGGTCATTTCGAGAATGGCCGGGGGAGAGATGGCGCTCGGGCGCATCCTCTCCCTGGCTGGTTGTAAGAAAGCTAGTCGTGCACGTAGTCAGTCGTATCCGGAATCACTTCGACCAGTTGCATCATTCCCCGGTCTTCATGAATAAGAATGTGACAATGGATCACGTATTGACCGGTATAGTCCACGAAGCGGCTGTGCATCTTGAAATAACCCGCAATGTTCACGGTGCACGCATTGTTGGAGCACGTTGTGTATGGCTGGATTGCAGCCGGACAGCCCTTCAGGGTTGTGCAGACACTCGTTGGCAATTGGTCGTTGCGCCCCGTTGGAATGGCAAATGTGTCCCACCAGACGAACGGCGGACTCAAAGTATGGCAAGGCTTCCATGTATCCGGATTCAGTGGGTTGGCATAGCAAGGGTTGGGTATAAGTTTGTTTGGATCATTGGGATCGGGTATTTGCGGTTTGCTTGATTCCTCGCTGTTGGGCTGGAACAACGCTGTGATCTGGAAAGGATTGATGTGAATGTGGAAAGGATGGGCTTTGTCATCGGCCTGATTGAATACGGTCCATTCTTCAGCGGTGTTCAACAACATTGCCTGGTTAACGTGATTTGGATCAAATGACTTTCCATCGATCAAGTTGTGGACCGGGCCGAAAACAACCTGGCGATGGTAACGGATTTCTGTTTCGGGAATGTCCGCGAGAAAACGCGGGAAGACCGGGAACTTGGATTCTTCCGAAATGAAATCCATGGGTGGATTCACAGCATTGCCCGTAACCTTGACGGTGAGAAGGGGAAATTGATGATCGGTTCTTGGATTTACCGGCTTGCCTTCATAAGCCAGTGCTGTAAAGGTATAAGTACCTGCATTCGCAGGCGCTTTCACCAGCAGATCGGCACGATTTGCGGGCGCAAGATTCAACGGCTGATTCAGTTTGCCGGCGCGATTATAGTTGGCAAAATTGAACTGCACTCCGTCCTGAGCAATTTGCCGCCAGCCAACGCATGGGACGACAATACCAGAAGGTTCTGGCTTGCTGCATGGGGACTGTGCTCCCTGAGCGCTGAAGCTTTGCAGCTCCACGGCATCTCGGAATGCGCCATTGACAATGCGCCACAACTGGACCTCACCCGGCTTCATCGTGATCACGGGGTTAAGACCGCCATTGACTGAGATTTGTGCTCTTGCTGCTCCCGGTCCTTTGCCCGCGTGTGTGGGATCAGTAACGGGGAAAGGGGTAGTCGAGAGCTGCTCAATCACCAGGACCTGCTCAACCAGATCCTTGCCATAAGTGTTATGCAGGTCTATGTCGTATTGGCCCTCGATGATAAAGGCTCCCACCATGCCGTTCGCAACGTTCAGAGCAGTTGATCCATGCTTGTGTGCGTGATACCAATGGGTCCCGGGCGATTGCCCCATCCACACTCCTGAGGGCTTTCCATTCGCTTCTTTGTACACAGGAAGCCTGAAACAATAAGGGTAAGCTCCAATGGAATATTGCGGCCACAGTCCCTGTTTTATCTCATGTTCGTTTACCGGCCAGAGTTGCATGGAAGCAGGCAATGCCGGGTGCCCTGGAGTTGCCGGTTGTCCGCGATAGGGCGCATTCTCATCATAGAGCTTGATCAGTTCTTCCTGCTTTTTACGCCAGTCCAAAGGAAGCTCATCCCAGCGTGTGGGCGTACCCCTTTCTTCACAAGCGCGGAAAATCTGCGCAAACTCGTGGTTAACGAAATTATCGTCCGGTAAGGGCCCCTGCTTGTCTCTTAAAGCCGGGCGAATGAACAAAAGCACGTTGTCACCGGTTGTGCTCGGCGTGGTGTGGGTACCGTGGAAATGAATATTCGCCGTGCTTGAACCATGCAGGCAATTGGGCATCACATCGTCCCCCGGACGCGGCGGTACAACAGGGTAGATCAATTGACTTTGACCATTTACCGTACCCATGACCTGGTCGCAGCCGGTTGTATTGTTTGACTGGTAGTTGGCCTGATCCAGCGAACCCGCAAAATGTTGCGGGTCTACCTGGTTTAAAAACGTAACTTCCACCAGATCACCAACCTTCGCCCGTAACGTTGGCCCCGGAATAGGCGATTGCCCGGAGAATAGAGGATTTTCAGGTTTGCCTACCTCATTGCCGGAAAAAAAGCGCACAGATTGCGGGATGCAACGTGTGCTGCCACGATTTCCCCACATGGTTCGGGTGCCATCCCGTAATCTGATTACTGCTTTGAGCTCACCCTTACCATTGCGCTCAATGGTGGGGATAATGATCAGAGGTTGGTTCGTCGCGCATACATCGGTAGTTGATGTTCCCGCTTTTCCCCCTGATTGGGCCTGGCCTGCGGAAGCAAAGGCCAGCATCATTATTAGAACCACCGCGCCTGTCTTAAACAGGGCCGGCCCTCTTCTTGAAATGTTTTCCTGCAATCTCATCTCGCGCTCCTTTGGTGTTGCGATTGGCAACGATACTTGGTTAACAACATTCAAGGTCCCTTCCGCGTAATACCAATGGGCTATGGATTTGCATTCACCTCGATTGTTCCGGTCTCATCCGGATGCAATGAGCACACATAGGTTAAGGTTCCTTTTGCGCCAGGGCTGAATGCGGTGGAAGTTGAAGACGTAAATTTGGGCTTTGGAGCAATCTGCGTCTGCATAAAGTAAGTTTCATTGATCGTCCCATCAGAATTCTGCAGACCTGGCCAGTGTGCTTCAGTCTCATCGTTATTGGCCCACGTGATCTGGTCTCCAGGAGCAACATTGCTCAAGGTTACCGGTTCGAACCTCGCCGGACCTCCTGACGTGCCTTCAGTAATTTTGATTGTCCAAGTAGCCATGAATAATTCCTCCTTGCGTCATTGTTTGAACCTACGAGTTACTTGAGAGCAGCACACTTCACTAAACCATCAGCTATGCAACATGTCCTGAGTGTTCTTCGGAAACCGAAACTCTTTGTAAGGGCTGAAATGGCATCTTTTCCTGCCGTTGTTGCCAGAACGGCGAATCGGGCCAGCGCTGCTCCAGCCGGTAATACGCGGCACGAGCATCCAGATACCTGTCGTATTCGCGCTCCACAAGCTCTGCATACTGTGCGAGAGCGGTGCCGCGGCCGCGCAGATGGCGCACGATGGCTTGGGCGGCACGGAGCGCGGATCGCATCGCTTTCATGATGCCCTGTGATGACAAAGGGTCGAATGTGCTGGCTGCGTCGCCGGCAGCCAGCCAGTGATCGCCGGCAGTCC
>JBARMK010000349.1:0-12720 GCA_049802395.1 Candidatus Angelobacter sp.
TGGCCGGCGTAAGTTGTGTTTCCTGGTCATTCAAGCCCGTACGCCCGTTGTTCATGTGCCAGGTAGGAATGGTGACAGAGCTGGCGGCTGGAGTGGGGCTGGGGGTCGCGGCCGGCGGTGTGCTGGCGGGAGTTGGTGTGGGGCCAGATGCGGATCCGGCCTGAACGCCTCCGCAACCGGCGATGGTAAGTATGCCGGCTGCAGCCGCAGCGGCCACGGCAACAGCGACAGTGAGCTTTCGACGACAGATAAAGCCCGCGATTGAAATGATGTGAGAAGTGAAACTAGAAGTGGAAGTGGATAGAACTTTGGGGCCCATAAGCTAGTGCTTTCCTCAGCAACGAAAGAGACGGGGGAACGTCATGTTTCCTTCGCTTCGTATCGCGCCGAAACCGTGTTCAGGGGAGACAAAGTGATGCGCTTTGTTGGTAGAGATGCAGCAGTTCCGGGCAGAGATGCTCCTGCTTTTTAAGATTAGGTGAATATTGGCGTGTTTGCCTCAGCGCCGAGAGAAATTCTTTTATTGCAATTGATCTTTTAGATTGCACCAAGCCTGCCCCATCTCTTCCCGCAGCTTTGTCATCAGCTCTTCTGCGGTAGCTTCGCGGATCATTCTTATGCCTTGTCCGGCCCACAAAGAGAGCAGTCCAGCTTGATGGGTCGACGCAGCTGCCCGGCGCATCGGTTGGGTAAATGCGTTCTGCCAGGGATAGGGAAGGTGAGTGACGCCAGCGGCATTCCAGCGTTCGATGAATTCATTGCGCAGGCCGCGGGCCATGCGCCCGGAAAACGCGCGCGTGAGCGTGGTCTGGTCTTCACGAGCGTTCAAAAGTGCGGCGCGATAAGGGAGACTGGTTCCCGCTTCTTTGCAGGCAAGAAACGCCGTGCCCATCTGGACAGCGCAGGCGCCGAGAGCCAGTGCAGCCACAATGCCACGCCCGTCCATAATTCCTCCAGAGGCGATGACTGGGATTCGTACCGCATCGACAACCTGCGGAACCAGTGCCGCGGTGCCGATGAGCGCCTCTTCCGCTGGAACGGCAAACGTACCGCGATGGGCGCCGGCTTCACTGCCTTGGGCGATCACGGCATCCACCCCGTCCCGTTCTAACTGGCGGGCCTCTTCCACAGTGGCAGCGGTGCCGATCAGGTACGTGCCTTGCAACTTAAGTCGTTTTGTTGCTGCAGGAGGCAGCAGCCCGAAGGTGAAGCTGACGATCGGCGGAGCGGCCTTGGCAACGGCCTCAAGCTGTTCGTCAAAATTTTCTATCGCTTTCCGCGGAAGCTCCGGTGCTTTCAATCCGAGACGCTCGTGATAAGGACGCAGAAAATCTGTGACCGGGCTGACTCCGTCATTGAGTGGAAGCTGTGCCTGCGGAGAAAAGAGATTGACGGCAAATTTCCGGTCCGTCAGTTCACGAACCCTGGCGATGTCCTGCCCAATTTTCTCTGGAGTGGAATAGGCAGCGGCCAGCGATCCCAGTCCACCTGCGTTGGATACAGCAGCGACCAGCTCTGGTGTTGAGGGTCCACCGCCCATAGGCGCTAAAACAACAGGAATGGTGAGGCCGTGCGTACGGCAAAAGTGATTCATAACAACTCTGGGTCCGGCGCGTTAGCCTTGCGCTTTAAACTGTTCGTCGATCTCAACCTGGAGCCCAGCCACCAGCCGGTTGTTGGAGTTCGCCAGACCGACTACGGCCAGCATTTCATTGAACATCGCTTCCGTCATACCTTTCTTGCGTGCCGCGGCGGTGTGTGCGGCGATGCAGTAGTCGCACTGGTTACTCACGCTCACCGCGACGTAAATCAATTCCTTTACCAGGGCATCGAGCGCGCTGCCGGCCATGATCTCCTTGGTGTCTTCCCAGGTGCGCTTCAATCGGACCGGATCGTGGGCCAGCGCCTTCCAGAAATTGGTGACCTTGTCGATTTTGCGCGTGGCCAGGATGTCGTCATAGACAGCTCGTACTTCCGGGCTGGCTTGTTCGTATTCTATAAATCCGAGTGTTGACATGCGTCTCCTCAAAACGCGATTTCATGGCACCAGCAGAATTTTGCCAGTGGTTTTTCTGGCTTCAAGATCGCGGTGGGCCTGCTGCGCGTCTTCCAGTTTGTAAGTATGGGCGATACGCAGCTTGAGCTTGCCTGCCAGGACCATATTGAATACGTCGCTGGAGCGCTTCTCCAACTCTTCACGTGTTGCGATGTAATGGGTGAGGCTCGGCCGGGTAAGGAACAGAGATCCTTTTTGCGAGAGCACAATAGGATCGAAAGGTGGAACCGGCCCGCTGGCACCGCCGAACAGCACCATGTAGCCGCGTGGACGCAGCACATGCAGCCCCTTCTCAAAAGTGCTCTTGCCCACACCGTCATACACCACGTGAACACCCTTGTTTTGGGTTAGTCGCTTGGTCTCCGCCTCAAAATCCTGCGTGTTATAGACGATGACCTCGTCCGCTCCCGCTTGCCGTGCCAGTTTGGCTTTTTCTTCCGAACCCGCCGTGCCGATCACGCGGGCGCCGACGTTTTTAGCCATCTGCACAAGCAGTTGGCCTACGCCTCCGGCAGCAGCGTGAATGAGCGTCGTCTCGCCTTGCTTGAGCGGATAGGTGGAATTGATCAGGTAGTGAGCGGTCATGCCTTGCAACATTGCCGCTGCCGCCTGCTGGTCAGTAATTTTGTCAGGCACGTGGACCAGCCGGTCAGCGGGCACAGCAGCGTATCCGGCGTAAGAACCAAGAACGCCGGTATAAGCGACGCGATCGCCCGGCTTCACCGTTTTAACCTCGACGCCAACCTCGGTAACAGTACCGGCCGCTTCCTGGCCGTCGACAAACGGCAGCGGCGCGGGGTACCGGCCTTCGCGGAAATAAACGTCAATAAAATTCACGCCTATAGCAGCGACCTTCACTACCGCTTCATTTGGCTTCGGTTTGGGAACAGGCAGATCGGCCAGCGTAAGTACTTCAGGACCACCGGTTTTTTGGACTTGAATAGCCTTCATAAATTTATCCGGATGCGTCGCGGGGTGTCACGGCTGCAAAATTTGGCGGCGGAGTATGACCGCTCCGCCGCATGTGACGGTTGTCAGAAGTTGAACGATTCTTCTTCTGCGATCATCATGACCGGCGGACCGCCCGACGATATTTTCACAGCGTGTCCCACGGTTTCCTGGCCGCCCTGAGATGCCGCACAGGCCTGCAACGCTTCCATGGAAGGGAAGTGGACTTCGGCAATGCGGTAAAAAGGAGGCGTGCCTTGAGGCGAGCCGGTTACCTTGGTGGCTACGAATTTGGTTTTGCCTTTCAGCTTTTCTATTGCCATCGGCACATGTTCTTTCTGGTACACCTTTTCAAACGCGTCAATATCCTTGGGACGCGGATACATCACAACCAGCTTGACTCCTGCCATGGGAGCTCCTTGCGCCAGAGTTATAACGACAACTGGAATTGTAATTGTAAGTGCGTGTTTTGTGCGGTGTAAGAATTCCGCCGAGCGCACGAGCAGAAACAAGCAGATGGTGGCTTGGTGCGACCACCAAATTCCGCTAAACTGCTTGAGGGCAGCAGTCCTGAAAACTCATGCCGCAAGTACCCAATCTGATCCAGCTCGCGATTCCCGGATTCATCGCCCTGCTGGCGCTGGAAGCAGTCTTTGATGCAATCATGCGTCGCGATCTGTACCAGCTTAAAGATACAACCGCCAGCCTGAGCATGGGCACCGGCAATGTGCTGCTGAGTCTGGCCAGCAAAGTCATGGTGTTCGGCATTTTTTCTGCCGTGCACCGGTTCGCGATATTCAAGATCGGCTATCAATGGTGGGCATGGGCCATTTTGTTTTTTGCCGATGATTTTACTTATTACTGGTTCCACCGAATCAGTCATGAATGCCGGCTGTTCTGGGCGTCGCACGTCGTGCATCATTCATCGCAGCGTTACAACCTGGGCACGGCACTACGCCAGACCTGGACGGGTAACTTCATGTCATTCGTTTTCTGGCTGTGGCTGCCACTGATTGGTTTTGAGCCGATCATGGTGCTGACCATGCAGGCCGTCAGCCTGCTGTACCAGTTCTGGATTCATACGGAGATCGTCCGGTCCATGGGCCCGTTGGAGTCAGTGCTGAATACGCCTTCGCACCATCGCGTGCACCACGCCTCCAATCCGCGATATATCGACCGCAACCACGCAGGCACGCTGATTATATGGGACCGGCTGTTTGGCAGCTTTGAGCCGGAAGACATACAAGACAGGCCGGTGTATGGCCTCACGAAAAATATTAACACGTACAATCCGCTGCGAATTGCGTTTCACGAGTGGATCGACATCTGGAATGACCTGCGCCGCGCCGTAAATTGGAAACAGCGGTTCCAGTATGTGTTCGGCCCGCCGGGACGAAAGCCAGATGCAGAAATCCGGGCGAACGTCACCAGCGCGTAATCAACCTGCAGGATTTGGTTTCTTCTTCGGCTTAATTGCCTGCCATTGCTCTTCCGTCAGCAGATCGCCCAGATGGCTGAACTCGCTGGCGCCTTGGAGCCACTCGCCACCATCCATGACGATTTGATCGCCGTTGATATAGCCCGACTGGTCGCTGACCAGGAAGGCAGCCAGATCCGCGAGTTCATCGTGCGTGCCAAACCGTCCCAGCGGATTGCGCCTTTTAGCCAGGTCTTCAAGTGATTTGATGGGCATCAGCCGCGAGAACGCGCCTTCAGTCGGAATAGGCCCTGGAGCGATGGCGTTGAAGCGAATGCCGCGCTTGCCCCACTCAACGGCCAGGCTGCGCGTAAGGTTTAAGACACCAGCCTTCGCCACCGATGAGGGCACTACGTATCCTGAACCGCTTTCCGCGTAGGTGGTGGTGATGTTCAGGACATTGGCTTTATGGCCTTCCTTGAGCCAGCGCTTGCCGCAGGCCATAGTCACGTGAATTGTTCCCATCAGAACGATGCCGATGACAGCCTCAAAAGCGCCGATGGAAAGGTCCTCTGTTCGTGAAATAAAATTGCCGGCGGCATTGTTGACCAGTACATCGAGCGGCCCGTCCTGCCAGATAGCGTCGACCATTGCTCCAACGCGCTGATTGTCGCGCACGTCGCAGGAGAAAGTTTTGACCATTCCGCCGGTGGTCTTGCGTAGCTCGTCCGCAGCTTCATTCAGGACTTCTTCGCGACGTCCACAAATATAGAGCGAGGCGCCCAACTCGAGAAAACGCTTGCCCATGCTCTTGCCCAGACCGGTAGCGCCTCCGGTAACCAGGACCCTCTTTCCCGCAAGTAAATTCTTTTGGAACACGGTTCGTCCTTTCGCTCAAAGGGGAGTGACGGAACATGGTACACGTTCCGCGGCCCGACCGCCCGCGAGGGGCGGAGGGACCAGCGTATACGTTATTTTTGTACTCTTGTTGGGCATTAGCCAGGTGGACTATTGTGCTCAAGCAGGCGATGCGTAAGGAGACATGGATGATCGAACTTCGGCTGGGACTACAGCCCTATTATGACGACCGCAGGAGCAGGGTCGGACACCGGGTTCCGCATTGTCCTATCGCGTCCCATAAAGGGAGTCGGTCATGCAGTTCGCCCGACAGCGACGAGCGGAAGATCTCGTTCTGCTGCCCAACTCTCCCACGCCGCAGCGCTGCGCCGGAGGAAGATTCCTTCGAGTTCGGAGCGTTGCGCTGTCTTGAGATTGAGCTCTGAGAGCAGACGTTCCGCGAAGTGCGGCTCCAACGCCGCGACAGCAATCCATCCATCGCTTGTTTGGTAAAAGCCATATAGCGGATAACCGCCTCCCAGCAATCCGCCCGGTACCGTGAGGCCGGCGTTGATCGGCCCAGCCAGATCGCGGGCGCACTCGTACAGAGAAACCCACGCACAGCCTGCTTCTCCCGTCCTTGCCGCCCGGTTCAATAGCGCTAGCGCCATGCTGACGGCCCTTTCCGCGCCCGCAAGATCCACGAAGAGCGTTGGCGGCATCTGCGGCGGGTGCAGCAGCCCGAAATCTGCCTGGTAGGTCAGGTCGTGTCCACTGCGCTCTTCGTGCGGCGGCAGTTGTCCGATGATTCCCACAAAGCAAAGACGGGGATGCCGCGCATGGACGCTTTCCCAGTCCAGTCCAAGGCGTTGCAGCGCGGAGGGACGAAACGAAGCCAGCAGCAAGTCAGCCTTCAACAGTAGATCATCCAGTTGCGCACGCCCAGCCAGATCTTTCAGGTCTAGCCTTAGAACAGTCTGCCCCTTGCAGAGCGATGCATACCATTCGGGAGCAGCTTTCCTGGTCGCATCGCCGGTGGGCGGCTCCACCTTGGTAACCTCCGCGCCAAACTGCGTGAGGCGCGCGGCCGCTACCGGTCCAGGCGCATTGAGCGCCAGGCTAACGATTTTTATTCCCTGCAACAGCGACGAATTTTGTGTCAAAGGCTTCAATTGGCGGCTACCTCGTGAGTTCCGCGAGAAATCAAATTACGCGCCTAGTCAGGGCTGGGTACAAATGCGCCGGGTCGGATTTGCGATTGAAGAAATCCGGCCCGTTACCGGATCGATGGCAGCATTGATCAGCTCACCGCAGTTGAACTCCAGTAAGTAACGGCCATTGTCAAAGGTCTTAATGGCGACGCTGCGTCCATCCTCCTCGACCTCCTGGCGCATGTTGAACAGCTTTCCTTTGGCAAAGTTCGCCCAACCATAGGGAGTTCCGGCGCGGTAATAAACCTCCTGGGTTTTGTCTCCCAGCACATTCCAATAAACGATGGCGCCATCGATCTTGCCGTCACGATACATTGCCTGTTGCACCAGCCGTCCATCATCGAACCTCTGAAACGGTCCGTGGCGAAGTTCCTTCCCATCGGGTCCGTTGTAGGCGTAATAGACTCTCTCCGCCTGGAAATGCTTGCCTTCAGCCCAGATGGTAACCCGGTGCACGCCCCGGCCGGCAAATGTCCGGGGGAAGCCAATGAAGAACTGATAAGCTGCGGCCCCCACCGCGATCACGAGGCACGGCAAGATTACAAACAGCGCGAGTTTCGCGGCCCGACCCATGGCCGAATCTTATAGCTGATTTTTCGCTGATGCGCCATGCCTGCATGATCTGAAAACTGCTGCGACCGCAGCGCTGCCTCGCGTGGGCGCATGGTAGAATCCGCTGCGGTTGAGGGAGAGAAAAATCGTCATGCGGAAATTATGCCTGCTGATTGGCTTGTGGATGTGCGTTTCATCTGCCTGGGCGAATGCCACAGAGCGGCAAAACAATGCTGACTATCACGCTCGGCGCGTTGCGCTGGCGAAAGCGATGGAAGGCGGCGCGATGGTCCTATTTGCGCCAACCGAGGCTGAAGGCCCCAACGACCTTTACGGATTCCGCCAGGATGATAATTTTTATTACCTCTCCGGATGGCCTGAACCGGGCGCAGCCCTGCTGATCAATTCCAATCCCTATGTAGAGATTCTCTTTCTGGCGGAGCACAACGCAACCCAGGAGAAGTGGACTGGACCAAAGCTGGGACCGGACGATCCGCAAGCGCCGCAGAAGACGGGTTTCGACAAAGTCGAAAGCCTGGATAAGATGCATAGCGAACTGCTCAAGCTGTTGCCGCAACCGCGGGCAATCGTATATTCCGACCTCGGCTCCAACGGGCAAACCACGCCTTCCACCGGCCCGGTGGAGTGGCTGCGCCGTGGCAACTCCTTTCCCAACTACGTTTCGTTTCGCGATGCCAAGCCGCTGATTGCCCGGTTGCGCATGGTCAAGGACGCAGGGGAACTCCAGATGATCACGCACGCTACAGATGCTTCGGAATTTGCACATCGAGCGGCGCTGAAAACGATCCATCCTGGAGTTAATGAGCGAGAGATTTCCGCGCTGATGCAATATGAGTTTGGCAAGCGGGGCTGTGAGCGTCCGGCTTATGCACCAATCGTGGGATCGGGCTTCTATTCCACGGTGTTGCACTACTCTGCTGACGATCGGACGATGCAGGACGGGGACCTGGTGGTGATGGATGTGGGCGGCGAATATTCGATGTATGCCACAGACATCACCCGCACGGCGCCCGTCAACGGCAAGTTCACTGCCCGCCAGCGCGAGATCTATAACAATTGTGCTTGCCTCGCAGGAAGCGGCCATGCAGGCGTTTCAGGCAGGGAAGTCCAAGCTGGCTACGAGCCGGACGGACTTCGATTCGCTGTACAAAGTGGCTTTTGAGTACATAAACTCCCACGGCAAGGACCTTCACGGTGAACCACTGGGCAAGTATTTCATTCATGGGTTGGGGCATCACGTGGGATTGAACGTGCACGATGCAAGCGATCCCACAGTGCCGCTGGACAAAGGCATGGTGTTCACGCTGGAACCCGGTATTTACATTCCGGAGGAAAAATTGGGCGTCCGCATTGAAGACATGTTTGCCGTGGGACAGGACGGAAAGCTCATCATGCTCAGCCATGAACTGCCGCGGACCACGGACGAAGTGGAAAAGGCGATGGCGAAGTAAGAATCGGGCCAACGACGGACCAGCGAGTGTTTGAGAAACGGCGGTCTGTCCTTCGCGAGTTCCCGCAAGAGAAAAACTTAATCGAGCAGGCCTGAGGGAGTTTCCGCTATCCTAGGATCCATGCGCGTCAGGGTGCTGCTGTTCGGGCAGCTTAAAGATATTATTGGGCGGCAGGAAGATTCGCTGGAACTGGAGTCCGGGGCAAGGCTGGCAACAGTAATGAGTCACTATGCGGAGCGATATCCCAAGTTCCAGGGTCTTGCCAACTCCATTGCTTGCTCAGTGAACCAGGAGTACGCGCAAGCGTCGGCCATTTTGGAGGAAGGCGATGAGGTGGCACTCCTCCCGCCTGTGAGCGGAGGCAAGTTATGACTGCCGGTAGACCTGAAGTGGAGGAGCTGCGCTCCGAGCATTGCGCCATAGTGCGCGAGCCTATCGACGTTTGGACGGTCAGGAAAACGCTGGAGTACCCTGAAGATGGGGCAGCCTTGTTCTTTGACGGTGTGGTGCGCAACAATACCCGCGCAAGACGCACGTTGTACCTGGATTATGAGGCCTATGAATCCATGGCATTGAATGAGATGGAGAAACTTGCTCAAGCGGCACTTGAACAATTCAAGATCCGCAACGTTTGCGTGGTGCACCGCCTGGGAAGGCTCCAGATTGGAGAGACCAGCGTGCTGATCGGCGTAGCGTCGGCGCATCGGGCGGCGGCGTTTGAGGCTTGCCGCTGGCTGATTGACACGCTTAAGAAGACGGTCCCAATCTGGAAAAAAGAGTATTTTGAAGACGGCGCGGTCTGGGCCGAGGGTGAACCTTTTCCTGAAGAAATTCGCGTACACAAATAACCATTTGACGCCGTTTGCATCTAAGCAATCCAGAATACCTACTGAATTTATGAAACGGACTCGCGCTGTTCCGCCGTGGTTCAGTCTGGCTGTGAGCTTGCTCTTGCTGGCGGGGACGCTCGTTCTTGCGCAAGACCGCCAAGCCGGTGACCGTATTCCTCCCGGATCACAATCGCAGACGGGTGAAGGAACCTACCGGGTGGACGTGCGACTGGTGAACGTCTTTACCACGGTGACGGATTCGCGTGGTGCGCCGGTGGCCGATTTATCGCCGGAGGACTTCCGGTTGCTGGAAGATGGAATCCCGCAGACGATCAGAATTTTTGAAAAAGAAGCGGCAATGCCGCTGAGCATTGCGCTGGCCATCGATACCAGCGAGAGCACTCGACGTGATATTACCCTTGAGACGGTTTCGGCGAAGAAGTTTGTCCATTCCATCCTGCGTCCGGTCGACCACCTATCGTTGTTCCAGATTTCTGAAGACGTAAACCAGATCACCCGCTTCAGTTCCGATATGAAGACGGTGGAGCGCGGCATCGACCACCTGCAGTCGGGTGCAGGAACGTCACTCTATGACGCCATTTATCTATGCTCCGACGCCCTGCTGGACCGCGAAGGACGCAAGGTACTAGTCCTGATTACCGATGGCGGAGACACCACCAGCAAAACCGACTACAACAATGCATTGCGCCGCGCGCAGCAGGCGGAGGCCATTGTGTACAGCATTATCATTGTTCCAGTGGAGGCGGATGCGGGGCGCAATCTGGGTGGAGAGCACGCGCTGATTCAGATTTCGAAGGATACAGGCGGCAAATATTATTACGCCGAAAATGCGGCCCGGCTGGACGAGGCCTTCCGCAAGATCAGCGAGGAACTGCGCACGCAGTATCTACTGGCCTTTTATCCTAACCGCAAAGTGGCGGATTCGCCTTTCCGGCGCATTCAGGTTGAGCTCATCAAAAAAGACCCGGATGGCAGGCCATATCAGGTGCGTCATCGGGCAGGGTATTACACAGCGCCGGCGAAATAGTACCTGGCAATCAGTATAGCCGCGACCTGAGCAGAGCCTGTTGGAATACAGGAACGGAGGCAGCAGAGGGATTTTGATCGTCCGAATCTCTGCGTCCCCTCAGGTTTTCCAACTTTTTGTCATCGGTACGATGGTTCAGGGCTGAACGATTACGGTATTGCCGGCTGCTTTTTGTGGCTGTAAACAGGCTATTTTACGCTACAATATCGGGCATGCCTTTCCGTGCCTCCGCACCAGCTTTTGCCAAAAAGACGACTAAGACGCCGCCTCCGGAAGATACCGGCATGGAGTCCTCTTACCTGAAGGCCCTGGGTGAGAAGCAGACGCCGGTGGTGGTGAAGCTGCTTTCCGGTGAGACTTTCCGCGGCTGGATTGAGTATTACGACGTGGGAATGGTGCGGCTTACACGCGAAGGCTCGCCCAACCTGTTCATCTTCAAGCACGAGATCATGTACATTGCTGAAGACAACGGACGCCGCGTCCGCTAATGCCGGGCGCAATCAGCCACACAAAAGAAGATTTTCTCACTCCTATGCAGGAGCTGGCGCGTGAAGCCGGCGCACTGCTTATGTCATTTTTTGGCAAGGTCGCTGTTGAATACAAGGGCGACGTTGATCTGGTAACCGAAGCTGACCGCTCGTCGGAGAAGATGATTGTCGAGCGCATCCGCAAGCAATGGCCCGGACATGATCTGATCGGGGAGGAAGGGAGTCGCAGAGAAACGGGCAGCGACTTCCGCTGGTATGTGGACCCACTCGACGGCACCACCAACTTTGCTCATGGCTATCCTGTCTTCTGCGTTTCCATGGCGCTGGAGTACAAAGGTGAACGGATCGCGGGAGTGATTTACGATCCGACCCGGGACGAGATGTTTGCCGCCGAAAAGGGAAGCGGCGCGCGTCTGAACGGCCAACTCGCGCGCGTATCTCCCACCCGCGAACTCAAAGAGAGCCTGGTGGCGACCGGATTTCCCAGTCACAAACGCCACGAGAACCCAAACATCCACTTCTATCACCAGATCACGCTGCGTTCGCACGGGGTGCGCCGCGCCGGTTCAGCCGCGCTGGACCTCTGCTACGCGGCTTGCGGCCGCTTTGACGCCTACTGGGAGTTCAATTTGAACCCGTGGGACACCGCTGCGGGCGTTTTGCTGGTGGAAGAAGCCGGCGGCAAGGTTACGAATTTCAGTGGCGGGCCGTTCAACATCGACAGCCGCGAGGTGCTGGCCAGCAACTCTTTGCTGCATGAGGAATTACTCAGGGAATTCCAAGCAATCATGGATGGACGGGTTGAAGGGCTGCCTGTGGTGGGAGAGTACTTTCACTCACGAAAATAGGTTATTTCTGCTGGGAATTCTCTCCATTCAACTCAGCCAGCCTCTCCTTGGCGACTTCTGAATCAGGGTTGGCCTGAAGCGCTCGCTGGAAAGCCGTGATCGCCTTTTCCCGTTGGTTGCTCTGGGCGTAGAGCTCACCCATGGTGTTCCAGACAGCGTCATTGCTCGGATCGGTTTTGCTGTATTCTTCCAGCAACTGAAGGGCGCGAGGATAATCTTTGTTGTCAAGCGCTATCTGCGCCTGCTTGAGCTGTTCCGGGGTCCCGTGGGTTTGCGCGAGCTCTTTGTAGCCGAAGACAAGTAAACCCGTGGTGACCAGCAGCGTAGTCCACTGGAAGATTTTATGACGCTGCGCGAATCCTCCCATGGGAACGCCTATCAGCAACCCGGTAATAAATCCGCCGAGATGGCAGAAATTATCGATATTGCTTCCCATGATGCCCGCGCCCAGCACGAAATTCACGCCCACAAAAAACACCATGCTGCTGACCACGCTGCGTTTCTGGCCGGAAGAGATCGCCAGGTTGCCGAACTTGACTCCAGCCAACAGTGCTCCCGCAATGCCGAATATCGCTCCGGAGGCCCCGACTTCCAGGTGTCGTGGGTTGTGCGCGATGCTGAGCAAAGCGCCACCGACGCCGGTAATCAGATAAATGAAGAGGGTCTGAATCCTGCCAAACAATCGCTCTGAGAGCTGCCCCAGGCTCAGAAGACACCACATATTGAAGGCGAGGTGAATGAGTCCACCATGAACAAAGCCGGCGGTCACCAGACGCCACCAGTCGCCGTCAAGGGTCCACGGGCCGTAATTGCCTCCCCATTTGAGACATGCCTGGGGATCAAAATTAAGGAAGCCCGCACCGGTGGCAACCATCCCGACGAATACAGTCAGATTGATGGCCAGCAAGGCCGTGGTTACGGGATAGTCGCGCAGCGTCCCAGTAGTCATGCTGCGGCGGGCCCGGCCCGTAGCTGCGCCAGCGCAGCGGTCGCACAGCACCGGCGCGACTCCC
>JBARMK010000350.1:0-33349 GCA_049802395.1 Candidatus Angelobacter sp.
CAGCAGTTGCTCTCCATTTACGAGGAGATTGCCGCATGAGAATATTTGCCTTCGGCTCCAGCATCACATCTTCCTATTGGAATGGAGCGGCAACGTATTACCGCGGCATCTACCGGCATCTTGATGCGCTGCGCCACCAGATTACATTCGCCGAACCAGATGCGTATGGACGGCAACAGAAGCGCGATACCGGCGATTTTTCCTACGTAAATAGTATTGTGTATCAGAACAGTGCGGACTTGCACGCGTTGCTGCAGCAGGCGCGCCAATACGATTTAGTGATCAAGCACAGCGGGGTGGGTGTATTTGATGATCTGCTGGAACATGAAGTCCTGAAATGCCGTTCCAAAGCGACGCGTGTCGCATTCTGGGACGTGGATGCGCCGGCCACGCTGGCGCGAGTGGAAGCAAATCATGCCGATGTCTTTCGCGCGCTGATTCCGCAATACGATTTCATTCTTACCTACGGTGGAGGACCGCCGGTGGTAGAGCACTATCGGCGACTGGGCGCGGTCAATTGCCATCCCATTTACAACGCCCTAGATCCGGAAACCCACCATCCCGTTCCGCCGGATGCGGACTCTGCGTGCGATCTCTTGTTTGTCGGCCATCGCCTGCCGGACCGTGAGCGGCGGGTTGCGGAATTTTTCTTTCGTGCGGCGGAAATGGCTCCTGAGTCCCGGTTCGCGCTGGGTGGCGAGGGCTGGGAGGGCAAACGACTGCCGGCGAACGTCCGCTGGCTCGGCCACGTAGGGACTGGAGATCACAACCGCGTGAATTGTTCTGCCCGCATGGTACTCAACATCAATCGCGATTCCATGGCTGGAGTGGGGTTCTCGCCGCCCACGCGGGTCTTTGAAGCCGCGGGCGCGGGCGCATGCCTGATTACAGACCGATGGGCCGGGATCGAAGAGTTTTTCAGGCCGGAGAAAGAAATTCTGGTGGCGAGCAGCGCGGAAGAGGTAGTGGGTTGTTTGCGAAATGTTTCGTCAACCCGCGCCAGAGAAATCGGCGCGAATATGCGGCGGCGGGCATTGCGAGATCACATATATGCTCTGCGAGCGCAGGAATTTGACACAATCGTTGCAAATGCCCAGGCAGAGCAGCCGGTAAACTCGAGCATTTGAGGGAAGTTGGATGTACAGAGCCCGAAGCATAAGCCAAAAGAAGGCTAAGAACCAAAGGCTATTTTCATGAAATTAACTATTTTCGGACTTTCGATCACTTCATCGTGGGGCAACGGGCATGCTACTACCTTTCGCGCCTTGTGCCATGCGCTGCATCGCCGGGGGCACCACATTGTCTTTTTCGAGCACAATCTGGAGTGGTACCAGAACAACCGCGACCTGCCGAATCCACCATACTGCGATGTAAGGATTTTTCAGAGCTGGGACGAAATTCTTCCGGCTGTGCGCACCGAGCTTGATGACTCCGACGTAGCTGTGATTGGTTCGTATTTTCCTGATGGGATTGCCGCGTTGGAAGAGGTGCTGTCTTCCAACGTTCCAGTGAAGGCATTCTATGATATTGATACGCCGGTCACTGTAAGGGCCCTGAAAGACCGTGGCCGGACCGATTATCTGCATAAGCAGCATCTTCCTGAACTGGATATTTATTTCAGTTTCACCGGCGGTCCCATGCTCAATGTGCTGGAAGAGGAGTTAGGAACTCCATTTGCGGTACCGCTATATTGCTCGGTGGACCCGGGAAAGCACCATAAATTGCCGGTGAATTCGCGTTTTGCGTGCGACCTGAGCTATATGGGTACTTACGCGCCCGACCGCCAGCCCAAGATAGAGGAGCTTTTGTGCGCGCCGGCGCTCCAGATGTCTCAGAAAACCTTTATCGTTGCCGGGCCGCAATATCCCGCGAGCGCTGTATGGCCGCACAATGTGCAACGAATCATGCATCTCAATCCGCGCCACCACGCGGAATTCTACAGCTCCTCGCGTTTGACCCTGAATGTGACGCGGCGTGAGATGGTAATTGCCGGCTACTCACCTTCAGTGCGTCTTTTTGAGGCTGCGGCGTGCTCCGCCACCATCGTTTCTGATACCTGGCCCGGACTGGAAACATTTTTTATCCCGGGCAAGGAAATCCTTGCTCCAACCGGCGCCGATGATGTGGCCCGTTACATCACCAGCTATGATTCATCCGAGTTGCAGAGCATCGGTCGTGCGGCCCGGGAACGCGTCTTGGCAGCGCATACCAGCGAAGTCCGCGCGCGAGAGTTTGAATACGCTGTGGAAATCGCAGGCAGCAGAAGCAAACGCGCCAGAGTTTTGACCACGACGTGAGAGTTCGGAGAGATTTGGTTGCTCGTTCGCGTGAGCGGCCGCTAATGCAAGGCTAACTGATAGCGCAGGTGCAGGCGCGAGCTGACACCTCCAGAGTTGGATTCCGCATCTTACTTGTTGATTCCATGACTCCAATGAAAATTGCTCTCGTTGCTCCTCCGTTCATCGCCGTTCCACCCAAGAAATACGGCGGCACAGAGTTATTCATTGCTGAACTGGCGCGTGGGCTCCAGCTTCAAGGCGTCGATGTAACCGTCTACACCATTGGTGAATCTACGATTGATGCGCCGGTCCGCTGGCGTTACCAGAAGGGCGAGTGGCCGGTAAAAGGTGAAATAGAGGCTTCGTTGAAAGGGCTGAGTCATGCCGCATGGGCAATCAAGGAAGCCGCTGCGGAAGCCGACATCATCCACATGAACAGCGCGCCGGGCCTAAGTTTTTCGCAATTTGTCGAGAAGGCTGTGGTGTACACCGTACATCACACTTACGAACCGTCGTTCGCGAACTACTACGATGATCTGCCTGAGATCACATATGTCACCATCAGCGACTTTCAGCGCGAGAAGCTACGCATGCCGCGCATGCGCACCATCCATCACGGGATTAATGCGTCCGTTTATCCGGTGCGCGAGACGAAGCAGGAATATCTGAGTTTTCTGGGGCGGATCGCGCCGCCCAAGGGTACGCATTTGGCGATTGAGGTGGCAAAAAAGTCCGGTATCCCTCTGAAAATCGCCGGCGAAATACAGCCAATTTACCAGGATTATTGGGAGACCATGGTTAAGCCGCACGTGGATGGCAAGTTTATTGAGTATCTTGGCGAAATGGGCATGCAGGAAAAACTGGAGTTGCTGGGAAACTCAAGGGCCATGATTTTTCCGGTGCAATGGGACGAACCATTTGGACTGGTGATGATTGAAGCCATGGCCTGCGGAACACCCGTGCTGGCGACGCCGGGTGGCGCAGTGCCTGAGGTAGTGAAGGACGGCTTGAGCGGACATGTAAGAGCCAGCGTCGACGAACTCGCTCAGTGCGCGAAGAATCTCTCACTCAACCCCGCAGAGATTCGGGGCTACATGGAAGAATTCTTCTCGGTGGAGCGCATGACTCGCGACTATATCAACCTCTACACTGAAATCCTGCAAAACGGTGTTACTGAGGTGGAGCAGATCGTCGCATGAGCGCAAAACTTATCATTGCCCACACTGAATTAGTGGAGATCACGCCGCCGTACCCTGAACCACGCCTGGTCTACCAGAACGCCGAGCCACGCAAAGTCAACAATCTTACGTTGATTGACGGCAAGACCTTTCTCTCTACCACGATTGCCGGCGACATTATGCCGCCGGGCGCGCCCGATGTGGGTTTCTTCCATGACGACACGCGTTTTCTCAGCCGGCTGGAGCTTCGCGTGGATGGTTACCGCACGGTCGTGCTTTCTTCCAGCACGGAGCAGACCTTCGCTTCCCAGATTGAGATGACCACCGGCAAGAGCACTGCGCGCGAGACTTACGATATTCCCGAAAACACCGTCCACATACGCCGTGAGCAGCTGCTGGCATCGGAGACGCTTTACGATAACTTCTCTTTTGAGAACTTCAACTTCCAGGAAGTGGAGGTTGTGATAGAGCTGGCCTACGAAGCCGATTTCATGGACGTGTTTCAGGTTCGCGGCGTAGCGCGGCAACCTCTCGGTCATTATTTTCAGCCCGTCGCTCGACGCGATTCCATTATCTTTCACTACTGCGGGTTGGATCGCCTTGCCCGTGAAACCGTCATTCATCTCTCGCCCGACCCGGAAATCGTGGACGGTACGACCGCCCGCTGGAAAGTACGTCTGCCGCCATTCAAGCGGTTCCAGGTCCAGACGACCATCGTTCCTCATGTGGAAAATAAGCGATCACGCGCAGCCCGCCCGGACTTTGCTCAGCAGTTACGCATGCGTCGCGATGCATTTGCCGCGTGGGAATCGCATTCCACGCACTTCAGTTCGAACAACAGCATCTTTGACGAGATGGTGGGAACTTGCAAAGGCGACTTTCACGCTCTGCAAATTCCTGAGAGCAGGCAGCACATCATCGCCGCGGGTATTCCGTGGTTTGCCGCGATATTTGGCCGGGATTCCATTATTGCGGCGTACCAGTCCCTTCTGCTAAACCCGAATCTCGCAGTCGATACCCTGCGGGTGCTTGCGCTTTATCAGGGCAAAGAAAAGAACGACTGGCGCGATGAAGAGCCAGGCAAGATCCTGCATGAGTATCGCGAAGGCGAGATGACGCGCGCGGGAGAGGTGCCGTTTGGCCCCTATTATGGCTCGGTCGATGCCACGCCGCTCTGGCTGATCCTGCTGAGCGAGACTTTTAACTGGACCGCCGACGAGCAACTGGTGAAAGACATGCTCCCGCACGCGTATCGGGCGTTGGAGTGGATCGACGAGTATGGCGATCTCGATGGGGATGGTTTTGTCGAATATCAGCGCCGCTCGCCCAAGGGTTTGGCCAACCAGGGCTGGAAAGATTCCTGGGACGCGATCCTGCATCGCGATGGTGAGCTAGCCAAGCCTCCAATCGCGCTCTGCGAAGTGCAGGGCTACGTGTACGAAGCCAAGTACCGGATGGCGTCGCTGATGCGCTCCTTTGGCGATACCAGGACCGCGGATAAGCTAAAAAGGGAAGCCGGGGATATGGCCAAGCGATTTGAAAAAGCCTTCTGGATGCCCAAGTTTGGCTTTTATGCCATGGCACTGGACGGCGATAAGCGGCAGACGCAGGTCATTTCGTCGAATCCCGGGCATCTGCTGTTTACGCGCATGCTGCCGCAGGAGCGAGTCAAGGCCATTACGCAGCGATTCATGCAAGACGACATGTATTCCGGCTGGGGCTGGCGTACCATATCGCGCGACGAGCGTATTTTCAATCCACTGAGTTATCATCGCGGATCGGTTTGGCCGCACGACAATTCTATCGCGGCGCATGGCATGGCGCTGTGCGAATTTCGCGAGCCCGCCAATCAACTTTTCACTACCATGTTTGAAGCCGCGCTCAACTTCCGCAACTATCGACTGCCGGAGCTGTTCTGTGGGATTCAGCGCCGCGAGTTTGACGAACCGGTGCAATATCCCGTCTCCTGCTCGCCGCAAGCGTGGGCGTCAGGCGCGGTCTTCCTGCTGCTGACATCGGTGCTGGGCCTGCGCCCCAGCGCGCAGCGCCGGGAATTGAATATTGTCGACCCTGCGCTGCCGGGGTTTATCGAGCATCTGAGCGTTCGCAACCTGCGCATTGGCAATAGCCGTGTGGGCCTGGATTTTACCCGCCAGGACGAGCGTACCTTCTGCAATGTGGTGGATATCGAAGGCGATAAGCTGCTGGTGAATGTGGCGTTTAAGAAGCGGTGATCTTTCTGTGAAGATGGGGCTAGTTGCGCGCTCCTCGTCCACCATTTACATTGTTTCAACGTAAAATATTTGGAGGGGAAGTGAATGGGAATCAATATCCTGATCAAAAAGACCGGACCTTATGTACTTAGCGGTGACCTAAGCCAGCTGGAAATTGCCGACGCTGACGGCAAAAAGATTGACATCAGCGGGAAACAGGCGATCGCGCTCTGCCGCTGCGGCGCATCCACGAATAAACCGTTCTGTGACGGGACCCACTCCAAAATTGGTTTCCTGGCCGCTGAAGCCGCGGTGAAGTCGGACGGATAGGCAACGACCGCCGCGATGGAAGATTCTGCGAGGGGCCCAACGGGCTCCTCGTGTCGTTTCAAACACTTACCTCATTCCGCTCTGTTACCAAAGCCCCGGCACGTCCCGCATCTCGGGAAAACCGTTGATTCTGGGTAAGCTTAACGCCTCATGCTCCTGGCAATATTCATGCGTGTTCCCTTTTTCACGTTGCTGGAATACATCCCGGTGGCGGCAACCATCGTGACTACGATTCTCAGCGTGGTGCTGGCGCGGGCCACGCTGCGCTATGCCAAGGCGGCCGATCGCGGGCTGGAACTCTCGCGCGAACAGTTTGAGCGAGAGTGGGCGCCGGAGCTACATGTGCGCCTGGAGCGCGCCTCCACCGCCGATGCCAAAATTGTAATCACCAATCTGGCTCGTGCTGCCGTGCTTCTGCAACTGGTCCAACTGCGGACCATGACGCATGCCATGCCCTTTGAGCGCCAATACCTCAATGATCCTCTGGTTGGGGGCAACACCTGGACCGAGCATATCGGCGACCGCATTCTGGCCATTACGGGAAACACTTTCGAAGGCACGATTGCGGCATCCGTCAGCTTTTACTCCGCCGGCCGGCTTTATCGCAGTGACTGGTTCCGCTTTGATGTTGAAATTGAGCGCGGCCGGTTTGAAAAGATTGAGCCGGTCACGCTGCCCGCACGGCGTGTCCGCGTGCTGGCCACCCGCCAGGCCGACAAGTTCCGCCGCCAGATGGTGAAAGACGTGGTACATGAAACAGTTGGAACGAAGCAAGGGAATGGGGATTTTGAGTAAAGCGTAAAGCTTAGTGGATCGTCTTCATCTTCCGTGACATGTAGTCCATCAGCAGATACTGTCCCAGATTTTGCGGGGTCGTGAAATAGGCTTTGCCCTTGCACATGGCCGTGACCTTCTGCACGAACTGGACCAGTCCGTAATCAGAGGCGAGCATAAACGTGTTGATCATGATGCCCGAACGCTTGCAGCGTGAAACCTCTTCCAGAGTCTGGCTTACCACCAGCGGATCGAGCCCGAACGCATTTTTGTAAATTCTGCCATCTTCCAGCGTGAGCGCGGAAGGCTTGCCGTCAGTGATCATTACAATCTGTCTCATATCTTTGCGCTGGCGCTGCAGAATGCGCTGGGCCAGGCGCAGGCCTTCACGCGTGTTGGTGTAATACGGACCAACCTTGACGCGGGCAAGCTGCGAGATTGGCATTTCTTCTGCGGAGTCATGAAAGAGCACCAGAGACAATGAGTCTCCGGGATATTGCGTGCGGATGAGGTGCGAGAGCGCCATTGCGACTTTCTTGGCCGGAGTAAAGCGGTCTTCACCGTAGAGAATCATGCTGTGCGAGCAGTCAAGCATCACGACGGTCGCACAGGAAGACTGATATTCGCACTGGTGCACCTGCAGGTCAGAGTATTCGATATTGAGCGGCAGATGCAGCCCCTCGCGCTGGATGGCGGAGGAAAGCGTCTCGGTGATGTCGAGGTTCATCGTGTCGCCGAACTCGTAAGGCTTGGAAGCGCCGCTGGATTCGATGCCGGTGGCCAGGTCGCGCGTATCATGGCGGCCAAAGCTGGAGCGACCGAGCGAGCCTAGCAAGTCGCGCAGGGTCTTGAAGCCGAGAAAATCCAGGCTTTTGTCGGTGATTTCAAATCGTGCCTGGGTCTGAGCATCGCCGGTCTGTCCCGGCGTGGGGGACTGGCGCGAAGGATCGTGCGGCTGATCCACTGAGATCAGCTCTTCCTGCTGCATGCGCTGGATAAGGCGCTCAATCAACTCTTCCAGATTGCCATCTGCCTGCATCTGCTCCAGCCGCTCACGCATATTTTCATCGAGAAAGTCGCCCATCTCCAGCGCCTGCTGGATGGCCTGGCGCAAGGCGTCCAGCGAGTGCTCATCCATTTGCTGGAAATACATGGAGTCACTCTGGAAGCCCGATTCAAGCAGGTAATCTGAGAGAGAGTTGAGCAGGTCTTCCAGACTGATCTCGTCCGCCAGGTCACCGACGTATTTGGAGTAGCGCGTGTATTTCATTGGTTTTTGTCCCGAGCGAAGCGAAGGGACCTTATCGTTTCAAAAGTGTTCGGTGCTTTGATACTCGTGGTCATAGGGTTCCCTGACTACGCCGGGAAAAAGAAAAAGCTAATTGTAAGGCCGTCTATTCCGCATCGGGGGCGGTTCATCGTCGCCGCGCTCAAAAGGACGTTCCGGGCGCTTAGGCTGTTTCTCCGCGCTGAAAAGCCTCTCTTCAGTGCGGCCGATGCGGCGATGCGCATGCAGGCCTTCCAGCACAAACTCCGCCGCTGAGACCAGCACCTCTGGCTTCTCTTTCGCCTTCACGCCAACGGGTGAAAGCTTTTCTGTCAACCCCTGGATGTTCTTCAAGCCTTCCAGAATTTCCTGCGCGCTCGCGGTGTCGGCCAGTTTGATCTCGCCACCCAGTTCGAACCACTGCACCACCTGCTGCATGTTGAGGTCTTTGAAATAAGTGTCGTAGGTTTTGGCCACGGCGGTGCGAATGAGTTCGCGGGCTACGGTGTCCGCGCCGCGCATCTCGCCTTCGTATTCCAGTTCGAGCTTGCCGGTAATGGATGGCAGGGCAGCGTAAACGTCGCCGATACGAGGGACGATAGTCCGCTCGCCGCTGCGCACGGCGCGCCGCTCGGCGTTGGAGATTACATTTTCCAGCACGCTGATGGGAAGGCGCTGGCTCACGCCGGAGCGCTTATCGATTTTTTTGTCTTCGCGAGCGAGGAAGGCGACGCGCTCCACGACTTCACGAACGTACTTGGGGACGTGGAGTTCCAGTCCGTCGCGAAGCAGCCAGGCTTCCTGCTCTGTGATGCTGATGCCTTCTTCCAAAGTGGCAGGATAATGGGTGCGGATCTCCGACCCGATGCGGTCCTTAAGCGGCGTAACAATTTTTCCACGGGCGGTGTAATCTTCCGGATTGGCGGTGAAGACCAGCGCGACATCGAGCGGCAGGCGCAGCGGGTAGCCCTTAATCTGCACATCGCCTTCCTGCATGATGTTGAACAGGCCCACCTGTATCTTGCCGGCGAGGTCAGGTAGCTCATTGATGGCGAAGATGCCGCGGTTGGCGCGCGGGAGGAGTCCGTAATGGACGGTCATCTCGCTGGAGAGATCGTGGCCGCTGCGCGCCGCTTTGATGGGATCAACGTCGCCAATCAAGTCGGCGATGGTTACATCCGGCGTCGCCAGCTTTTCCACGTAGCGGTCGCCGATTGAAAGGTAGGCGATGGGCGTATTGTCGCCTTCTTTGGCGATCAGATCGCGGCAGCGCTTACAGATGGGGTCATAAGGGTTGTCATGGATCTCACAGCCGGCAACGTACGGCAGATGCGGGTCCAGCAGCGCGGTGAGCGCGCGCAGGATGCGGCTCTTGGCCTGGCCGCGCAAACCCAGCAGTATGAAATTGTGCCGCGAGAGCACAGCGTTGACCAGTTGCGGCACCACCGTGTCGTCATAACCAATGATTCCGGAGAAAATAGGTTCACCGCTGCGCAGGCGGGCAATCAGGTTTTCGCGAAGTTCGTCTTTAACTTTGCGCGTGCGCAGTCTCTGCTCAGAGAAAGAGCTTTTCTTGAGTTCGCCCAGTGAGCGGGGAAGATTCATGAAGGGCCTCTGAAAAGCATTATACGCCGCAGGATTCAGTTGGAAATGTGCAGCGTGACTTTCAGCGGTTGATGGCAGTCGAGCGAGCTCGCGAAAGAGAGTTACTTCAGTGCACGTGGCCATTGCCGCTGGCCCGCTGGCGAGCCAGGAGCGTCTTTTCAACTTTGGGAATGGTAGCGCGATAGTACTCGGTGAGCGTTTCAATCCTCTCGGCTTCCGACTTCATCTCCAGCAGCGCCTGCTTAAAGTCCAGATCTACCGGCAGTTCACCGGCCAGATGGAAGGAGATCGACGGAGTTTCGCTTTCGACTTCAACATTTTGCCCCAGGACGGCGAAAAGCTCTTCATGCAACTCGATGACTGTTTTTTTCTGTGCCTGGTCCACCGATGACGGCTCGTCGTCGAAGTACGTAACTTCGCCTTGCAGAAAAGTGCGTTCCTGGTTCACCTCTAATATCTCAAATCGCTGGCGGCCTTCCGCTGCGATATCGAGGCGGCCATCTTCATACTTTTTGATCACGTCAAGGACCATAGCGGAGCAACCGACCGAGGCAATCGCGGTTTCCTTCACGCGCACCATGCCGAAGGGGCGCTTATGCTCCAGGCATTCGGCGATCATCTCCTTGTAACGCGGCTCAAAGATGTGCAAAGGCAGCGGGCCCCCGGGAAAGAGCACAATTTCGAGCGGGAATAGGGGCAGCAGGGGCACTTTTATTATTCTATTGATTCTGTCGCTTCGCTCCAAACCGCCAGAGAGGATTGACTTCTGTACGCATTAATCAGCGCTTGATGCAGGTGGCTCGCCGCGGGATGGGCTCGCCGTTTCATCCCGGCCTTGACTTAGTCGCACCAACCAAATACAAAATTCATCCATGAAACTTCAGGACAAAGTAGCGGTGATTACCGGCGCATCGATGGGAATCGGCGAGGCGATTGCGAAGCTGTTCCTAGAGGAAGGCGCTAAAGTGGTGCTCTGCGCGCGCGATCTGGCGAGGACCAAGGCGGCGGAGCAGCGCATCGGCGGCGGAACGAACACACTCAGCGTCAGCTGCGATGTGAGCCGGGGGGAGCAGGTGGATGCGCTGGTGAAAACCACGCTCGATAAATTTGGCCGCATCGACATCTTTGTGAACAATGCCGGCTTCGGGCTAAACGACGCCGTAGCCGACATGGACATGGCAGAACTTCGGCGCATGTTTGATACCAACTTGTTCGGCGCAGTGGAGTGCATACAGGCGGTGGTTCCGGTGATGCGCCGTCAAGGCGGCGGTGACATCGTGAATATTTCTTCGGTCTCTGGGCACATCTCCACGCCATACATGTCAGGCTATGCGGCGACCAAGCATGCGATGAACGCCATCGGCAAGGCGGCACGGATGGAGCTGTTGCGTCACAACATCAACGTACTTACGGTTTGCCCCGGTTACATTGCCACTGACTTCGCGAAGAACATGGTCAAGGGCAAACACTCTGAGCGCGTGGGATCGTCAGTGAAGTACGCAGTTGGACCTGAAGTTGTGGCGGAAGCCACGCTGCGCGGCCTGCTCAAACGCAAGAGGGAAGTGGTAGTACCGAGAATCTACAAGATGTTCATCCGGATGTATCAGGCTTTGCCCGGCGTGGTGGAAAACAGGATTCGCAAGGCGCTGAGGCCGACGTCACAGGTGATGGCGGAGGCGGCGAAGAAGAGTACCTAGCAAATCAATTGGCAATTAGCCAAAGCCATATCTCTTTGAATGAGATACGCTTGAAACAACAAGTCTTGCTACTTAGCTGCTAAGTTCGTCCAGCATTCCCGCCATCTCAGAAAGAGCGTGCTTATTCCCCGTTCGCTTAGCGGCTTCCACGCCTTTTTCCAGCATCGCCTTAGCTTCGGGCGTTCGGCCAGAACGCTCCAGCGTCTGTGCGGCCATGAAGTAGCCGTTGGTGTAGTCCGGATGCATCTCCAGAAGCTTGTTGAACTCGGCCAAGGCCTGCTCGGTTTGACCGGTTTTAGAATATTCCATCGCCAGGCCATAACGGGCGAAAGCGTCACCGGGGGCTTGCTTCAGGAACTCGGTCAGCATCTGCAGGCGATTTGGTTCAGCCATGGGGAAAATCTAACACATGTGCCGGGGTGGCAGCCTTTTGCGGCAATGCTCCGAATGGCCGCGTGCGGGTACACTCACTGTTGGGTTCGATTTCCACAGGCTGTCTTTATTTCGTGTTTACTCTGTCTCGGTCTCGGCTTACTATCGGTTTTGCCGTGGCCTGCCCCTTCTTTTTCCCGACCGAAAGAATCTCCGCTGGTTGGGCATTCCCTGCCCGTTTGCCGCTAGGCGCAGGATTCACTGGCACCTGCCGCGCCGCATCTGAAGAGGTCGCGCCCTCCGAAACCGAGCTGCGGGAGTTCTGTAATCTGGGCTACGCCGGCGGCGGATGTTCCCGGTTGCCGAGGAGCCGGTGTTCTGACGGAGTCCGTTTTGCGGTGGCCCGCGACGAAGAATCACGGATCATTCTTCACTATGTAAGTGAACGAGAGCATGAGCCGGTGGAGTACGGCCGGCTGGAATACGACTGTGTAACCAAGTCGTGGCCGGCGCCCCTGCGTGAGGGCTGCCTGCAGCGCCAGGCTGAATGCTTTTTGGCTGTGTATCTTGAGCGTCGGCCAAGAAAAGCTCCATAGCCGTGGATTTCCGCACATCGACGGAACCAAGCGAAATCCTGTGCGAATCAACGCCTTAATCGGCGGTTGATCTCTGGTAATCTCACCTCTCAGCACCTGATTTGTAATTGGAACATCAAAAAAGGAATGACCATGAACTCCATCCATGGGCACAGCAACGCAGGCCATAGCCTGGAGCCGCGAGCTGTGCGCGAGTCGCAGTCGCAAATGGCGGAGGTGGTGTTGCCTAATGACGCTAATCCGCTGGGCAACCTGTTAGGCGGACGGCTGATGCACTTGATCGACATCGCCGGGGCCATGGCGGCGCATCGGCATTCGCATAGCCATGTGGTCACGGCGTCCATGGACCACATCGATTTTCTTCTGCCGGTGCATATCGGCGATCTGCTAATTTTGAAATCATCGGTGAACCGCGCGTTCAATACGTCGATGGAGATTGGCGTTAAGTGCTGGGTGGAGAACTATATTGCCCGGACCACCAGACACGTGGCTTCGGCGTACCTGACGTTCGTCGCGGTAGACGAGCAAGGCAGGCACAAGCATGTCCCGCCGGTGATCGCGGAAACAGAAGAAGAGAAGCGGCGCTACCAAGATGCGGCCCGCCGCAGGGAGCTAAGGAAAGCAGAGGTTGCAAGAAGAAAAACTCAAGAGCTTAGATCCTGAAAAACTGACCGGCAGACTTAAACTGTATGCCTTCGTGGTTGTGAAGGATAAATTTTCTTCTGACCAGGACTGAAAGGTCGAGAAGCTAATGCCTGCTATTCACCCGTTGACAAAGTATTTAATTGCATTGTCAGTAGTGGCGTCATCTCTCGTTTCCGCACAACCTCAGCCTCTGCGACGTTTCACGGTGCGCGATTCGATTCGTCTGGTGGTTTTTGGAGAAAAACCGGAAATCATCTCCTCTCCGGACCAGCGTCATCTAATCGTACGGACGACTACAGGCCTGATCGAATCGAACCAGCTTGAATCAAGCATATGGTTATTTGATCTCAAGGAAATCAAAGAATTCGTAGCTGGCCCAACAAGAACGCAGCCACAAGCCCAGTTGCTGGTCCGGATGGCCACGAGTTCAGGCGACGATCCAATCAGTCACATCCGTTGGGCCGGCGACTCCCAGAGCATCGCATTTTTAGGGCGTCGTGAAAGCGCTGAACGCCGCCTCTTCACGATGAATTTGCAGGAGCGGCAACCGCGACAATTGAGTTTACCCAGCCAGGACGTAACCGATTTCGTTTGGGACAGAACAGTCTTTTTATATACCTCGACGGTAGAAACTTCTGAGGCGCAGCTTTACCAGTCGGGAGGGCGTGAAATTCCAGACATTCAGGTCGGAACAGGGTCTTCTTTGGAAATGCTCTTGTATCCGGAAGAGGGGAAGAAATCCCTGAATCTCCAACCGGAACAACTGTGGAAAGTAGATGAAGACAATGCGCAAGCGGTGCTTAATATCTCTGCTGGCGTCCCGATTTCACTAACCAACTCTCAGGCGTTATCAATATCGCCCGACGCGAGCTATGCGATTGTGACTGGGTATGTGAATCATGTGCCTAAGGAATGGGAGGACTATGAGCCCGCTATTGCCAACATGCAATTTGCTGCGGATCAGGTAAACACTTATCCCAAAATCACTACATATCGACCGCAACAGTATGTGCTCATCAACCTAAAAACTGGCGAGCTCTTACCCATGCTGGATGCGCCTGTCGGTTGGAGTGCGGGCTATTTTCAAGACGCGCTGAAAGTCGTATGGCTTGATCGGGATGAAGTCATACTATCAAACACATTTTTGCCGCTGACCGGCCGGATGGAAGGAAATCGTCATCTTCGTCCATGTGTAGCGGCAGTCCATATAAACACGCAGGAGGTCAAATGCCTCACGGAACACGCGCCCATCAATAAAAAGAATCGTAGTGAAAATAATCCTGTTGTAGATATCGAATGGGATCCAGCAGATCAAATCTTGCTGGTTCGCCACAGTGAAGGTGATATCGAAGAAGATAAGACGGCTGATTTTTTCCGCAGAGAGGGCAAATTCTGGAAAAAGCTTTCTACACCGGTTGAAATGCCCTCCAATAGGGGCAAATTAGGTTCTGAAATATCTGTAACCACGCATCAGGGCATTAATACCTCTCCAAAGCTTGTGGCGCGTAATCGGCGTACAGGCACGGTCAGAGAGATTTGGGATCCAAACCCACAACTGGCTGAAATCAAGATGGGAGAAGCCAGTGTCTATCATTGGAGAGATCAGGCAGGACGCCAATGGACTGGGGGCCTGCTCAAGCCACCAGATTACATAAAAGGACGACGCTATCCTTTAGTGATCCAAACCCATGGTTTTAATGCGGATGAATTTTTTGTGGACGGCTTCAGCACAAGCGCGAATGCCGCCAGAGCACTTGCGGCCCGCGACATTATGGTATTGCAGGTTCGGGAGATCAGCGTCGCACGCCTCACCCCGCGTGAAGCCGATGTAGATGGCCGCGACGGTTACAAGGCGGCCATAGCGCTGCTCTCAAAAGATGGCCTTATCGATCCCCAGAAGGTGGGTATTATCGGATGGAGCAGGACGGGGTGGTACGTTCTGGAATCTCTCATCACTGCTCCGCACATGTTTGCTGCGGCGACTCTCGTAGAAAGCACCCACGGGGACCTAACCCAGTATTGGTTCCTGGTTGATTATGCTTTAGGCCCGGTGCTGGCCAAGTCCATTGCCGATGGAGTCGGCGGGCCGCCGTTGGGGACAGGCATTGCAAAGTGGATTGCCAGATCACCGGAATTTAACACTGATAAAATTGTTGTTCCCATCCTTTTCGAGCAAAACGACCCTGTTGCCCTCATTTATGGCTGGAATGTTTATGCGGCTCTCAGGTCTCAAAACAAACCGGTTGAGCTGCTCTACATGAGAAATGGAAGCCATAACCTGACTAAGTCTGTGGAGAGGCTTGCCTCACAGGAAATGAATACGGATTGGTTTGATTTCTGGCTTAACGGCCACGAAGATCCCGATCCGAGCAAAGTGGAGCAATATAAGCGATGGCGCGTCCTGATAAAACGCGAGAAACGCAGGAGAACTCCAGAGCGAAGCGCGACTAGCGTGCAGATCAGACCCGAAAAGCGGCACTAGCTTACGGCTCGCTATCCTGAGATGCCCTATTCCATTATTGATCAGACATAGAGCAATCCTCGCCGCCTGCCGTATTTCATGCTGTCTTGTTTCCCGTATAATCAAGTGTTAATCCCATTCCAGAAAGGCTTATGTGGCCCACGGACATCAGCACGGAGCGCCGCAGCAGCAGGGACCGTTTCCCCTGCCTGGGGTCAGCAACATTATTGCGATCGGTTCAGGCAAAGGCGGAGTCGGCAAAACCACAGTGGCGGTGAACCTGGCTGTAGCGCTGGCAAAAATGGGACACAAGACCGGCCTTCTGGACGCTGACATCTATGGGCCGAACGTTCCATTGATGATGAGCGCCAACCAGCAGCCTCGCGTGCTCACGGAAAATCGCATTGAGCCGCTGCAGAACTTTGGCGTGAAAGTGATTTCCGTGGGGTTGCTGAACCCAGGCGACAAGCCGCTGGTGTGGCGCGGGCCCATGCTGCATTCCATCATCCGCCAGTTCCTGCAACAGGTGGAGTGGGGAGAGCTGGATTATCTGGTGGTCGATCTGCCTCCCGGCACGGGAGACGTGGTGATCTCGCTTTTCCAGACGGTGCCGCTGACCGGCGCGGTTGTGGTTTCGACCCCTTCCGACGTTTCATTGCAGGACGGACGCAAGGCGATTGAGATGTTCAGGACCGCGCGCGTGGATATTCTGGGCCTGGTGGAAAACATGAGCCATTTTGTCTGCCCGCATTGCCATGAGGAGATCGATATCTTCTCCAAGGGCGGCGTGGAACGTACTGCGCGAGAATTTGCCGTGCCATTCCTGGGTTCGATTGAACTTGATCCTGACATCCGAAAGGGCGGCGACAGCGGCAAGCCTGCGGTGCTGGAAGGCGAAAGCTCGCCGCACGCCAAATCACTTTACGCCTTTGCTAAACAGGTGATCATGCGCGTGGCCGAAGTGAGAAGCACCAGCGCCCCGGGGGATGTGATTCAGGTACAGTAAGAAAGCCATTAGCCATTAGCGATCAGCTTGGCGTTTCAGCCCTCAGCATTAGCCTTCGAAGCAGTTATCTATATTGGCCTTAGAAGTTCTACTTGCACAGTTCAATGATCCAAGATGGCTAAGGGCTAAAAGCTAATGGCTAGCAGCCGGGTTTTAGCACTCACGCTAGCTAAGTGCTACCTTGACAATGACCCGCTAACATCCTTAAAATCTAAAATTGGCAGGAGTTCTGGAGTTATCTGCTAAATTATTGTAAATAAAAGTCTTACTAAGTTTTTGTTATGCCAAACCCAGGACCAACCGGGCCGCGAGAGCGAGAAATTCTCACCGCCATCGTAGAGACGTATATCTCCACGGGCGAGCCGGTGGGGTCACGCACACTTTCGCGCCAGAATAAAGATGGCCTGAGTCCTGCCACCATTCGCAATGTGATGGCCGATCTTTCCGACACCGGCTTCCTTGAGCAGCCGCACACATCGGCGGGCCGGATACCGACTCCGCAGGCCTACCGCTATTACGTCGACCAGATTTCGGGCAAAGCCACGATCTCGACAGCTGATCAGACATTGATTTCAGATACTTTACAGGGCACGGTGGATGTACAGGAGTTCCTGGAGAGGACCTCCCACGTTCTTTCGCTGGTCTCAAGCGGAGTAGGAGTTGCGATCGGAAACGCAGGGCCGCGGAACGCGCTGGAGCACGTGTATTTCTCACGCCAGGCCAATAATCGAGTGCTGGCAGTAATGGTAACTAAGTCCGGCGTGGTGCATGACCGCATGATGCGGCTGGAACACGACCTAGATCAAAGCGACCTGAATACCGCTGCGAACTACATCAATGAGAATTTCCGGGGCTGGATCCTGAGCAACATCAAAGCCGAACTGGGCCGCCGTATTGAGCAGGAACGCAGCGAGTACGACCGGTTGATGAAAAGCCTGGAACAGCTTTATAAAAGCGGAGCGCTGGCAGCCGAAGAGCCGGCAAAGAACATCTTTGTAGAGGGTGTAGCAAATCTTATGGGCAATCACCAGGACCGCGAAAGGTTGCGTGAACTGGTGAAGACCCTGGAAGAAAAGGAACGGGTGGCCGGACTGCTTTCTGCCTATCTCGATACGCGCCAGGAAGCGGTGCGCGTAGTCATCGGTCTGGAAGATGCGGTCCCGGAGATGCGCAATTTTGTGCTGATCGGTGCGCCAGCGAGGGTCGGTGAAGAGGTGCGGGGATCGCTGGCGGTAATTGGCCCCACTCGCATGGACTATCAACATACCATCACGGCGGTCTCGTACATCGCGCAGCTTTTTGACAAGCTGCTGAATGAGAACGTGTGAAGATCCCAATCAAGAGACCAGGTGCAGTAATGAGCAAGACGAATGGACGGGCCGATACCGGCCTTGATGAACAGTTGCAGGAAGAAACAAAAAAGGCGCAGGAGAGCGAGCTTCCGCCCGCCGATCCGGCCGATGGTTTTGAAGAAGCTGCCTCGCCAAACGATCCCAAGGGCGCAGGCGTGACCGCAGCCGGAGACGAATTGCAGAAGCTGCGCGCGGAACGTGACAGCGTGTTTGATCGCCTGGCGCGGCTGCAGGCTGAGTTCGATAACTATCGCAAACGCGCGGCCAAAGAGAACGCCGACTTCCGCGATTTTGCCGTAGCTGACGCCGCGAGAGCGTTGCTTCCGGTGATCGACAATTTCTCACTCGCGCTCAAGAGCTCCGCCGCCACGCCAGAAGACTTGCGGAAGGGCGTAGAGCTGATCCATAAGCAGCTTCAGGACGTGCTGCAAAAGCTGAACGTGCAGCGCATACCGGCCGAGGGCGAGCCATTCGATCCGCGGGTGCATGAGGCTATTGAGATGGTGGAAAGTGACGCGGCACCGGACCACCATGTGCTGGAAGAACTTCAGCCGGGGTATCGGATTAAAGACAGGTTGTTGCGGCCGGCGATGGTGAGGGTGGCAAAAAAGGTAGGGTAAGACTTGGCAAACCGCGATCACTACGAAGCCCTGGACGTAGGCCGCACGGTGAGCGGCCAGGAGATCCAGAGCTCATTTGAGAAGCTGGTGGCAGAATTTCATGCCGCTGGCAAGCCAAAGACGATCGACGATGTAGAGTGGCTCAGAGTAGTTACTCGAGCGTGCCGAGTCCTGGGCGACAACGAGTCGCGACAGCATTACGATCGCACCGACGACGACAGCAGTCTTGTTCCCGCAACGGTACATGGTTATGACCAAGAGTTCCTAAAACAGTTAGAGCGAACCATTGACAATCGAACAAAACTGCAAAGAAATACCTGGCTCGCGCATAAGCTTTTCAATTTTCTGAACTTCTAGCTAGAGGGCATTTTGGCGACACAAGCAAAACGCGATTATTACGAAATACTGAGCGTGACGCGCACGGCCACTGAGCAGGAGATCAAGAGCTCATACCGGAAGCTGGCCATGCAGTACCATCCGGACCGGAATCCGGGAAACTCTGAAGCAGAAGAGAAGTTCAAAGAGTGTACTGAGGCTTACAGCGTCCTGATGGACGCCGACAAGCGCGCGCGGTATGACCAGTACGGCCACGCGGCGGTGAACGGCGGAGGCTTCAGCGGGTTCGATCCTGCGAACATGGCCGATTTCAGCGACATTTTCGGCGATATCTTCAGCGACTTCTTCGGCGTGAATGTTGGCGGCGGTCGTCGGTCGCGAGCACAGCGCGGTGGCGACGCGCGCGCCGATTTGACACTGACCTTTGAAGAAGCGGCCTTCGGAAAAAAGACAGAAATTAAAGTCCGCCGCTATGAGAGCTGCGAACAGTGCAAAGGCAGCGGAGCGGCGGCAGGGAAAGGGCCAACCATATGTCCAACGTGCGCAGGCCGCGGCCAGGTACGCTATCAGCAATCCATGTTCAGCATTGCGCGGACGTGCCCCACATGCCAGGGCCAGGGACGCGTGATTTCGGACCCATGCACCAAGTGCAAAGGCGAATCCCGCGTGATGCGAGAGCGCACGATTGATATGAACGTTCCAGCAGGCGTAGAGGACGGAACCAGGATTCGTTATCAGGAGCAGGGAGATGCGGGCGTGAACGGCGGCCCCCCGGGCGATCTTTACGTGGTGTTGCAGGTGAAACCGCACTCGTTCTTCGAGCGCGAAGGCAAAAACCTGCACTGCTCGGTGCCAATTTCATTCACGCAGGCAGCGGTGGGCGCTGAGATCATGATTCCCACGCTGGACGGGGGCGAACACAAGCTCAAAGTGCCGGAGGGTACGCAGTCCGGAACTACTTTCCGGGTGCGGGGTAAAGGCGTGCCTGCCCTGCAGGCTTCAGGCAAGGGGGATATGTACGTGCAGGTGCGGATCCCGACGCCTTCAAAACTCACCAAACGGCAGCGCGAATTGCTGGCCGAACTGGGCGAGACGTTCACAATCGAGAACAAGCCAGAACCGCGCAGCCTCCTGGAAAAGGTGAAAGACATCTTTGGGTAAATACTACATCTGGTTCGTGGTGGTGGTGGCGGGGCTGGCCGGCGTGATTCGCATCCTGCTGCCGCGCCGGTTTGCGGAGCTGCAACTGGAACGCTTTAAGGGAACGAATTCGATTTCCCGCGCGCGTTTACGCAGCCTGCTCTTTGTGGTGGTAGGAGTGGTCTTTGGCGCGCTCTATTTCCTGCCCTGGGGACATCAGACCTGGATCATCATTGGCACCATCTTCTCGCTCCTCAGCGCCGCTGAGAGCTTTTTCCAGACACAATTTCCCACGCTGGAAGCCCTGGTCTTCCAGAGCCGATTGATGGGAATACTCTATGTGGGACTGGCAGCCGCCTCCTATCTGATACTCAAACGCGTATGACGCGCCGCCGCTGGATTGCCGATCGCGTAGAAGGCGACCGGGCTTATCTGCTGGGGCCGAATGCGACCCATCTTTTTCGCGTACTGCGTGCCAAGACAGGTCAGACGTTTGATGTGGCCGCCAATGGCACGCTTCGCCACGGAACGATTGTGGAAGCCACCATGGAAAAGGTGGAATTCCATCTCGGCGGCGAAGTCGAGAGCGCGGCCCTGCCTCACATCACTGTTTATCTTTCCGTTTTTAAATTCGATCGCATGGAGTGGGCGCTGGAGAAGCTGATCGAGTTGGGAGTGAGCAGCGTGGTCCCGATGATTGCCCAGCGCACAGAACAGCATCTGGCCAAGGCTGCCGGCAAGCGGGTGGAGCGCTGGCGCAAGATCGCCCGTGAAGCTGCGCAGCAGGCGCGGCGGATTGCACCGCCGGAAATCGCCGACCCCACCATGCTAAAGACCGCGGCCACACAAGAACAGGGGAGCCGTATTGTGCTTTCAGAAACTGAGCACGGCAGTTCGCTGAAAATAGCGCTTGAGGGCTCCGCGCCTCCACTGGCGTTGGCCTTTGGGCCGGAAGGTGGATGGTCTTCGGTAGAGCTGGATTTGTTCACTTCCGCCGGATGGAAAGCGGCTTCGCTGGGCCATACCGTATTGCGGGCTGAGACAGCAGCCATCGCGGCATTGGCCGTGGCGATGGCTGAGTTGGAATCAATCTAGACCGTACGCGGTTTCAAGAGCTGAAAAGCCTGGAGGCTGGCGCCGCAGGCTACGAACGCTGGCCATTCCATCCCGCACTGCTGTGTGCAAGAATGATGGTCAGAGTTTTACATGTCAAACAGTAAGTCTCCTCTGATCGACCAACTGCCTGCGGACTTGCAGGCAGTAATCAAAGAGTTGGACAGGGCCGACCGTGAAGCCCGGGAACTTGTGGGAGGTCTCGCCGACACGCAACTCAATTGGCAGCCGGACGGAGGGAAGGCCTGGAGTGTAAACCAGTGTCTCGACCATTTGGCACAGGTAAACAAGCTATATACCGACGCTCTGCGGACGGCCGTACGCAGCGCCAGGGCACGAGTGGCATCCTCGAGAAAGCCGATCCAGCCAGGATGGTTTGGACGATGGTTCATCAACACCATGGAGCCGCCAGCACGCAGAAAGTTTAAGGCAGAGGACAAAGTGATGCCGGTAGAGTACATGTCCGGGACAGAGGCATTGCACGCCTTTGTCAGGGCCCATGATGATGTGCGCTCGCTGATTCAGGAAAGCCAAAGACTGGACTTGAACCGGATCCGGTTCAAGAATCCTTTTGTAGGCCTGTTTCGCTTCACTGTAGGCACGGGGCTGCTAATCATTGGATCGCATGATCGGCGGCATTTGTGGCAGGCCAGGCAGGTCTGCTCCGTGATGAAAGGAAGCAAAGCCTCAACCCTCCCCATGTTTCCGCCTTAAAAAACCAGTTTTCCTCAGGTTACGTGCATTTAACCATTGTCCTCTTCGCCTTAGATTCGCATAATAGAAGATAACGATTCTACGGTGGCGGTTTTTATTCCCAATCCGAAGCAGAAGCAGGCGATCGAACACGTCTCAGGCCCGCTATTGGTGCTGGCCGGAGCCGGCACAGGCAAGACCACCGTGCTGGTGGAGCGCATCGCCTGGCTGATTGAGCAAGGACATGCTCAGCCAGAAGAGATCCTGGCAATCACGTTCACTGACAATGCAGCCGATGAGTTGAAGGGGCGTGTAGAAAAACGACTGCGCCGAAAGACCCAGGGCTTTAAAGCGACGATCTTTGCCGGCACATTTCACGCGTATTGCTTTGGGATACTCAAGCGCGCAGGGCAGGATTTCAACCTGCTGCTGCCGGAAGACGTTTACGTGTTCTTGCGGCAGCGCATTGACCAGCTTGGATTGAGACGCTTTATCAAGCCGGCGGACCTGGGCCAGTTTCTGGAAGACCTGAAGAACTTTTTCGATCGTTGCCATGAAGAACTGGTGGGACCTGAGAGGTTCAAAGAATACGCAGATGGATTGCGACCGGGCCCCGGCTTGCCGCGCAACTGCCGCTCCAAGGAGGTGGAGGAAGTAGGCGACCAGGAAATTATCGAACGCTGGCAGGAGATTGCCCGTGTGTACACCAACTCGATGCGGCTGCTGGAGCAGGAGAACATGGGCACGTTCGGAATGATGATCCGTAACGCGGTACGTCTGCTGCAATCGGACAAGGAGTTGCTCGAGCGCGAGCGGCGCAGAGCGCGGTTCATTCTGATTGATGAGTTCCAGGACTGCAACTCAAGCAACATCATTCTGGCCGAGCTGCTGGCGGGCGAAACGCAGAGCATTTTTGCCGTCGGCGATCCGGACCAGGCCATCTATCGTTTCCGCGGAGCATCCAGTGCGGCGTTTGAGGAATTCCAGAAGCGGTTCCCCCAGACCGAGGGAGTGGTGCTGGACGAGAACCAGAGGTCGCGCGGCAACATTTTGAGGGTGGCATTCGCCGCCATCAATGAGAACCCGCCGGTGCAGTCGCTGGGCGAGAAAGTGAAGTTTCAGCGCGCGCCGCTGCAATCCGGGCGCGACCGCCGCGATCAGCACGAAGGCCGCTTTGTCTTTGATGATCTGGTGGAGATTGCGATCAGTGCCACACATGAAGGCGAGGCGGCGTTGATTGCGGATGAGATTGCTACGCTGCGCGGCAATTCGCGCCTGGGTGAGTGCTCCATGGCCATCCTGTATCGCCAGCACATGCAGCGGGAAGAAGTGATGGCGGAGCTGGCAGCGCGGGACATTCCATTCATCGTGATCGGGCTCAACGTACTGGAAACGGCCATGGCGCGCGACCTGCTCGCGCTTGCAGGGGCCATAGGTAATGACAATGATGCAGATAGCCTTTTTCGGGTGTGCGCCCTGCCGAAGTTTAGAGTTTCCGCCGATGAGCTGAGAAAAAAACTGAGTGCTGCGATCGGGCAGAAGAGCTTTAAAGCCGTGCTGCAGACGCTGGAATCGGCCGCGCCGGTGCTGGCCGCGCTGAAAGAGGCCCGTGAATTCATCGCCCGGGAAGAACTCAGCGCACAGGGAGCGCTCACTCATCTGGTCCGCCAGTTTGAGTTGCCGGAGAAGGACCCGGTGGTCCAGGCCATTCTCAGGTTTGCAGCGGCATGGAAGGAGAAAGCGTTTGTGCGCGAGAGCTCACTGCCGGCGTTCCTGCAATATCTGGAATACTTTCAGCAGGGCCGGGGGATCATTCCCATGTTTACAGAAGAGCAGATGGCACAGTTGGAACGCCAATATCCTGACGCAGTGCAATTGATGAGCGTGCACGCAGCCAAAGGACTGGAGTTCTCGCACGTGTGGCTGCTGCGGGTCATCTCCGGATCGTTTCCAACGTATTTCAAAGAAGGATTGTTTGAGTTTCCTCCGGGACTGCGCAGCTCCATCGCCGTGGGCGAGGGCAAGGTGGTGCACGACCAGGAGGAGCGCCGGCTGTTCTATGTAGCCATTACTCGCGCGCGCGACCGATTGGCCATTGGCTCGCGTCCAGGCAAAGGGAAAAAGGACCCAACGCCGCCCGGCTTTTTACGTACCTTGATCAATAGCTTGTCTCTAAGAGGTGTGCTCACCTCGCGCGATGGAAACGGCGCAGGCCCGGCCAAGCTGCCATTGCAGCCTTCACCGGTGGGCCGCTGGATGTTGCTGCCGCCGGCGTTCACTAAAGAGGAGATGGCGCTGAGCGCCAATGCGGTGCAGAGTTACTCAACGTGTCCGATGAAGTTTAAGCTGGAGCGCGACTGGAAATTACCCGGCGAAGCAGCAGCAGCTATGCAGTATGGGTTCGCCATCCACACAGTGCTCAAAAACTATTACGATCCGGCGTCCCACGCGCAGGAGATGAGCGTGGAGGACGCAGTCGCCGCATTCAAGCGCGAATTTGCCAAGGGCTACATTGACGACCCGGTACAGCGCAAGATGTACGAAGATCGTGGAGTGGAGCAGGTGCGGGAATTGTTGCAATCGAGCCCAAGAGGGTCGTCCGAGGTGATTGTGACGGAGCATACTTTCAAATTCGAGCTTTGCGGCCGGGTGATCAAAGGCCGTATCGATCGTATTGACCGGCTGGAAGGCAACGCGGTGCGCGTGATCGATTACAAAACGGGGACGCCCAAGGACCGGAAATTCGCCGACGAGAGCTTGCAACTTTCCATCTACGCGATGGCGGTGGAGCAGATGAACCTCTCGCCACGCGAATTGGTCCTGGTGAACGTGCAGGACAACAGCCAGGCAGCTTCCTTCCGCACGCCGAAGCAATTGGATACCGCACGGCAGGAGATACAGAAAACCGCAGAAGGGATTGCCCGAGGCGAGTTTGATCCCGATCCGGGACAGCATTGCAGATGGTGCGACTATCGGCGGCTATGCCCGGCGACGGAGCAGCGCGTGTTCCTGCCGGTGCAGCCGCTGGATCACGAAAGCAAGAAAGCGGCCGGGGTGAACCGATGACACACGATCGCGGCGTTCTCAGCCAGGCTGGAAGATTGGAGTAGGCGCATGGGTTTAGCAAATATTCTGTTAGTGGCGGTAGGTGCGGGTTTAGGTTTCACGATCGCATGGCTGCTGGTGCGCCCGAATGCTGCGGTCCTGAATTCGCGTTTGGGGTCGCTACAGCAAGAACTGGCCGCGGCACGCGCTGAGGCCGTGAAGTTCACCCAATTGAACAGTCATCTGAATTCCGCAATGGCGAAGCTGGAAACAACGGTAGCGCTGGAACGCAAGGCCAATGAAGATAAGATCGCTTTGCTGAACCGGATGACAGAAGAGCTGCGGCATAGTTTTCAGGCGCTTTCGGCGGAGGCGCTCAAAAGCAATAATCAAGCCTTTCTTCAACTGGCAAACGAGACGCTGGAGAAGTTTCAGAGCGAGGCCAAGGGCGACCTGGAACTGCGGCAACAAGCGGTGGAGAACCTGGTAGCGCCGATCGGCGAGTCCCTGAAAAAAGTTGACGCCCAAATCCAGCAGATCGAGAACACTCGCAATCAGGCCTATGGCGACCTCACGGCGCAGGTACGGTCCTTGATCACCACGCAGGAGAAACTGCAGGCCGAGACCGGCAATCTGGTAAAAGCCCTGCGCACGCCCACCGTCCGCGGGCGCTGGGGCGAGATACAACTCAAACGCGTGGTGGAAATTGCCGGGATGCTCTCCTATTGCGATTTCGTCGAACAGGAAACAGTCACCACCAGCAACGGGAGGCTACGTCCTGATCTGATCGTGAGGCTGCCAGGTGGAAAGAACGTGGTGGTGGACGCCAAGACGCCCCTGCTGGCCTACCTGGATGCCATAGAGGCCACGGATGACGACGTGAGGCGGCAAAAGCTGTTGGAGCACGCGAGCCAGGTTCGGACCCACATGGCCCAGCTCAGCGCCAAGTCATACCAGGAGCAATTTGATCCCACACCGGAATTTGTGGTGATGTTCCTGCCGGGCGAAACTTTTTTCAGCGCAGCGCTGGAACAGGAGCCGGGACTGATTGAACGCGGGGTGGCTCAGAAGGTAATTCCGGCGTCGCCGACGACGCTGATCGCACTGCTCAAGGCGGTGGCGTACGGATGGAACCAGGAGAAGCTGGCGCGCAATGCCAGGGAGATCAGCGCGCTGGGCAAAGAGCTGCATGACCGGCTGAGGAACCTGGGCGCGCATGTTGAAAACGTTGGCAAAGGGCTGGACCGGGCAGTTGAGGCCTACAATAAGGCCGTGGGATCGCTGGAGAGCCGCGTGATGGTTTCCGCGCGGAAATTCGTTGAACTTGGCGCGTCCGCGGGAGAGGGGATCGCAGAGCTGAATCCCATCGAGACGACCACGCGCAACCTTACGCTTGAGTTCGATGATCCTGAAGCGGCGGCGAGCACGAACGCGACCGCTCATGAAGATTTAGGGATAGAAAGCAAAGCGCTCTCGGCGAGCAAGGCGTCAGATTAGGCTTCACGCGCTCCGCCCCAGGGCTTCGCTCCTTCTGACTCGCCTCACGATGACAAATCCAAAACTAAAGGGGACGCTTGCGCGTCCCCTTTAGTTTGATGTGAAGAACAGTTATTTCTTCTTGCTCTTCTTTTTTGCCTTTTTCTTGGTTGCCATGTTTCTATTCTCCCTTTCCATTTTTCATGGATGTGCGGTCTTAAGTAAAAAACCGCAATTGATGAATGTATAGAGTGGTTGAAAATCGAAGTCAAGAAAAAAATTGATGTCAAATTTGGTTGCGGGCGGCCATAACCTATGCGGGAATGCGAGCGAGGAGTTGCAGCGCATATCGATTTACAAAATGTGAATCGAGTGAAGATGCGAAAAACGCTTGAGCCATGCGGGTTTCATCATGGTCGAGATAAATACGACGCGTGAAAAACAAACTCAGAAATGATTGCGAGCACGAGTTTGAGGTCCACAATGCGGGTACCTTGGTAACTAAAAAAAATCACATGAAAACACAAACCCGGCGCCGACAGCGATCCTCGCGCAGACGACGAGTGACCCTGATCGTCGCTAACGAGCGAGGAAAAAGAGCGCAATGCCGGCAAAAGCGTCCTGCGTGGCGTGGGCCATCATGCCGGGGCGCAGACTCTTGCGCAGATGGGCGAGCAGTCCGAACAGGGCGCCATAAACTCCGATGACGATCATCATGCGCCCGCCCTGGTAGGCGTGGGACAGGCCGAAGATGGCGGCTGAGGCGATGATTCCCGCGTAGGCGCTGCGCGTGATGGCGCCGAACTGACGCTGCAGGTAGCCGCGGAAGATGATTTCTTCAAAGAGTCCGGCGGCGACGCTCAGGACGACAAAGAGTCCGGCCTCAATCTTGCTTCGCGGGATCAGATGACCGAGCATGCGCTTGGTTTCCCCCAGTTGCTTGTCCATGTTGTGGAGATCGAGAGTGCCCAGAGCGACACGGAGGCCGACGAGAACCGCGTTAGCCGCGATGAGAAAGCCAACAGCAATTCCAATATCGAGCAGGAACGATTCAGGGGTAGTCCAACGGCCGCCGATGAGTTCGCGCATGGAAAGACCGGAGCGGCGAATCCAGAACCAGATCAGCAGGACGACGATCAGCTCGAAGAGGAACGTGCCGCTGTAAACAATGATCCGCGCATAGGGGCCAGTGCCGGCCTGTGTCTGCGGGGAGGAGCCCAGAAAAGAGAAAGTCAGCAGGATGGCCACGATCAGCAAGGTGTGCCATAGCGGCGCGATCAGATTGTTCTTCGCTTGTGCAGGCGCTGGGGTGATGGTGGTTTCGGGTGAAGTGGGCGAAGGAACATCGGGCATGGATTGAAGTTCGTCGGACATAGTTTGTCAGCTCGGGTTTGGAGCGCGCGGGCTCTCGCCTTCATCTTATAATGAAGGGTTTGAATTTCCTAAGGAGACGTTTATGGAAGAGGTAGTCATCATCAGCGGCGTGCGCACGCCGATCGGAAAATTTCAGGGAGCGCTGGAGCCGTTGTCTGCTCCGCAACTGGGCGCGATCGCGGTGCGCGAGGCGGTGAAGCGGGCCAAGGTGGACCCGCCTCAAGTGGATGAGTGCATCATGGGGCTGGTGGTGGCGGCAGGGCTGGGACAGAATCCGGCGCGGCAGGCGGCGCTGGGCGGCGGACTTGCGAATACCGTTGGCGCCATGACCATCAACAAGGTCTGCGGTTCAGGGCTGAAGGCGGTGGCGCTGGCGACTCAGGCCATCCAGACGGGAAACGCGGAGATCGTGGTCGCGGGCGGAATGGAGTCGATGACGAATGCGCCGTATCTGCTGCCGCAGGCGCGCAAAGGCTACCGGCTGGGAAATTCGCAGATCATCGATTCCGTGGTGAACGACGGTCTGTGGGACATTTACAACAACTACCACATGGGCATGACGGGCGAGAACGTGACACAGAAGTATGGCGTCACGCGGGAGCAGCAGGATGAGTACGCCGTTGCCTCGCACCAGAAGGCGGTGCAGGCGTGGAAAGAGTGCCGCTTCAAGAGCCAGATTGTGCCGGTGGAGCTGCCGGCTAGGAAGAAAGGCGAAGCGCTAACGTTGTTTGAAAAAGATGAAGGTCCACGCGAGGACAGCTCAGCTGCGGCGCTGGGCAATCTGAAACCCGTCTTTAAGAAAGATGGCACGGTGACGGCCGGGAACGCTTCCACAATGAATGATGGAGCAGCGGCAGTGGTGGTGACTTCGGCTTCGCGGGCGAAGCAACTGGGCGCGCAGCCGATGGTACGCGTGGTGGCGCAGGCGACGAGCGGTATCGCCCCTGAGTGGGTAATGATGGCGCCCGTAGACGGCATAAGGAAAATCTGGGCCAAGACAGGCTGGAAGCCGGAAGACGTTGATCTATACGAAATCAACGAAGCGTTCGCGGTGCAGTCCGTGGCGGTGATCAAAGAGCTGGGGATCGATCCGGCACGGGTGAACGTGAATGGTGGAGCGGTCGCGCTGGGGCATCCGATTGGCGCCAGCGGAACGCGGGTGCTGGTCACGTTGATTTATGAATTGATCCGGCGGAACGGCAAGCGCGGAATCGCAGCGCTGTGCCTGGGCGGCGGGAATTCGGTGGCATTGGCGGTGGAACGGGTTTAGCCACAAAAGACATGAAGGAAAACAAAAGGAATTGAGAGCGCGAGTACACGCGATGGAACACAAGTTTGGGTCGTGTGGATTCGCGGTTTGGTGCGTCTAAAGAATTCGCGATGATAGGGCTCCTTCACGCGCAGAGCCGGCGGATTCGGGATTACAGAAAAAAGCTATTTGTCTTCAGGCGAGTCGATCACGATCTTCCGCAACCCACGGTAGAGCGCCTGCACTTCCTCATACAGCACGGAGATGCCATCAGCAAAACGCGTGATGCTGCCGGCGTCGAGATCGGCGGTTACGTTGTGGGCGAGTTTGCGCAGCATGTGCATGCGCTCGGCCTCGAGCTGGGGCAGGACTTCAAAGGGATCTTCACCGCTGGAGTTTAACTCCACCCATTGCACTACCGACCACGCCGTCTGCCGGATATGCTCCACGGCATCGTGAAATTGCGCGATGATGCGAGGGTCTAAACGGTCAATGACCAACCCTTGCTCCACCTGGTTGAGTTCGGCCATGGTACGGGTGACCTGAACGGAAATTGAAGCGGAGCCAGCGGCCGGGGCAGGACGCACGGTATTGCCGGCAAGCGGGCGGACAGGCGGCAGAGGATCTTCATGCACAATGCTGCGCCGGTGTTCAGGACGCATGTCCTGCGATCCGGAAAGTGAACCGATGATGAATTCCAGGTTCTGCCGGTCTTCCTTGCTCATGTGCTGGAAAACCAGACCGACACCCACAGCATGATGCGAGGTCTTGACCTGAGCGCGGCCGCGCACCACAGTTTCACGGACACGCAGCATGAAGAGCAATTCGGTGTCTGCGGGCAAAGTGGAGACGGTCTCAACGTAACAGCCGGTGAGGCTGAGGTCGCTCAAGTTGCCGAATACCGGAGGCGCGCCCTCATTGCGGCGCAATTCAACTCCACCGGTGCAATGGAAGCGCTCCTGACTTCTCCTGGTTCCTGGCGTGTCTTGCATAATGCTCCTTGCTTTCAGAGGCGGATGCGCCGCCTCTTTTCTGCCGCTGAAGCCCAAGGCCCCGGCAAGCGGCTTGGCCGCCGCCGGTAGATGAGCGGCAAACAGCGCTTTGCCCGGCTCCACGCAGTGAATCCCAATCTGCCTGGCTTTGGCGGCATCGCGGCCCACCCATACGACTTTGCAGCGCGCCTTGCGCTCACCATGCTGAAGGGAGATAACCTCGCCTTCACGGACACAGTCGATGCCAATCAGCCGCGCCCCCGCGGTACTGGCATTCACGGTGCGCGCGTGCTGCACGAACGGTTTGCCATGCACGTCCAACCCCCATACTTTTACGTCGAGGCTGACATCAACACGGGGTTCGATTTGCCGGATCATAAAATACAGGAGAGGGTTGCCCTGATGGTACTGTCAAATGGGTGGCGGATCAATGGAAACATGCACTTAGGTAACATCGGAAGGCATATCAAACGGGTCGTAGCGCAGTTGAACGAAGGGTGGTTATGTAAATGTAAGGCGATTTCTTGATCTGGAATGCCAAGTCCCTCGGCCTACGCGCGCGCTCGCTTACGCCGGATGGGAGGACGTGATGAAAGGAGGACGCCGCTCCCTGGCAACCGAAATTTCTGCAATACCTTGCCCTCCTGTAGAATTCCTCCCGGCAGGAGAACTCCCGCAAGCATGCTGTTCAAGACCCAGAGCGCTGCAGTCTACGGAATCGACGCCAACATCATTGAGGTGGAAGTAGACGTCAGCCCTGCGCGCAATCCCGAGGAAAATTTTCAGACCGTAGGCCTGCCTGACGCAGCGGTGCGAGAGAGCCGGCAAAGGATCCGCGCGGCGCTGAGAAACTGCGGCTATGAAATCCCGCTCACACAGATCACGATCAACCTGGCCCCGGCGGACATCAAGAAAGAAGGCTCAGGTTTTGACCTGCCCATGGCGATGGGAATCATGGGTGCATACGGCGGGCTGGTAAGGAAAGAGCTGCCGGATTACGTGATGGTGGGCGAGCTATCGCTCGACGGAGGCATACGCGGCGTACGTGGCGCGCTGCCCATTGCGATTGCAGCGCGGTCCAAGAAGATTGCCAATTTAATTGTGCCTGAGGTCAATGCTCGCGAAGCGGCGGTGGTCAGCGGCGTGAACGTCTATCCGGTGAAGTCGCTGATTGACGTGGTGAACTTGCTCAACAGCGGCAACGGCGTTTTGCCGCTGAAAGTGGATACCACACAGATGCTGGGCGAGCCGGAGCAGAACGGCGCGGCCGACTTCAAAGAAGTTCGCGGACAGTTCACGGCGAAGCGCGCGCTCGAAATTGCGTGCGCAGGCGGACACAACATTCTGATGATCGGGCCGCCGGGTTCGGGCAAGACCATGCTGGCCAAACGCGTGGCCGGAATCTTGCCACCGCTTACTTTCGAAGAAGCATTGGAAACCACGAAGATCCACAGTGTGGCTGGCGTGCTGGATGCGGCTTCAGGCCTGGTGAGCACGCGTCCATTCCGTTCTCCCCACCACACAATCTCAGACGCAGGGTTGATTGGCGGCGGAATAATTCCGCGGCCGGGCGAGGTATCGCTCTCTCATAATGGCGTGCTGTTCCTGGACGAGTTGCCGGAGTTTCCACGCAATGTGCTTGAAGTGATGCGCCAGCCTCTGGAAGACGGCAACGTGACGATTGCACGGGCGGCGATGTCGCTGACGTTTCCGGCGCGGTTCATGCTGGCGGCGGCCATGAACCCGTGTCCTTGCGGCTACCACGGATCAGGACAACGGGAGTGCCACTGCACCGAGCCGATGATCCAGCGCTATGTTTCCAAAATTTCCGGGCCGCTGATGGACCGCATCGATATTCATATCGACGTTCCCGCGGTGAACTATAAAGAGCTGCGCGGCAGCGACAGCAAGAGCGAGAGCTCGGCGCAGATACGGGAGCGCGTGGTGCGGGCCCGCGATGTTCAACTCAACCGCTTTGCCGCAGCCGGTGAACGCAACTATTCCAACGCGCAGATGAGCTCACGCCAGATCCGTGCTTATTGCGAGCTGGGCAGCGACAGTGAACGCATGCTGGAGCGCGCGATGCAGCAACAGGGGCTGAGCGCTCGCGCCCATGATCGCATTCTGAAGGTTGCGCGAACGGTTGCCGACATGGAAGGCAACGCACAGATCGAGAGCAAGCACATTGCGGAGGCGATCCAGTACAGGACGCTGGATAGGACGTATTGGGCTTAAGTTTCTGTCGCTCCGTTCCAGCCCGCTTAAAGGGTCTGTGACGTGACTGAAATTGATCCGTTCGTGGTATGGGCGGCCTCCCCAACCTGCGCTGCTAAGAGCGATGGTTTTAGGACCTGGGGCCCGGGCGCGAGCCGGGAAAGCCGCAAATGCACGAATCATCTTCATTGAAATGCATAGATCGTTCGACTCGCCATCAGGTTGCTTCACTCCCTCTGGCTACGCTTACGATGACCAAATCTCCTACGGTGCGCATGGTACCGTGTTGGCTTGGGTCAATTTTTTTGATCTGACCTTACTCCCGCCAGCGTATACCGAGACTCGCCAAGCATCAGCAGCCCTGATTTTCGCACGCAGCAGCACTGCAATTCGCAAGCTGCTGATTAAAATGAGGCAGAAAGACTACTTCTTTGTTCATCCAATGTATTAACAGACTCACCACGAACAAAGGAGAAGAACAGCATGGAAGAAAGAAACAAGATGGACCAGCAATCCGACCGCGGAAACCGCGACCAGGAAACCGAAAAAAAGCCTTCGCAGGGCTCCCAGGACATTAATCGCCAGCAGCAAGGACAGCAAGGGAATCGGCAGCAACAGGGACAGGAAGGGAATCGGCAGCAACAGGGACAGGAAGGCCAGCGCGAGCAGCAAGATCGCGAAAAGAAGCCGGCTTAAGCACGATTACAGTCACCCACGCCAGGCGCTGACCTATCAGCCTTCTCATGACTTGCGAACTGCGGGGAGAATGCAAAACCCTTCGTCAGAAGACTTTATCGCGAGCCCAATGAAAGCGAGGAACTCAGCGCCGGGCAATTTCACCAAAAGTTACAAAGGCAAAATTCTTCAAAGCCACAAATATCGCAGAACCGAATTCACTGAACGGAAAATTACAACGAAATTACAAGGGGAGAAAATATTATGGGAATGGAATCGTTGCGTGACCTTTTTATCGAGGAGCTGAAAGATCTTTATTCGGCAGAGAACCAGATACTTAAAGCGCTGCCGAAGATGATCAAGAAGGCAACCTCAAAAGAGCTGAAGAGCGGATTTGAACAGCACCTGAAAGAGACCCAGGGCCATGTGGAGCGCCTGGATAAGATCTTTACGAAACTGGAAGAGAGTCCCCGGGGCAAGAAATGCAAGGGAATGGAGGGCGTTATCGCCGACGGCAAGGAGCTGATGGAAGAAGAGGCCGCGCCCGAGGTGATGGATGCAGGATTGATCTCAGCGGCCCAACACGTGGAGCATTACGAGATCGCCGGATATGGGTCAGTGCGCACCTATGCTGAACTGTTAGGCCA
>JBARMK010000351.1:0-2813 GCA_049802395.1 Candidatus Angelobacter sp.
CTGAGAGGCCTGGGTTATGTTCTGCAGGAAGTCAACGACCGGTTCCGGTAACTGGCCGCCGAAATCGGTGAGAATGATATCGGAGAAACCTTCGATAGCACGCAACGGAGCGCGAAGATCGTGCGATACCGAATAGCTGAAGGCCTCAAGTTCCGTGTTGATGCGCTCGCTCTCAGCAATGCGAAGCTCCAGCTCTGCAGCATGTTGCTGGATTTTTTGCAGCATTTGCATTTTGTCAGTGACGTCGCGCGTGATCTTGGAAAATCCAACAAGCTCGCCGGTCTCATCTCGCAGCGGGGTAATAACCACGCTTGACCAGAACCTGCTGCCGTCTTTGCGAACACGCCAGCCTTCTCCTTCAAAATGGCCCGCGGTGGAGGCTTGTTGCAGAACCTTGGCGGGCAGTCCAGCGGCGGCGTCTTCTTTGGTATAAAACTGGGAAAAGTGCTTGCCGATGATTTCTTCCGCGCTGTATCCCTTAATTCGCTGGCCCCCTATATTCCAACTGGTGATAGTCCCTTCCTTGTCGAGGGTGTAGATGGCATAGTCCGTGACGCCCTCAATCAACAGGCGGTAGCGGAGCTCCGCTTCGCGACGCTCGGTAATGTCGCGGGTGATCTTGCCAAATCCGACTAAAGTCCCGTCTTTCTCCCGGACTGCCGTGATGATTACGTTTGCCCAAAAGCGCGAACCATCTTTACGGAGACGCCAGCCTACATCCTCAAAGCGGCCCACCTCATTCGCGACCCTGAGTTCCATGGCTGGTTTGCCGGCCGCCAAATCCGCCTGGGGATAAAAGACGCTGAAGTGCTTGCCGATGATCTCGGATGCTTTGTACTGCTTCATGCGCTCTGCGCCGGGATTCCAGGAAGCCACGATGCCTTGAGGCGTGAGCAGAAAAACCGCATAGTCTCTTATGGCTTCCACCATCAGGCGAAAAACATGCTCTGACTGCAACAAACGCACATCAGCGCTTTCAGCGTTTCTTACATTTACACCGGGATTGGGCTTGGGTTGGGTGGATGCCATTCAGATCTCAGGAAGCGATGCGCCAGAGTGGTTTACAGTATGGCGAGGAGCACGAAAACCTCTCCAAGTTTTGGATGCAAACTTTTCCAGCTGAGTTGCGGCTGGAACTGTACGCCCTCCTGGGGCGGCTGCGCCAGCTCTAGAAGGTAATATATACTGGCTTTTCGGCCTCGAACCATGACGCAAAGCGAAGAAACCATTATTCTGATTATAGACGACGAGGCGCTTCATCTTAAGCTTTACACATGGATTCTGGAGCGCCAGGGCTACAAATGCAAGACCGCTCTGGTGAAGAGCACGCAAGTGGAAATGCCAAAGGATGCGGCCAGTGATTTGGTCCTTCTGGATTATCGGCTCAACAGTTCGGTTACGGCCCTGGATGTGGTGCATCAGCTCAGAAGCACGTTTGATTCAGTTCCTATCGTGGTCCTCTCGGATATGCAGTGGATGCCTGACGACATGCGTGGACACGCCGCAGCGTTCATCAACAAAGGCGATCCCAAGCTTCTGCTGGAGACGATAGCTAAGGTTTTGAAAGGTAAGTCCCCATTGTTCCCCGGCAGTGACGCTTAACCGAACCGCCCTTCAAGCCGTATTTCGCAATAAACGCGGCCGTGCGGCAGCATTCTGGCTGCGTCCGGCATCACACATAACTCGGTTCTCCGTGGCCCCGACCTTTTAAGTCGCTGTGCGATAATATCTTGATAGAAGGCAGGTTTTATGTCGAGCCCAGCGGTACATTCCGTACACATATACGATGAGCATTCCGCTCTGATCAAGCGCCTCTGCGGAATCGTGGCGTCCGGCTTGCAGATAGGCAATTCGGTACTGATCGTCGCCACGGCTTCCCACCGGGACCAGCTTATTAAAGAGCTCAATGACTTCGGTGTCAGCGTACGCGAGCACGCACGTGAAGGCCGTTTTACCATGTATGACGCCAAGGAGACGCTGGCGACCTTTATGGTCAATGGAAAGCCGGACCACCAACTGTTTGCCCAGTCTGTCGGCAATCTGCTAAGCGAGGCAAGGAAAAACGCTCGCGGCAACGGCGTTGGTTTGACGGTGTTTGGCGAGATGGTGGCTGTGCTCTGGGAGCAAGGCAATAAACAAGCAGCCCTGGAGTTAGAGAGGCTTTGGAATGAGGCCTTGAATGACCGGACATTCCACCTGCATTGCGCTTACCCACGTTGGAGTTTTATCAACGATGGAGACGATAGTGGCCTGGCCGCTGTCTGCCACGCCCATTCTCACGTATTGGTGCAGTAGTGTTCAGGTTGCCGGGCGGACGGCGATGCACGGAACAGATTTTCCAGATTTCCGGTGGAAGCGAGTGACTTTCCCCAGGTTACTCCTCTATTTATGCCGGGCGCGGGACCAGGGTTGGGTGTCACGGGTTTATGAATAAAGTCGAGCTACGGCCGATCATGCTTATTGAAGATGAGGTGAGCGATGCCCTCTTGATCCGCCGGGCATTCGAAAAGGCCGGGATTGAGAATCCGATTCAATCTGTCTCCCACGGCGATAAAGCCCTGGCATGGCTTGAAGGCATTGGTGAATATCAGAATAGAACGACATATCCCTTGCCGGCGTTCATCCTTCTTGATCTTAAGCTGCCGGGCATGAGCGGCCTGCAACTTCTAAAATGGATACGCACCAGAAAGGATTTGCGTCTCATTCCCATTGTGGTCCTCACCAACTCCGCCGATGCGACAGACGTTAAGTCGGCGTACGAGGCGGGCGCAAACTCCTACATGCTTAAGCCTGGGGACCGCAACGAGATATTC
>JBARMK010000352.1:0-6921 GCA_049802395.1 Candidatus Angelobacter sp.
CGGCCAGATTAGCAGGCGATTCGAATTCGGAAGTGTTCTACTTGGACTGCTAGCTGTTGGTCAAGAGGGTCCGGGGCTCCAGCGGGACAAGATAAGTACCTGTTAAACAGATATTATCCCGCTGGGCACGAGTTTTGGGAAGGGCGGGAAGTGCCAATCACGGTCAAAAATCGTCGAAATTTTAAGAATTGCGGGTTCGGTCGCATGGCCAGCGTAGCTGAATGACCGCCCCCAATTGCTAAAATGAAGGCATCCGAAGACCAGCTGAGGCCATTCCCGGCGCTCAGGTATTTTGAGGTATGAATGTGCAGAAACATCAAAACGCTTTTTAACTTTGATCCGCCGGTTACTCCGGGCGAAATTCAGGCGGCATCGCTTCAGTTCGTGAGAAAAATCACTGGGTTCAACAAACCCTCTCAGGCAAATGAGGCTGCCTTCCTGGCTGCGATCGATGACGTGGCGGGCATTTGCACGCGTCTGCTGCATTCGTTGGAGACCAGCGCTCTACCCAAGAATCGGGAAGAAGAGGCCGCCAAGGCGAAGGCGCGCGCCGCAGAGAGATTCGGCACGTAAGCTGGATTAGCGGCTTCAAAGGAACTCTGGATCAGTTGGCCGAGTACCTGGCTACACCGCGGAGTTGAAGTTGGAATAAGCAGCGTTACAAAGAGCGGAACTGGTTTGCCCTTTGCCTACTCGCAGACCCTAGATCATCGGTAAGATAGTCAGGCAACGCGGAATTCTGGTTAAATCAGAAATGGAGGAAAAGACATGGAAGGTACTGCAGCAACTCGCCCTTCTAACAAAATGATATGGGCAGGGCGGATCATAAGTGGAATCGTGGTGCTCTTTCTCCTGTTCACCACAGTGATGGGCCTGATGCACCGGGCAGAGAGCGTGAAACACTTCGTGGCCTATGGCTATCCCGAGAGCGCCTTTCTCCCGATTTCGATCGTGCTCGTCGTTTGCACTCTCCTCTACGCCATTCCACGTACCTCGATCCTTGGAGCCATGCTGCTGACAGGCTATCTTGGCGGCGCCACCGCCACCCATGTGCGCGCGGGCGAGCCTTTCTTTATCCCCATAATTGTTGGCGTATTGGTGTGGCTGGGAATCTTTCTGCGCGATGAGAGGCTGCGCGCCCTCATTCCGCTGCGCCGATGAATCGGCACAGCGAATGAGCGGCCGTTAGGCGGTCTTGCGCTGTGGGGGACTGAAGACGATGATCTTGCCCCCGCAACTCCGGGGGCGTACATGGATGCGTTTTGCTCCGGTAAGTTTCTGGAACGTAAAATTCAATCAATTTCGCCACAGCGGCCTCCTTGCCGTAAAGCCAGCGCTGCCGCACATCATCAATGCAGCGTTTCACAGCACTTTACTTTGTACTGGCGGTTACTGATGTGAACACTGCATGCGCGGGCAAGTTGTGGGGCAAGAGGGCTGGCAACTTATATGCGCGGGTAACCGTAGAAAAACAAAGCAGCTCTGGTTTGAGTTAAGAAATGCGAAGCGCGTTGGCGCAAGCGGCACAAGGGTGATGCAGTCTTATGCCGGAATGATCTCACTACTCAATGCGCTTGGCATGTTTGTCGTCGCGCTGATGAAGGACCAGCTCGGTCGCCCGTCCGTGCGCATCAGTAATGAAGGTAATCTGCGCGTCAACGGCTTTCAGGAAGAAATCCCGCTCGCTTTCTGCAAACAGTTCGAAGATGGGCTGACCGGTTGCCTGGGCAAACAGGTGATCGCCTGCCTGTGTGATGGTGATGATGAAGTCCGGAGCAAGCTGATACCTCCCCACATAGCCGGCAAACACCTTGGGATTCACCGCAATCTCCTTGTGCGCTTTGGGGGGAGGCGGCATCAACGCAGGATTCACCAGCCCGGCAACTTTCTGAGCGATCTCGCCGGTGTCCGCGCCGGCAAGGTTGGCTAATACAACCACCGTCAGGCCGTCATCCACGTAGCGTTGGATGAAGCACGTGAACCCCTGCCATGCGCCTCCATGGCCAATCACTTTATGGCCGTTTTGCGCAGAGATACGCCATCCAAAGCCGTAGCCCGCAGGGTTGGGTTGTCCGTTGTTGAGAGGAAAAACCGTCCATAGACGGTCAAGGCTGGATTGCTGCAGCAGACTCGTACCATACAGGGCCTCATCCCACTTGGCCAAGTCCAGCACGTTGAAGTAGAGTGTCCCATCGGCAGTTGAGTTGAATGTGGGCGATACCCAATCCTGGTTCCGCAGCTTACCACCGGACCACTCATATCCCGCCGAGCGATTGGGAATAATGTCTTTCTCGCTGATGAGCCTGGTTGCTGTCATGTACCACGGTTTGAAGATTCTCTCTTGCAGATAGTCAGCGTACGGCTTGCCGGTTATTTTGTGGATCATGATCCCCAGCAGGACATAGTTGGTGTTGCGGTAGTCCCATTTTTCGCCGGGCGCGAACTCAATCGGCAGTGCTTCGATCTTTTCGACAAGCTCGTCTTCGCTGAAATCAAGCCGCAGATAGAAAGGTCCTTTAGGGCCGGTGCGTTCGGCAGTCTCATACTCCGCCAGGCCAGAAGTGTGCGAGAGAAGGTTCTTGACCAGGATTGGCTTCCAGCTCGCGGGGGCATTGGGGAAATATTTCACGATGCTGTCGTCCAGCCCGATCTTGCCTTCTTCTACCAGCAGCATCACGGCCGCCGAGACAAACTGCTTTCCCACAGAGCCTGATTGAAAAATCGTCTGCGGCTTTACCGGAACATTCAGCTCTACGTTGGCCAGCCCGTAACCTTTGGCCAGGAGAATTTCGCCGCGCCTGTAAATACCTACGGCAACGCCGGGAATATGCTGGCGTCCTATCTCTTCGGTGACAAAGCGATCAATGCTGCTTGCCTGCTCAGGCTTCAGCTCTGTAGCCGCAGTGCCGGCGAATGTAGGCTTGGCCGGAATGCGCTCTGCGCGTTCCACCACAATCGTATCCTTTGGATCGTCGTGCTTTTCGAGCGAAAGGCCGAGCTTGGCGACAGCATCAAAAATCGAGACCGCCAGCGGGTCCCGCGGAGCGCCGGCAGCAGCGCTTTCCATTGCAGCATCGAATGGGCGCCTGCCCATCCAGTCCACCTGGAAGTCATAAACGCCAGCGAGTCCGGTCCGATCAACCACGGGCAATTCCAGATAATTGGGCGCCACCCGTGGCAGCAAGTCTGCCAGGTCTGCCATGCTGAAACTATGGCAAAGCAGATGAGCTTGTTTTGGATCGCCGGTTGTAGGCGCACAGTTCTTTAGGACCGAATTAGCGGCTGGTTGCAGTTTGGGACCGTTCTTGCCAACCGTCAAGATGTACACCAGGTTGACTTTCTTATCATGACGGACCGCGAGCTTGAAGCGATCCGCTAAGAGCGCTTGCAGCATTGCAAGACGGTCTGCTTGAGAAGCGGTGGACGGAGCTTGAGCCACGATGTCGAAGCGGTCAGAATCCAGCCAAACCGGGCCTCCCGTAACCAGAGCATCGTCAACGTTGTAAGCGGCCGCAATGATCTTTCTCAAAGTAGTATTACGAAATCGAATATGCCCATCGGGCAAAATACCCAGAGTGACCACCTGGTCGCCCGGTTGGGACGCGCGAATTTCAATCGATTGAAACGCAAGGAGGGGCTTGGCGGATTGGCCGAGTGCTGCTGGCAGGAATAATAGGAGAATGGCGAGCACCCACAGAATGTTGGAGGGATTCCGGCCCGGCTTGATTGACATGAATGCTTTTCGCCTCTGAAGAGTAGTTTCTGGAAATGAACGCCATTGTACTCCGCGCTTCCGGGTAGACTCTTGGTTTGACGCCTCGAAGAGTATTTCATCTCGCCCTTTTTTGGAGTAAACGGGGTTAACTTATTTCCACTTCGCCAGGTCTAAAAAAATGGTTTTCTGGAACTTCTGCGGCGGTTCGCCGTACTGTCTGAGGAAAAAGGACTAACCGTGCCTGGAGAATTAAGGCGGCTTATTACTGGACAGTAATGGCCGCAAGCCCTCACAATTCCATGTACCACGATTTGATCGTCGTTCGGCTCTCGTTTACGAGAGAAAGGAATTCTTTCCATGAATAAGTTATTCAAGAGCCTATTGTGCCTTGGGCTGCTCGCGGCTTCGCTGAGCGCACAAGACAAGAGCAAGAAAGCCCCGGCTGCAAGCGGCCTGCCACCGCTCATTGAACGCGAAGTAATCTTTGGAAACCCCGAGATTGCCGCCGCGCAGATCTCTCCTGACGGGAAATACCTGTCGTTTCTGAAGCCCTGGAAAGACACGCGGAACGTTTACGTCAAGGGAGTGGATGAGCCCTTCAGCGCCGCACGGTTAATGACCACCGAGGCCAAACGGCCAGTGGCCGGCTATTTCTGGAGCCGTGACAGCAAGTACATTCTCTACGCCAAAGACAACGATGGCGACGAGAACTTCAACGTTTACGCGGTTGATCCCACGGCCAAGCCGGCCGCAGGCGCTGACGCGCCGCCATCGCGAGACCTGACGGGCCTGAAGGGCGTGCGGGTGGAGATCATCGATATACCCAAGAACGATCCAGATACCATCTATATTGGGTTGAATGACCGCGATAAGGCATGGCACGATCTTTACAAGCTGAAAATCTCCACCGGCGAAAAGACGCTGGTACGCAAGAATACCGACAAGATCGCCGGCTGGGCGTTCGATCTGAAAGGCAACCTGCGCCTGGCAGTGCGCGTAGCAGACAACGGCGATAACGAGGTCCTACGCGTGGATTCTGACAAATTCACCAAGGTGTATTCCTGCACCGTGGTGGAAACCTGCTCGCCGCTGGAATTTAACAAAGACGGCAAGCGGGTCTACATGGAAACCAACAAGGGTGACGATGTAGACCTAGTGGCGCTGGCGTTGTTCGATCCTGAGAGCGGCAAGACTGAAGTGGTGGAATCCGATCCCATGAAGCGCGTGGACTTAGATGGGGCGACGTTCTCACAGGTCACCGATGAGCTTGTCTCAACGTCATATCTGGACGACAAGCAACGGCTCTACTTCAAGGACAAAGGGTTTGAGAACGACTACAAGTGGCTGAAAAGCCAGCTTCCGGGAATGGAGATCAGCTACAACTCGCGCACGCGCGACGAACAAACCTGGCTGGTGACGGCCTACAGTGATACCGAGCCTGGAGTGACGTACATTTTCGATCGTAAGGCGCACAAGCTGGCGAAACAGTTTGCCGTGCGGGAGAAACTGCCCCGTGAATCGCTGGCCAAGATGGAGCCTGTGCGCTACAAATCATCCGACGGGCTGGAAATTCCCGCCTATCTCACGCTGCCCAAGGGTGTGCCGGCCAAGAACCTGCCGACTGTGATCTTCCCGCACGGCGGCCCGTGGGGACGTGACGTGTGGGGCTACAACGGATACGCGCAGTTCTTTGCCAACCGGGGCTATGCGGTGCTCAGCCCGAATTTCCGCGCCTCCACCGGCTACGGCAAGAAGTTCCTTAATGCCGGCAACAAGCAATGGGGCCGCACGATGCAGGATGACATCACCTGGGGAGTGAAGTACCTGGTGTCGCAAGGCATCAGCGACCCCAAGCGCGTCGGCATCTTCGGCGGGTCATACGGCGGTTATGCCACGCTGGCAGGTGTGGCGTTTACGCCCGACGTTTATGCGGCAGCAGTCGATCTTTTTGGCCCGTCAAACCTGATCACGCTGATGGAATCCATTCCGCCGTACTGGGAGGCGGGACGCAAGATGTTCTACACGCGCATGGGCGATCCCACCACACCGGACGGGAAAGCAATGCTGATAGAACGCTCACCGCTGACTTCCGCAGATAAGATCAAGACACCGTTGTTGATCGCGCAGGGAGCGAACGATCCACGCGTGAACCATGCTGAGTCGGAACAAATCGTGATCGCTCTGCGCGATCGTGGCTTCCCTGTGGAGTACCTGCTGATTCCGGATGAAGGGCATGGCTTTGCCCGGCCGGTCAACAACATGGCCAGCGTAATGGCCACGGAACAGTTCTTTGCCAAGTACCTGGGAGGACGCGCCGAGGAGGGAGGAACTCCGGCGGTAGTGGCGCGGCTGAAGGAAGTCACGGTTGATCCCAAGACCGTGGCGCTGGCCAAGAAGGTGGATGCGAATTCGGTGGGCTTGCCCAAACCGGCGACGGACTTGCAGCCCGGCACCTATAAATACAAGGCAAAGATTTCCATGGGCGGCCAGGACATTGCCGTGGACATGTCGACCACCATCAAGGAAGACAATGGGAAATGGGTGGCGACGGGAACCATGCAATCACCCATGGGCGAAGCTAGTGACGTCACGACAGTGGAAAAAGGCACGCTCGTGGTCAACAAGCGCACCATTAAGCAGGGACCAGCGACTATCGATATTGACTTTGCCAATAACAAGGCCACAGGCAGTATGAACGTGAATGGGCAGGACCGGCCAATTTCCGCTGATCTGGGCGGCCCGATTTTCGCAGATGCCGCTGCATCTGAGATGACCATAGCCGCGCTCCCGCTGGCTGATGGCTATGCCACTACCTTTCGCAATTTTGACGTGCGGAAGCAAAAGGAAAAATTGCTGCAGTTGAAAGTGGTGGGCAGCGAAAGCGTTACTGTTCCGGCGGGCACCTTTGATACGTACAAAGTCGAACTAAGTTCGGCCGATGGCGGTAGTGACAAGCAGACTTTATGGGTCGCCAAAGACTCGCACAAACCCGTAAAGATGACCGCTACGCTGAGCGATATGGGCGGCGCCACGATTGAGCAGGAGATGGTGCCGTAGGTAGCAGATAGCAAGTGGCAAGAACCTGGGCCCGCCGAAAAGGCGGGCTTTTTTATGTTTCAATAACCCATATACATGAATGACGGCAAAGGAAGCATCATCGCCGGTATGGCGATCTGCTGGCTGCTCAATATTGCGCAGTTCGGCGT
>JBARMK010000353.1:0-11219 GCA_049802395.1 Candidatus Angelobacter sp.
GGTCGTTGTCTGGTGGAGGGCCTGCGGCTGTACGTTCCGCCGGGAACGTCCTCCACTCTGCAAATTCGTCTGGCCCATCTGGACCACGCAGCCGCCAAGTTTCAGCTTTTCGAAATCGATGAACGTAATGAGTCATTGCAATCGCTTGACTATTCCGATCACGGCAACATTCACACTCGCCTGGTGCGCTGCCCTGATCCAAGGCAAGTGCGTGCGCGTTTCGTCCAGGCCGTCGGAAAAGTGCTGGCTGTGGCGCCGCAAGCTGAAGTTGCTGTTCTCTCCCCCACGGAGATCGCCTTCCGTTGGCATGGGCTTGAGTTTGCACGGGTCCGGGCCGCCAATGCTCCCGGATCTTTTCAGGTAGAGGAAGAACTCATCTTTGGCCCGCCGGGATATGAAACACGCTTGACTGAAGAAACCGATTCAGCATTTGCTGAATTCGTGGTCACCGTGATCGAAGCGCGCAGTGCCCGCGGAGACCGTCGGGATCCTCTTTGGCGCATGTACCCAGAGCGCTGGCTTGAGTCCCTGGTGTTCAAGAATGTTGCCGCGGTGGATTCCCGGCTTGATCCTGCTCACGTTTATTCACAAGTGCCTGCTTTTTCCGCTTCAGATCGCGCCATGATTGACGTGCTCACGTGCACGCGCGAAGGCCGTCTCGCCGTTCTGGAATTGAAAGCCGATGAGGACATCCATCTGCCTCTCCAGGGCCTCGACTACTGGGCTAGGGTCGTGTGGCACCATGGCCGCGGAGAATTCCAGCAGTACGGATATTTCCCCGGTGTGCAACTCTCGCCACGTCCGCCGTTACTGGTCCTGGTTGCGCCTTCCTTGCGTGTGCATCCGGCCGTTGACACTCTCCTGCGCTACTTCTCTCCGGCAATCGAATGGATGCTGGTCGGCGTGGACGAACGTTGGCGGGAAGGAATGGGTGTGATCTATAGAAAAAGTTCTGCCCAGGCGCCGAGGCATGCATAAGCAGAAGATAGATCACTCCCCTGAGTCTGCAGGCTTGACGGTTTGGGCTCCAGGCTCTGAGCTTTTCGGCAGAACTGCGGAATCCGCTTGCGCTGCCGGCTCCCCTTCCCGTTCTCCGCGATGCACCCTGCCCACGCCGCGCACGATCCTGCGCCAGGGCAGCTCTCCATTCTCATTAGCGCAGAAGATTTCTCCGACTTTGTGGCTGCGGTAGTACCAGCGCTTCACCATGGCCAACTCTTCGGCGAACCGCTGAGAAGAGCGCTGCCCTTCCGACAGTAGTTGCTCCAGTGCGGCCTTGATTCGTCCCTCCATTGACTGTGAGTCATCCTCAACTTCCAATTGGATCGCCACAGGGCCTTTTAACTCGCCGGCGTGAAAGCGGAACAATGCAACCGACTTCTCCTCCGCCGATGGCTGCACAATGACCGCATCCAGCCGGTCCAGCCGCCCGCAAATTTCATCGCAGGCGGTAAGAATACTTTTGATCTTGGCAATTCTGGCATGCTCCTGCGCGGCGCCTTCGAAGTCCAGTGCTGCGGATAATCGTTCCCGCTCCGCCTCAAGCTCCGCCATCAGCGTCTGGCCGTCTGAATCCAAGTACGCTTGTACCCGCGCCACTTCTGCGCTGTATTCTTCATCCGTGCAGCCCTTGAAGCAGGGCGCCAGGCACATCTTCATCTCTGAGTAAACGCAGCCGGGAAAACTGGGATCAGGATCCAGGTCAAACGTGCAGCGCCGCATTTTGAACAGGTCAAGGGAATCATTCAGAAACTTCTCGGCGACAGCCCGCGACCGGAACGGACCGTAATAAAGCGACTTTCCCGTTAGCTTGCCGGTCCTTGTGGTGACATAGGCTCGCGGGTAAGCGTTTTCCAGGTTGAACCGCACAACCGGCAACGGCCGCAAACGAAGACGCTTCTGATAGCTCTCCGGAAATTCCTTCCTCAGCATCCGGTACAGCAGCAAAGTCGATTCAAAATCGGAACCGGTCAGCGAATAATCGATCGCAGCCACGCGCTCACGCAAGTTCAAGCGTTTCGACTGCGCTTCCGGAGGTGCCAGCAATCGCTGCAATCGTCTCCTCAGGTTCGCCGTCTTGCTTACATAGGGCTCGGCTGCCGCATCCGCGCCACGCAAGGCGAATACGGCCGACGCCGCAGAGAATTGGGCAAAGAAATCCAGTGGGTGATCGGGAGAGAACGGAATGGACTGAGTCAGCAACTCTCACCGCCAACGCGATAACACAAGACCCACCTGATATCAGTCTGGCATAACAACGCTCGCATGTGCAGCATGAATTGGTTTTGCCCAAAGCTCCTTCCACAATTTCCAGAACCATCCTTATTCACATGCGGAAAACTCGGGTCTGCCGTCTGCGCGTATATACTGCCATTCTTTCTCATCGTCGCCCTTATTTCCACCGGATCCAGAGCCGCTTCATTCCTCTTCTGTGGATTTGGTTGGAAACCTCGCCGCAACTCCAGATCGCTGCCTTTTTTAGCACGCTCTCAACAAACTCCAGAGTCCCTTCTTCACAGCATGTGGACGCCAGGAAACGGCTTATTCATTGAATATCGGCCTGATTTCCGCAACGTACACAGGCAACTACTGCTACTACTGTATTTATATAAATAGAATTGTTTATATAGAAGTACCAGTAAGCGCACACTCGTAAACCACACCAGTTAATGCTGAGAGACTTTATAGAAGTTAGCTTTGATGGGATGTTCTAAAGTCTGCGCCCTTCATGGTACGCACGCGGCACATCTCATGCAGGCGGGATCGCATGCGATCAGTGATACGATCGCCAAGTGTTTCTTCTCGCGATGCCGTCCGCGCATTTTCTTCTTCTCGGGATTTTACGCCTAGCCGGGAGTGTTCTTTCTGGCCCGCAGCTGAAGGCGCATCGGGAAAGTTTGTGGTGATGATGGTGGTTTTCTGTTCGTTGTAGCGGCTGTTCAGGATGTAACTTACAGTGTCCCATACCCACTCCGACGACTTCACCGCACCCAGTTCATCCAGCAGCAGTACTTCTGTATCTAGGACAGGGCGCAATATTTGCAGCTCAGTCGCCTGCACAGCCGGATTGTATGAGTTTTGGATTTCTTTCAGCAGTTCGCGATAGTCGCAAAAAAGGCTAGGTACGCCTTTCACCGCGATCAATTCCTGGATGATTCCCACGGCAAGATGGGTCTTGCCGACGCCAATGGATCCGATCAGCAGCAATCCCTTTCGCTCCAGCGGATACTCCTGCGCAAAGCGCTGTGCGTCGCGATGGGCATTTCTCACCGATAGGGAAACATGCTCTAGATTGAAACTTTCCAGGGTGCAGTTTTTATAACGGGCGGGTATCTGCGCTTTTTCCAGTAGCGACTGATTGCGCGAAGAAATACGACAATCGCAGCGAGTCACCCGACTGGCTTTGCCCGGGACCGCGACACTCTTCCAGCCGGTTCCGTCACATACAGAACATGCTGGCGCGGTCTGGGACTGAAGCGAAGTGGCCATGGAGTTCTGCTATGAAAATATCACCATTCTGAATACCGGCACGGCTTTATCTAAAAACCAGGAGCTCGTTCTGCACAGGATTTACACAGATGTCCACTGCGGCAGCCTTATTGGCCTCAGTCCGCTGCCGCGCCATCCTTCGCGGCCGTCTCAGGAAAAATATCAAAGACGTAATCATGAGCCGCCAGCGCTGCCTGGCTCAATGTGCCTGCCTGGACGCGCTTCACCGCCTCTGGGCGGGGAAGATCGAAGATCGCTTCCAGCAATTGCGCGCGTTCTTCTTTGCCGGCCTGTCCCACCACAAAGAGCACCCGGGCGCTGTGCTGAATGTAATGCGGTGAAAGCAGCTGTTTGTTCAGGATCTCCATGATCACGTCCGCCTTCCCGCGATCAAAGCGGCCCGGATCGCCGCGCCGGTCCAGTTCAGCAAAGAAAGCCTGCGTCCACTCGTTATGGTAGTTCCACAACTTGTCAAACAACTCTTCGGTGAAGCGTGTTCCAGCCTTTACCTGGTCGGCATTCCTCGCCGGCTCCACTCCGTCTTCAGTCATCTCCGGACGCTTGAGATAGCCGTCCTTAGTGACGGTGGCTTGGTGCCGGAGCAGCGTCCACAGCCATGAAACGTCGATCCGGTACGTAGCCAGGTCATTCATGAAGCGCAGCTTCAGCTCGTAATCGTCAATAGCCGCGGCGAAATTGCCGTTCAGAATCTGATAACCGTAATTCGCCGCCATGTAAAACGCATGCTGGATGCGCTCGATGGTGATATCGCCGGTCGGCACACCGTTGATCGCGTCCCAGCGCGCCTGTGACAGCAGTTTTTCCGGCGTATCCAAAGACTCACGGGTGATCACCTGCGGAGTAATCTTCCCTTGCGTATTCAACAAACCGCGGGATTGCAACACGCTGCGCTCAGGCTCGCTGAGGCCGCTATTCGCCGTGGGTACCGGCTTATCCTTCACCTGCGTACTTGCCTGCGGCGCGCTGATGATGCCTTGCAGCTCCGTTACCGCGGCGCGCAGAGGCGTATTGCCTGCGGCCACGTAATCGGGCTCTGGACTGGCGACCCAGCTCTGCCGGTAACAATCGTAGAGACGCCCTTTCACCCGCTTTGCCAATATGTCGTCCAGCGTTGGTATCTGGCCTGCCGTTAAAGGCTCGTCAGGCACAAAGATCAGTCCCAGGATGCGCTCACGCAACTTGTCGATCACCATTGCGCGCAACGCTAGCGGGTTGTAGCGGGAGCGTCCGTAAGGATCGCCGGCCTGGTAAATCATCACCGCCGCCATGCCGCCGATTGGCGCGCCGTTTTCCAGTTCGCCATTCTTCATGCCCGCCATCAGCATCATCAGCGCATTGAAGCGCTGATAGGCAATCATGTTGGGTGAAGCCATGCCAATGGATTGCGGATCGGGATAGACGCCCCTTGGGTCGTCCTTCCACATCTCGATCAGGCTGCCCAGGTAGTCCCAGCGGCCCACATTGGTGCCCAGCAACCGGCGCCGCAGTGTCCACGCGATGGCGGGCAACTGGCGGCCGGCATTGCCTTCTTCATACAGCATCTTGATCTTGATGGTCCCGGCAGGAACCCCAATCATCCCTTCCAGCCGCGACAGAATCTTTTCCACGATCAGCGCTTCTTTCGCGGTTTGCAGCTTGGGGATGTAAAAGTAAACGCCGCTTCCAGCGCCCTTGAGCGCGTCAAAGTTATTGAACGCCCACAGAGTCGCCACCACAATCGTCGCCGGAGCAGGTCGCCCGTCCACAGTGATGTGGTCATAGTTGATGTGCAGCCCCGGCGGACGCCCAAAGCGCGTAGGCCACTGCGCTGGTGGCTTAGTGATCTTGTATTCGCGCTTCTTGCCCTTCTTGGTTACTTCGTATGCCTTTGTGTTCCAGTTGCCGGCAAAAATCTCCTTCGCATTCTGCAGCGCGGCAAAAACTCCTACCGGCTGTGTAGACGGCGTGCCATCGGGCAGAAAATGCGGCGGTGAGGCGTCTTCGAAGTCCGGCATGTTCATGGGCGCCGGGCTATTCAGCGCGTTGAACGCCATATCCAACGGATGCCACGGGCCTGTCAACTCCAGCCCGGGATTCTTCAGAGGATGTGCGTCCTTAGGGATGAGCACTTCATCATTCAAGCGCCAGCGCCACTCACTCTCCCGGCCTTGAAAGTTGTCGATCAATCCCTGGACAATCTGGCGGAATGTCCACGATTTTCCCGTGACAGGATCGTCATATTGCTGCTCCCACCTTGGCCAAGCGTACTTTTCCCGGACCGGCGCAGGTGATTGCAGAATCTCGCGGCGGGCGGTCAGCGCCGCAGCGATCTCCGGACGCAGCTCACGCGTGAGCGTGGTAATGGCTTCTTCCACATTGACGTTCTTGCCATTGACCGTTTTCGGTCCAAAGAGATCCGGGAACTTCTGCAATATGTCATTGCGGACCATAGGCGAGGGCTCCTCAGCTGGAGTTATTCAGCAAACCAAAATAGTTATTTTACGCCACTCCAATAAAGAACCGCCCGATAACGCAGCCAATTCTGCCCCATAACCCTTGCGATAGAAACCTTGGAGCGCAGCGGAAAGATACGCAGCAAGTCGGCCAGCCTCAGGGCCTTACGCCCCGACCGCCCCGGTCGATCCCAGCGGCAGGAAATACTGCGTTCCCCGGATCGGTTCGCTCACGCGGCGGAGCAGCTCCTGCAGGTCGGTGTGGCGCTCCACGAAGTCGATGTCATTGGTGTTTACCACCAGCAGGTCAGAGGAAGTGTAATGAAAAAAGAAGTGCTCGTAGGCCTTGACCACTTCTTCAATGTAGTCGTCGCTCACAGCGGTCTCACCAGGCAGGTTCTTCTTGCGCAGGCGTCTCTTCAGCACCTCCGGCGAGGCCTGCAGGTAGATCACCAAGTCGGGCACCGGGAGCTGCTGGCGGAAAAGCTGATAATAACGGTTGTAAACTTCCAGTTCCGGGTCGCTCAGGTTGATGTAAGCGAAGATCTTGTCTTTTTCAAAGATGTAGTCGGCCACCACGGTCTTGCGCGAGCCCGGCCCCACCTCCAGCCGGTGTAGCTGCTCAAAGCGCCGGACCAGAAAAGCGAACTGGGCTTGGAAGCCGGCGCCGCGCTCACCTTCATAAAACGGACGCAGAAAAGGATTGTCTTCCGGCTCGATGACGCGCTGGGCGTTCAGGCGGTCCGCGATAACGTTCGCCAGCGTGCTCTTGCCCACGCGGATGGGACCTTCCACTGCTATATATTGTGGTGGTTCAAAAAGCTTGGCCATGAGTCACTGTTGCCGACTTGTTCGCAGCATATATCGCAAAGCGCGCGCTGGCAATGAACAATCAGTTAACAGCCTGTGGAAAGCTGGAGAAGCATTTGGTAAATAAGTAACTCGGTAATTTGAGCCGGGTTGTGGGCGTGAACGGAGCGGCAGCCCGCAGGCGAAACCCTGACTCTGAGTTTGACGAAAGGGAAGGATCTTTTCTTAACCAATTACAAAATCAAAAAAGATGTTCTTCCCCCTAATCACTCTCGCCTCTGCCGCCGCCGCCAGCTACGCCGGATACGCTACCATGGCGCCGGAATCGCAGCTCTATGGCCGGACGATCACGCATGGCAGCGACCCCAACCAGATCGCGCTCACCTTTGATGATGGTCCCAATGATCCCCACACGTTGCGCCTGCTGGATGTGCTGGCCAGGCAAGAAGCAAAAGCAACATTTTTTCTGATCGGCAAGTATGTGCATCAGCGGCCTGATATCGCGCGGGCTATACAGGCCGGCGGACATGAGATTGGCAACCATACATACAGCCATCCCAACCTGATCTTTGTTTCCGCCGCACGCCTGCATCAGGAGTTAGAGGACTGTCGCAAAGCGTTGGATGATGCGCTGGGCACAACGACTTCTCTGTTTCGTCCGCCGTTTGGCGGGCGGAGGCCAAACGTGCTGCGGACCGCCCGCACCCTGGGCCTTACGCCGGTGATGTGGTCGGTGACCGGTTATGACTGGGACGCAAAATCCGCTGAATTCATCCTGGGGAAGGTCACTCCCAAGCTGGAATCAGGCACGCGGCGGGCAGAGGTCGTCTTGCTGCATGATGGCGGGCATCTTGCCTTTGGCACTGATCGTAATCATACGGTGAGAGCAACTCGGATGCTGCTGGAAAGATTTGCAAATAAACGGTTTGTGGGTATCTCTGAACTGCGTGCCGAGGGCCGACGTAACCCTACCTGAAAAGTACTAAGGTGATTTAGTCAGAATTGCTTAGGTCGCTGATGAGTATAATTTTAGACGTGCGTCGAGTGATCTCCAGTCTATCCTGTCTGATGTTTGCCCTGAGCCTGCATGCCTCAGTTCCTGCGGCAACTTCGCCCGCGCAGTTCAACCAGAGTGCCGCCACGAATCTCAACCAAAGCTTTAGTTCCGCCCGGCACAAACTGCCCATCACCGCTGCTCCCGCTGATAACATTTCTTTTTACGGCGAGTTCTATGGGAACAATCCTCTGCGGACAAAGGCCCAGAGGAAGCCCGGCCTGTTTCACCGCGTAACGACTGCCTTGAAAAAGACAGCTCAAAAAACCGCTCAGAAGGTTAACCTGATTCCGAACTGAGCGGCAAATGGCATTCCTACCGTCGTACCTGGCCCAAAAAAATCTCCTAGAGCTCCGCCCGGTTTCTTGAGATCGTTCAGGCTTTGAATTGGGCGCTGGGCACTGCAATCCGCGTTCAGGCAAAGATGAGTCACGTTGCCGGCAGCAACTTCGCTGGCGGGAACAGGGAGCGCGCCAATATCGGCCACAAAATTGTTCCCGGGATTTTGCCGGTTGAACAGGTTGAAGAACTCGACAAACGGTCTGAGCTCAACGCGTTCGCCAAACTTAAAGTTGCGGCTCACCCGCATATCAACCTGCGCCAGCGGAGTGCCGCGGAACTCGTCCAGCGTAGTTTGCTGTCCGTTGACCACGGCGCGATCATTGGCCACGCCGTCTCCGTTGATGTCTGTGCCGGTTCCCAGGGTGTATGGCCGTGCGCTCTCAAACTGCGATAACGTGCTCACGTCAACGGCCCCGGGAAGATGCAGCGTTCCTGCAAGCACAAAGCGGTGGCGAACGTCTTCTCCGGAAGGCCCATGATCGCCGGGGCCGAATGGATTGTTAACGCTGGTCACGCCATTCACGTAATCGAATAACTCACCGACGTTCGCGCCCCACGTTGTGGCCTTTGCCAGCGTATAGTGGGCCGTTAGTTCCAGCCGGCGAGAATTGTGGTTGATCGCGAATGAAACTCCGTCATAGCTCGACCGATTGTCCGTGCGAAACACCGAGATGTTCGGCGCTGTAGCGGGCAGGGTCGCGTTCGGCGCATTGGCCGGGTCTTGCGCCACGTATTCATAGCGCCGGTATTGATGCACGCCTTGCTGATGCTCGTAGTTGATGTTCAGCCGCCAGCTCTTGGCAAACTCGTGTTCCGCGCCGGCACTGGCCTGGAGCGCATAGGGCGAATGATAGTTGGGATCAATGATCGCCCCCTGATCGCCGGCTGCAAGCAGGCCAGGTGCTCCGGGGATCACTGCGCGGAACGCATCCACCCAGCCATTCTGAGCCAGATCATTGAAGTACATCCCGATTCCCGCGCGAATCACCGTTTTAGTGCTGCTTCCCGGCGAGTAAGCAAATCCCAGTCGCGGTGCAAAGGCTTTGCGGTAATCGTGCGGGACGCCTTTCGGCAACGCCAGGTTGAGCGCGGTCACGGTCTGCACCGCGGGATTGGAATTCTGGTCGCCTCCGTTCGAATTGAACAGTCCGAAAGTGGTGTCATAGCGCAGGCCGTAGTTCACGGTGAAGTTCGTCCTGACACGCCAGGAATCTTCCGCGTAGAAGCCCAGCCGCTGCACGTTTTGCGAGAAGCGCCCGTTTCCTCCGGAAGTGATTTGGTTTGCTGGATCCGCTAGGTCCGTTGCTAGCGTGCCCGGGTTGGCAAGATAAAAACTCGGGTCCTCGGGAAGCACAAAGAGCGTTTCAGGATTGTCAGACAGTCTGCCGCTCAATACCGGCTCATGAATGATATTGACCCCGAATTTCGGCGCGTGGGAGCCCGCGGAATGCGACACGTCGTACCGGAACTGGTATTTCTGTTGGTCGCGATTCACCGGAAATGCCGTAATGGGCGTGGCGAACTGGTTGTCGCCAAAAGTCTCAAATCCTGAAGTCGTGAGCACGCTGGTGCTAAAAGGAAACGCCAGCCCAAAACCAAGGCTTGAATTGCGCACCTTCACGTGATGGAAATTGCTGGCCTGGAAGACTAAGTTGCCGATCCACCTGGACGAAAATTCCATCTGGTTACTGAGCAGCACGCTGTAATAGTGCGACGTGGTCGTAAATCCCGTGGAAGGCAACGCGCCTTCATGCACCAGATCATTCTTGGTGTCGTTCAGGTCAAAGGCCCCGCGCAGGAACCAATACGAGCGTTCTGATTGTTGGAAGTCCACGCGGGTAGAAAAAAGCGTGTCGTGAAAAGGCGTACTCACCGAGCTTGGCACAGGGATGGACGCCACTCCGGGTATCTGCCCCGCTGAAGCCAACTGCGCCAGGGCCTTGAATTCACCCAGGCTCTGCGTGCTGTAGCCGACGCTGGCGTCCTCGTTGACGTACTCAAAAGACGAGAAAAACCAAAGCTTATCTTTGACCAGCGGGCCGCCAACCGCAGCCACTCCGTTTTGCCGCGCAAAGGGCTGCTTAGGATTGGGCTCAGGGTTGTCGAGTTTATTGCGCGCGTTCAAGCTCTCATTGCGAAAGTACCCGGCCGCGGTTCCATGCCAGTCATTGCTGCCGCGCCGTGTGCTGATGATGATGGACCCTCCGTTGGACCGGGAGGTATCGGCCTCAAACTGGGCGGTCCGCACCGTGAACTCCTGCATGGCATCGGGCGAAAAGTTTTGCAGAAATCCGCCAATGAAATCGTCGTTGTTGTCGCCACCATCCACCGAGAGATCGACGTTCAGGCCCGAACTGCCTCCAAAAGAAATCGCCGTAATGCGCGCTTTCGTTGGATCAGATGGCTCCACCGGCTCGGTCATCGGGGCCAGGTAGGCGATGTTGGCGAAGCTCCGGTGCGCCAGCGGCATTTCCTGCAGGTCGCTCACTCCCACTGTCGTCTTGACCACGCTGCTTGTGCTTTCTATGGACGCAGCCGTCACCGATCCGCGTTCACCTTCGACATCAACGGTCTGTTGCACCGGCGCCGGTTGCAGTTGAACGTTCAATGTAGAAGCCGAAGTTACCGCTACAGAAATCGAGCCGGTTTTGGCGGCGAATCCTTTGGCTTCCACCTTCACGTAGTAGTCGCCGGGCGGCAGCGATTCGATGGTGAACTCTCCCAGCTTGCCCGTCTTGACGCTTCTGACGAAGGCAAAGCTACGGGCAGTGGCAGTCACCGTGGCGTCCGCAATCCGCGCTCCCGATGCATCCGAGACGGTCCCGAAAAGTCTTCCCTCAGGGCTCTGGGCATGCGCGGCAATGCAAAATGCAAAAAGCACTATCAGGCCACGTTGCAGAATCTTCATGGTGGCTTCCATTCTCATATCAGTAAGCTGAAAGCGCTGCCCGGACGGGTGCGTCCGTAGGCATGAATCACGCGAATGGAGTGTACTATTTCGTAGCCGGTACTACTCCAACTAGTAGAACAAAAGGGGGTTCTCGATCTCGCTCTGTTCGATTCACATGCAA
>JBARMK010000354.1:0-10191 GCA_049802395.1 Candidatus Angelobacter sp.
ATTCACATTAGTACGCAGTTTCGCGGCACTGTCGATGTGCGCGACGGCGATGTCTTGCTGCCTTCGTTCCAGGCCAGGCTCGGCAATACAAACCTAACCGCGCATGCCACCATTGCCGGCAGTCCGCGAAAGACTGTGACTCTTATGGTGGCGGAGGGCAAAGGCGAGATCCAGGACCTGATGCTTATGTTCTCCAAAGCGTCACAACCATCTGTCAAAGGTCCCATTGTCTTTCACACGCAGGTTGTTCTGCCGCCGGAACATCGTCCGTTCAAGGAACGTGTGCAACTTACCGGCGATTTCAATGTTGATCCCGCACGGTTCCCCGCCGCCGACACGCAGGGCAGTATTGATCAGCTCAGTGAACGCGCCGAAGGGAAGAAAGACAAACAAAAGGACTTTGATCAGGATGACGACGCCACGGGCTTTGAGCGAGTGCTCACCCAGCTGAAGGGACAGGTGCGGCTCAGAAACGGCGTGGCGACTTTTTCCCGTATCTCTTTCTCCCTTCCCGGCGCCCATGCGGACATGATGGGAACATATAGTCTCATCGATAAACGTGTCGACCTGCGCGGCAAAATGCGTATGCAGGCTACCGTGTCGCAAGCCACTACCGGCAAAAAATCCTTCTTCCTCAAAGTAATTGACCCGTTCTATAAGAAAAAAGGTGCGGGCGCTGAACTGCCGGTTACCATGTCCGGCACTTACGGTCACACTCACTTCGCCGCCAGCTTGAAGTGAGCTAATAATTCCGTGAATTCTGCATAGAAAATAGAAACCTTTTTCTCCAGTGACCGTATATATAGGTTCAGAAGCACTCGGGTTTAATCACCCGCAAGGTCCAACCAAGGGGAAACCATCGATGCAGGTCCTGGAGCACGTTCGCTATGCGCTGCGGCAGTTCAGAAAAGCGCCTGGATTTACTGCCACCGCCATTTTAACGCTGGCGCTTGGCATCGGCGCGACCACGGCGATCTTTACGTTGGTCCACGCCGTGCTGCTGAAGTCGCTCCCCGTGGCCAAGCCCCAAGAGCTTGTGCGCATCGGCAATGAGGAAAATTGCTGCGTTAACGGCGGCCTGCAGGATAACTGGTCCTTGTTCTCCAACGAGCAGTACAAGCAATTCAAAGAGCACACTTCGGGCTTCGCAGAGTTGGCGGCATTTCAGGCCGGAAGCAGCCTGATGGGCGTGCGCCGGAGCGGAAGCAGCACGCCCTCTGAATCGTTTCGAGGTGAGTTTGTCTCGGGAAATTATTTTTCGACATTTGGAATTCCCGCCTATGCCGGCCGCATGCTGTCTCCACAGGACGACACTAAAGGCGCACCGCCAGTCGCGGTAATGAGCTTCCGCACCTGGCAGGAAAAGTTCGGTGGAGACCGATCCGTCGTCGGCGCTGGCTTTGTGATTAATGCGCAACCGGTCACAATCGTAGGCATCGCCCCGCCCGGATTCTTTGGCGACCGGATTCAGAGCAATCCTACTGCGTTCTGGGCCCCACTGGCCGCTGAGCCTGTGATCGAGCCCGCCAACGCACTCTTGAACGATCCCGCCCTGGATTGGCTCGATCTGATCGGACGTATCCAGCCGGGAGCGGACACGAAATCAATGGAAGCACAGATGCAAGTGGAGCTGCGGCAGTTTCTGATGAGTCCAGAGAGCAAGGTGGAAGACCGTTCTAAACCTCTGGTCGCCAAACAGACGCTGCATTTCTCTCCCGGCGGCGGCGGTGTGCAGAGAATGCGCGATGAATACCAGGACGGGCTGCACCTGCTGATGTGGATCTCCGCCTTCGTGCTAATGATCGCTTGCGCCAATCTGGCGAACCTGATGCTGGTCCGAGCCACCACGCGCAAGCAGCAGATTTCGGTTCGCGCCGCGTTGGGCGCTTCGCGCAGCACGTTGGTGCGCCAGGCGCTGACAGAAAGCGTGGTGCTGGCGATGATGGGCGGAGTAGTCGGGATCGCAATCGCCTTTGCCGGCACGCGCATGATTCTGCGACTTGCTTTTGCCAATGAGTATGTGCCGATCCACGCCACACCCTCGCTTACGGTTCTGGCCTTTGCTTTTGCCACCTCGTTCTTGACCGGCATTCTCTTTGGAATAGCGCCCGCATGGATGACGGCCAACGCAAATCCTGCTGAAGCCTTGCGCGGCGCTGGCCGCTCGACCGGACGCAAAGGCACATGGGGGCAAAAATCACTGGTCATAGTGCAGGCGGCGCTTTCACTCGTGCTGCTATGCGCGGCGGGCCTGCTGACGCGCAGCTTGAATAATATGCAGCACAGGAATTTCGGCTTCGACACGACCAACCGTTACATCCTGCACATCGATCCACAAATGGCCGGATATAAACCCGACAGGCTTGAGCCTCTCTATCGGCAGCTCCATGACAATTTGAGCGCGATTCCCGGCATGCAACAGGCAAGTTTTTCGCTTTACAGCCCGATGGAAGGCGACAACTGGGGCGAAGGTGTTTACATTGACGGCGAACCGCCGCCACCGCCGGGCACGCCCGACCACGGCGCTTCGTGGGTGCGCGTGAGCCCAGGATATTTTGACGCTATCGGCACAAAAATTGTAGAAGGACGCGCCATCAATGAACAGGATACGCCCGTGACGCGTTCTATCGCCCTGGTGAATCGTTTCTTTGTGCAGAAATATTTCAAGGACGGCCATGCCATCGGAAAACATTTCAGTGACGACCTGAAGCATCCGGGAGCGTATGAGATTGTCGGAGTAACGGAAGATACCAATTACTGGGGAGCAACGAGCAAGATGCGCGCCATGTACTTTCTGGCCCAGGGGCAGAGTGCGCATAACCCTGATCCACGCTACCAACAATTTGAAGATCGCTCCAGGTATCTGAATGCCATCGAGATACAGACCCGTGGCGAAGTTCCAGGACTTGAAGTCCAGCTCCGCCGGGTGCTTTCGCAGATCAATCCTGATCTGGCGGTGGTCGATTTCCAAAGTTTTGCTCTCCAGGTGCAGTCAAATTTCACGCAACAGGCAATGATTGCGAAGCTGACATCATTCTTCGGCATCCTGGCGTTGATTCTCGCTTCGATTGGGCTTTACGGAGTTACCTCATATTCCGTTGAGAGGCGAACCAGCGAGATTGGCATCCGCATGGCTCTGGGAGCCGACCGCATGAACATGCTGGGAATGGTCCTGCGCGGAGCATTTTTTCAGGTTGGTATCGGCCTGGCCATAGGCATTCCGGTCACGATCATAGCTGGCCACTTCATGGCCAGCCAGTTATTCGGTGTCAAGCCATACGATCCCGTGGTTTTGTCGATCACCACCGTGGTACTCACGGCTGCTGCATTCATTGCCGCCATGATTCCGGCGCGTCGAGCGGCAAACACTGAGCCCATGCTGGCATTGCGAACGGAGTGATCACAAGGAATTGACGAGCGTAATTTCAGCCTTTCGCGGGCGGTTTCCGCACTTCTATCTGGCCATTACGCGCCCGGACTTCAAGGCATGGCTGCGGGTGCACCGCCGGCCCATCAAGCACGCGTCCGTCCTCCAGAGCAAATCGAGAGGCGTGATAGGGACAAACAATACTGTCTCCATCCAGCTTGCCTTCTGAAAGCGGTCCGCTGAAGTGGGAGCACGTCTCCGCCAGGGCAAACAGGCGCTCTCCACGACGAACAAGCAGAATAGGCACGCCATCATGCATTGCACGCGTTGGCGTGTCATTCATTAATTTCGATTCAGCTAAAACCGGAACAAAGTTTTCTGGGAATGCTTGACCGACAGTGCGGTCAACTCCTACTTGATGGTCGTATACCAACTTCCCGCCCAGGTGCGCTGCGTAGGACATGAGCGCATAACCAAGAGCGGAGGAGATTCGGCCCTCAGTGCGCGCCTTCTTCTTTCGCAGGATGAGCGAGGTCGTAAACAGTGCAGTAGCCCCTATATTCAATAGCCCATGGATCAATCCGAGGCGGCGGGCTGGCGGATCAACATCCGACCAATCCGTTAATCCGGTTACGGCCGCGCCTGCTGCAGCGAGTAGCCCTATTGCTATCGATGTGTCGGCGGCTGGCGCATCCTCCGGGCGATTGCGAATCAGATCCAGAGCATCAAACGCCATTGCTACCGTCCAGGCGCCTATAGGTACGTCCTTCAGGACGACATGTAAAGGCTCTCCGAGCCATGTGCCGTTCAGAAAGTTTCTGACCTTTTGCGCGGCAGGTCGTCCATTCGCGTAAAGTGCCTTGTCGATCGCCTTTTGTAGTTTCTCTTCAAGTGGCTTGGCCGCTGGCACCTGCGATTCTTCAAGAGGTGCGCCAGCATTTTCCTGATTTGTGAGAAAGCTTACCTTTTTCATTTGATCTCCTCGGCGATGACCAGTCTTTTTAGTCAGATGCCAAATAGCGAACTTCGGCGCGAATACTTCTTCATCAGCCCTGAACCGATGCAGCTGGCTGTAGACTGTGTGCTATGCAGGACAACTCTACCGATGATCTGCTGACCCTGATTGCCTTGGGCGTGCTGGCCTTTGTGGTTGCGGACGTGGCCCATGAAGCTTTGGGGCATGGACTCGCGACTCTCGCAGTGGGCGGTAAGCCGGTGATCCTGACGACGAGCTACTTCGGGTCGAGCGGAAGCACGAGCCGATGGATTCCAGCGGCTGGCGGCATGGCTAACGTGGCTGTGGGCTTTCTATCGTTCCTCGCAGTGCGCCTATTGCGGACAGCCGGACCCCATGCTCGTTACTTTTTCACGCTGTCTACAGCCTTCAACCTGCTGTTTGCTACAGCCTATCCGGCTTACTCCGGCCTTGCAGCGTTTGGGGACTGGGCTGCAGTGATCTCGGGGCTTTCTCCTGCATGGCTGTGGCGGGTTCTGCTGATCGCACTGAGTGGGCTTTCCTACTATCTTTCGCTCAAATTGATAGCGGCGGAGATTAGCCCATTTTGCGGCTCGGATGAACCACAAGCGCTTGAGCGGCTGCGACGAATCACACTGGTGCCCTACGTTGCGGCCTTGGCGATCGCAGCCTTTGCTGGGGCGTTCAATCCCAACGGATGGACCACCATCTTTACTGCTGCGCTACCCGCCGCGGCGGCTGCCTTTGGACTTACCCAGGTCGATCATTTCCCGGGCGCCCGCTCCAGAAATTTGTCTGTTCCGGCCGCGCCAGCGATCACACGAAGCGCGAAATGGATGGTCGCAGCGTTGGTGGCTGCAGTTTTCTTCGTAGCAGTGCTTGGGCCGGGAATCAGATTCGGCTCGGACTAAGCGGGGCCAATTAATCAGGTTCATCTAAATAAACTTGACAATAACGGTTGGTACCATATTAAATCGTGTATTCGCGTTTGAACCGCTTTATATCATTATTCCGTTCATGCATGTCAGAGGAATAACTCTCTCATGGAACATGGCAGAAAGACCCTCAGCCGACGAGAGATGCTTGTACGCGGCGCTCTCTTCAGTCTGGGAGCGACGACGACCGTTGGCCTTCCTGCCAGGCTGTTCGCGGCGAAACTGGCGGCGCTCGATGTGGCTTATGCTGGTTCTATGAGTTCGTTGATGGAAGGACCACTGAAAACATCCGCCGCACGAACCTTGAACCTGGAGATGCACGGCCTCGCACAGGGGTCTAGCGCCTTAGCGCAATTAATTGTCGGCGGAAGTATCCGGCCGGACATATTCATCCCTATCACGCCCGGCCCCATGCTGATCGTTCTGCGTGCCGGTAAAGCTAAGACTGCACAGCCCATTGCCCACACGGAGATGGGAATCGCATACAGCCCCAAAAGCCGCTTTGCTTCCAGGTTTGAAGCCACGGCCAGGGGTAAAGGGAACTGGTGGGAAATTCTGCAAGAACCCGGTTTGCGTTTCGGGCGTACTGACCCGATCACCGATCCTCAAGGTCGCAATATCATTTTTACTATGATGCTCGCGGCCAAAATTTATAAGCAGCCGGATCTAGTGGAGAAAGTCCTGGGCACTGCAATCAATCCGAAGCAAATCTTTACCGAGCCAACTGTGCAGGCAAGGTTGCAGAGCGGCGAGCTGGATGCCGCGTCGGCGTACAAGATCCAGCCTGCTCCTTTCAATTTGCCCTACCTGACATTGGCAGAAGAAATCAACCTGAGTAGTCAAAACGTACATGCTGACCATCCGGATATTACTCTCAATGTCGGCGGCAAAACCTACAATCCCGAACCGCTGATTTACTATGCCGCCGTTTTGAAGGATGCGCCCAACGCCAAAGGCGCCATTGCTTTTGCAAAATGGCTCAAGAGCGAGGAGGGGCAGGGCATCTTCCGTCGCTATGATTACGATTCACCGGGCGATGCGTCTGCACTGCAAGCATGACCATTAACCGCCATTGGATGGCAAGGGCTGGCGCCGCCGTGTTTGCGCTGGCTCTTCTGTATCCACTTACTGCATTGTTCGCGAATGTTGGCCAATGGCATTGGGGGCCGGACGTGCGTGGCCCGGCCCTCTCTTCCATTCGCGTTTCATTGCTGCTGACCGGCTTGGCGATGGCCATCATTGTTGTTGTGGGCACTCCAGTGGCAGCTTATATCGCTCGTTGCCATCCGCGCGAGCGACTTTTATGGCAGGCCTTGTTGCTGGTCCCCATTCTCCTGCCGCCGTTGGCGCTCGGAATTCTGCTGACTCTGGCGTTTGGTCCTTATGGGGCCATCGGAGCGTGGCTGGAGCGTTATGGCATCGTCATGACCAATAGCGCTGCAGCTTTTGTCACGACTCAGGTTTACGTCGGCATGGGGTATTACGTTCTGGGAGCGGTGGCTGCTCTGGATGCAGTTCCGGTGATGCTGCAAAAACAGGCTGCCCTGCTGGGGCTTACGCCGATGCGCGTCTTTCTCCGTGTAACATTGCCACTCTCGCGCTTGGGATTAGCTGTTGCGCTGAGCATTGCGTGGGTCCGGGCTATCGGGGAATTCGGCGCGGTAGTGGTAACCGCGTACTATCCTTCGGGAATGCCAGTCCAACTCTGGGTGAATTTACAAAGCTTTGGTTTGCCCGCAGTCATGCCCCTGCTGGTGGTTTTTTTGGCCGTGGCCTTGCCACTTCCCTGGTTGATACACGTTCTGGCTCAGCGCCAACGCCATGCTTAAAGCGCAGATCACCAAGAAACGCCGCGACCTTGAGGTCAACGTTGCACTGGAACTCGGCCCTCGAGAATCGCTGGGATTTTTCGGCGCTTCCGGCGCAGGCAAGAGCACTGTTCTCGCCTGCATTGCCGGAATTGAGGAGCCGGATAACGGATACGTGGAGGTAAAGGGCATCAAATTTTTTCCGCCGTCTCTTCCTTTACATAAGCGGCATATCGGATATTTGACCCAGGAACCTGGGCTGTTCCCTCACTTGAGCGTAAGTGAAAATATCAGCTTTGGCATTCCCGGAAACCACGCCTCAGACAAGGAGCATCTTGATTGGATTGCGACGCTGCGCGATCGTTTGCAATTGGCGTCACTCTGGGACGCTCCGGCTTCCTTGATTTCCGGAGGGCAGGCCCGGCGGGTCAGCCTGGCGCGAATGCTGGCAAGAAAACCGCAGCTGGTTTTGTTGGACGAGCCTTTCGCTGGTTTGGACCGCCAGTTAGTACGCGAATTGATCGATGATTTGGTTTTCTGGAGCCAAACGATAGGTTTCAGCATGATTGCCGTTGACCACCAGGCCGAAGTTCTCAGACGGTTGTGTCCGCAACAGGCCGTAGCACTGGAGCAAGGAAAGATTGTGCAACAGGGAACATGGGAGGAGCTGCGCAGAGCTCCCGCAACCCCGCTGCTAAGTTCGCTGCTTGCTCCGCTTTGATCGATAGGCAATTGACTAGATCATCGGCTTATTAAAAAAGAATAGAAGCCGACGAAGAACGAAACATGATCGACAGGAGTACAAACCGACCATGAAGACTAAACCACGGCCAAAACTTTATCCTGTTCGTGACGCCTGCAAAGTTCTGGGTGTAAGTTATCCGACCCTGAAACAGTGGATTTATAAGGACAAAATCAAGACAGTCAAGACGCAAGGCGGACATCACCGCATACCGGAGTCTGAGATTGACCGTCTGCTTCCCGCCGTACCGCGGAACGGCCCGGTTCAAAGCCGCAGACAGACTTTTAGAAAAATCAGTGGCCGCAATCAACTCGTGGGCCGGATCGTCGACCTGAAGATTGAGGGTCTGATGGCGCAGGTGACTCTCTCCATTGCCGGTCAGCGCCTTACATCCATTATTACCGCCGATGCGGCCCGAGAGATGCGCCTGGAAAAGGGCCAGCTCGCGTCGGCCCTGATTAAATCCACCGAAGTCATGGTTATGCGATAAACGGGGAGGGTCCCATTCCTGTTCGGGACTTGCCGGTGCGACAACCCGCCTTAGAGTACTGGACGCGATATGGCAAGCACGGTCATGTCGTTATGCGTTGGATTTTGTGACATGAATTGCTGCGCCCGGTCTAGTAGTGTAGCGCAAATGTTGGGCGCGGCGTCCGTAGTAGAGCGCAAAAGATTATCCTTCACCTGGTCCAATCCAAACTCTTGCGATTTGCGCCTTGCCTCGACCACTCCGCGAGAAGCCACCAAGAAGGTGGCACCCGGTTCCACGGCAACCGTGGGTGCCTCAGATGTGAGGTGTGAGAATAAACCCAGCGGCAAGCTCGTGGCCGGCAGTTCCGTGAGCCCTTTTCCATGGCGGAGGAGCCCGGGTGTGTGGCCGGCATTGACGTAGCACACCGTCCTCAGTCCTTCGTTATAACAACCGGCAAATGCCGGACAGGAACAAGCACGCCCGGCCGCCTTGAGTATGCTTAGATTCAACCGCAGGCAAATCTCCGCCATTGCATGGGCTTCATTCGTGTCTTCGTTCGCTAGCAGCGCGTGTGCGGCGGATCGAACGGTTGCCTGTGCTGCGGCGATGGTCCCTTGATTTTGAGCCAATCGGCCGGCAACGTCGAGCAACACGAACAGTACCCGCGTGGGGCTTATGCGGATAAAATCGCAAAAATCGCCGAACATCCGCGGAGCGTAGTAAACAGCGGCCAACTGAGCGTCTTGAAGTTCGGGAACGGTAGCGTGCACGGGCCTTCGAGGATGGGCTGAAGCGCGGGCGTTTCTAAAAAGGCTGTGCATAAAGCGATGGGCGGAAAAGGTAACACACAATTGGCGAAATCGACCAGTCCTCGCCGTCTTTTAAAGTAGCCATCGAAAGCCTTCAGGAAGAAGATCGTAGACTTTTTCTTCAGCACGGGCCATTGCGTCTTGACAGCGCAAGTCAGTTAGCCCATACTTTTGCGCAACTTAGTTATCCCAGGTGTATTTTCCTAGCCCCCTGATTGACCAGCTCTCGCTCCCAGGTCTCACGGGTATCCGTCTTGGAAGATTCCGTTCGCCGTTATTGGGCCCTGTTCGTAGATAAATAGTGAAGGTGAAGTATGTTCCGGTTACGGACTAGTGTGTTTTTTTCTGTTTGGACCCTCCTGCTCTTGATCTGCATAACAATGCAGGCCCAGAGCCCTGCCAGCGGCGCCAATGTGAATATGGTTTCAGGTACGGACTGGACGACGGGCGATCCATTTTTGCAACGTCAAAATGAGCCCTCGGTTGCGGTATCTAGTCGCAATTTTTTGCACATTCTGGCGGGCGCCAATGACTACCGGACGGTGGACCTGCCCGGGTTGTTGGGAATTGAAGAGCGCGGCGACGCATGGCTGGGCGTCTTTAAATCATTCGATGGTGGACAAACCTGGCAAAGTACGCTGCTGCCAGGCTATCCGCTCGATAGTTCCGTCGATGGGTTGGCCTCCCCCGTGCGTGGGTTCCAGGCGGGCGCTGATCCCACAGTGCGGGCCGGCACGAACGGCATCTTCTATTTCAGCGCCATTGCGTTCAATCGCGGAGCCAACGCGCCGAGCGCGGTGTTTGTTGCCCGCTACATTGACAATGACAATCGCGAGAATGGCGATGCCACGCGGCAGCAGGGCGCGATTACGAATGTTGTCCCCGCCGATTCCATACGCTTTCTCGGCCAGACCATAATAGGTCGCGGCACCTCAACTGTGTTTCTTGATAAGCCCTGGCTTGCGGTTGACGTTCCGCGAGGCACCGTGACTTGTACCATCAACTTCACCAATCCGGATGGCACGTCAGGAACGGAAATTATTCCGGCGGGCGCAGTGTTTGTGAGTTACTCGGCGTTTGAT
>JBARMK010000355.1:0-22454 GCA_049802395.1 Candidatus Angelobacter sp.
TCCGCATTCTTTCCAAACAGCACTGCCGTGCTATAGGTGCGGGATTTGGATTGGAATGTTACCGTGACGGTGTAAGTTGCGTAGCGGTCATACGGACCGTTCATTTCCTTCAGGTTCAGAATTGCCGCCATGGGCCAGCCGTCTGCTGGTGCCCGATGGTACGGCTGCTTGTTCCAGGACACATCAACATACACGGTCCATTCGGTTGCCCCTTTTCCTATTGCGGAATGGTCTGTGTAGTTGAATGTTCCCGGCACCACCAGAAGCGTTCCAACTGTATCGCCTTCAGGCGGGTCACCGTCTAGTTCAGCGGCAATGCGCCCCTCGATTTCGCTGACCGGGCCAGTCTTGAAATCTGACAGTTGGAACTCAAGGCGTGAACCAAGTGCCTTATCGGCAGCGCGTTCATCGGCTTGGAATTTGTCCGGCAAGGCGTTCATCGTCCTCATGATGATCCGCACCTCGTCCGCGTAGGAAAGTTTCGCGTAGGTTGTTCGTACTACTTGTTCTTCATGGGTCATTTGCTGGCCCATGGCGGTCAATGCGGAAAACAACATTACAGCTGTCGCAATGTACGTTCGCATTCCTCTTGTCCTTTCAAACAACAGTCCGTGTGCGCACGAAACTGCTTATATCGGGGTGCGGCACTCCTGGAAGGAGTGTGGAGGTGGTAGAAGGTGAGCCGCCAAAGGCGGGTTAGAGTTTTAGGATCTACGTAAAAAATAATCATCAACTTTCATCAACTTGCCTTGATGGCGACATCAACTTCTCTTCTTCCACTCAGGCAGGCCGATTTTGTTGCCCTCGTACATCACGAGATTCTTGCTGTGCAGATTCGCGGTAATGCATTGCCGGATACGCCGCAACGCGCCCGCGGTCTGCACGCTCAGGCCATTAACAAGCGAGTCTCGGCGCACGGGCCCACCTGCGCTTCGCAGATACGTAAGGATTGCATCCAGCATCTTTGGACGCACCATGAATCGCAATTCCGGATCGACGTCCTTGACGATCTCTTGCCATCGCTCGGCTGAATAGCCCAAATCGCTCAGGGCACGCCGGCATCGGTCGGCCCGGCGCAGCGCGTTGCGAAGATCCAGCAGAATAGAGCCGACACATTGCGCCAGTGCCTGGCGCTGCGAATCAATCCCCGGGTTTGCGCGCCTGCCTCTTGCCATTTCACCACTCATAAAGCTGCTCGCAGCACTCCGAAGCTGGACCGCGGGACGGCAAGCTGGCACAGATGACCGGCCTCAATCCGGAATTGCTCGTAGTTTGCGATCACGTTGATCGCCGTCTCTCTCCATCTCTCCGGATCATCGAAAGACTTTGGAATGGCCCGGCAAATATTGAGCAGGTGTACCGCCTTTAGCTTCACGTTCTCCGCCGCGCGCCGAATCCGCAAACTGGGAGGCGTGTAACACGCCAGCGCTGCCAACGTTTCCTCGAGATTTCGCACCATAATCTGAATGCCCTCTTTAAACTCGACGAAGTCCCTGCATTCCGATAGTTCCAGGTGGCAAACCTTAAGCACCAGATCGTCTAACGGCCCTTTGCGGGCGGGTTTGGGGCTCGTCATGCTTACCTGGATCCTTCCGTAACAAACTCGCGCAAATTGGCCTCAACCCCATCCACAATCTGTCCTGCTTTGACTAAGGTTTCTTCTGTCATCTCATACTCTCCCCAGGAGGAAAGGACGACAGCCGTCCACGCCACCACAGCCAGGACGTTGGCGATGTCTCTGACCTGACGGACCTGCAACACCATTGCTGAAGGGTAATGCCCAATGATGGCCTTGGCTGCGCCGTCGATCACGTACCGTAAGCCAAGAGTGAATGAGACTCCGCCCAGCAGCCGCGACCAGCGCAACCCCAGGTAACGCGAATATCCAGCTATGAAGATGAAAGCGACAGCAATCGCAAGGCAGGCCGCAACTGCAATTCGTTTTTCATTTGCAATCGAACGTAAAGGCCACAACCAAGCAAACGCGACGACAGCGGCCAAGGCTGCCAGCAGCCAGGCCAGGGCCTTCTCTTTTTGCGGCAGGTTGAGCCCGGGCAGCACTTGCCGCCCGAATTCGATGAGGGTTAAGAAGGCCGCCGCCGATAGCAGCCGGCCGGTCACATAGAACACATGGTAGTAGGCGGCATAACTCGCAAAGAATGCGACAGCAAACAACAAAACACTCTCCGCTGCGGAGGCAAACACATACCCTGAAAACCATGGGAGCCTGCGGAAGAGATGCCTCTTGAAAATGCACAGACAAAGAGCCACCTGACTGACAATCAGCGCTATCCAGATCGCCAGATCTGCGGTGCTTATGTAATCTTTCATAGGGCCACAGAAACCAGGTGCCTTTCTGCGGCCGGCTTTCGTGTCCGCAGCTATTTTCCAACCGAGCAGGGGCGACCCGGCAGGCAGATGGGCTCAGGGCCGTCAAAAGCGGTAGTTACGGCAAACGCTGTCCCCAGCAACACGACCAAAGTCCCGAGCATGATCTTCGCTTTCATGTGCATTCCTTGGCGCCGCAGGTAGCGGCTTTGCAGCATGCATTCTAAGCGAAGGCCTACGCTTTAAAACTGCCTAATTGTGAGTTCCTTTTTGACACAACGCCTATTGGCTCCAACAAAATCCCACAAAAATTCATACATTCGAAAAGCTCGCGAAACCACGTCTTGGATATGACCAACACGAGCGGTGTTATGAAAGCTCTGTAGGCTGAATCTGCAATATGATTCCGTTTATTTATGAGAAGACACACGCGGACCAAACGACTAGGCCGTTTTGCCGGTCGTATGGCAATTTGCGCAACTGGCAGTCTGTATTCTTCCGGTTTACGGAAAATTAGAAAAGCCTTAATAACTATGTGCCCGTCAAATCTGGGAGTTGTGTGTTTCCAACAACTTCGTTTCTACTGCTTGAGTTAAGTGTGGCGGAACTCCCCTCCAAGACGGTCCAATAAGGGGGCAGCCCTATTTCGCTTCTTTACCGTCATATTTTCGCTGATGTCTTTAACTTGGTCTAGCCGCGTCAGCCTATTCACATCGGGGCAGAGCCGGGCACAAAATTCAAAGACCAAGTCATCTCAATACACGGCCCGCTTTTGCGAGGTCTGCTTTACAGCAAATGAGAATCGCGGTTCGGCAGGGGCGTCGTGAAGGATGCGCGAGCTTAGATATTCGCCCAGCGTCGGGCCGTGTTTGAAGCCGTGACCTGAACCTCCGCCGGCGATCCAGACATTCTCCATCTCTGGATGGCGGTCGATCAGGAAGTCGCCATTCCATGTATTTTCGTATTGGCAAACCCGGGTATCCACGATGGGCGCATTCGTGAGTGCTGGAATGTGTCGTTTCAAATACACGCGCAATTGGTCGACAGAAGCTGGCGATACCACGCGCATTCCGCTGTCGGGATCGAACGACTCTCCGTGACGATCAAACGCAATCTTGAATCCCCGGTTCTCAATGTCGGGCAGCGCATATGGCAAATCAGGGTGAGTTCGATGCAGCCAGACCGGCATATTGGGAGGGCAGAAGCTGTCATTTGCGGGCGGCGGACCAAGAAAAAACACTTCTTGCCGAGTGGGAAAGATACGCTCGCGCAGCAAGTCCGGAAACAGCTTCGGTAGCCATGGACCACAGGCAAAGACGAAAGCGCTTGCGGAAATGGATCCTTCTGCGCTGGTCTTTATCGCTGCCAGTTTCCTATTGGCGCGCGGTGACGCCACTGAGGCCGTGGCATACTCAACTCCGCTTTTGATCAGAGCAGCAACCAGCGCCTGCACGGAGCTTCGGGCCAGCAAAACTCCGCTTTCGGGCTCCAAAATGCCTCGGGTCACTTCGGGAAATATCAGCTGTGGCCATCGCCTTCCGATTTCAGAAGGCGTGAGTTCTTCGCGTTTGACTCCTGCGTTCCCAAGAACATCGCAGAGACTCTGCAAATAAACGTCAGCGTCATTGCTCAACCACAGCACTCCAGTCGGGAAGAACAATTCTTTGCCGATCCGGGCGGAGAGCTCACGCCACAGCGGGAGCGAGCGCATGGCCCAGCGGGTGTACAGCTCGTCCGGACCATAGCCCATGCGGATGACGCGAGTTTCACCGCCAGAGCTGGCCCGACTGCTGGCGGGCCCGTAGGCATCCAGCAGAACCACGGAAGCGCCGGAACGGCGCAGGAAGTGCGCAGTCCATGCGCCGAAAACGCCAGCGCCGATCACCGCGTAGTCATAGGTTTTATTCATTGTTCCAAACCACTTTGAGGTACTAAAAAATCCTAAAAGGGCCTAATCACACTGGCACTGTTCGTAAACCAATAGGGCGGTTACTAGATCCTCAAGCGCACAACCCACGCTCTTGAACAGGGTTATGTCGTCCGTTCGAGTACGTCCCGCTTTTTTCCCGCTGGCAATCTCGTGCAAATCGGCGATAACGTGGCAATGATCGATGAGCCCTTTCCGGATCGGGATAAGCAGATCGCCAGCTTCCGCCATGGCTCCTGCATAAGTATCCACAACCACACGGGCGCGCTGTACGGTTTGATCATCCACCTCGCGGGTGTCCGGCTGAAAAGCGCCTACCAGATTCAGGTGTGTGCCCGGGCGCAGCCACCTTCCATCGAATAGCGGCGCGCGCGCCGTGGTACAGGTACAGATCACATCAGAATCGCGTGCGCAGATTTCCGCTGTAACCGGCTCGACATCAATTCCATGGTCGGCCTTCATCTTTTCACAAAAGCTGCTCAGAGCAGACCGGCCCGAACCGCAAACCAGGAAGCGCTGAAACCGCCGCACACGGAGAAGAACGGCAAAATGCGCCGCGGCTTGACGTCCACTGCCAAATACGCCAAGGGTGTTCGCATCAGAGCGCGCCAGCAGGTCGGTGGCGACGGCAGAAGTGGCCGCAGTCCGCAAATCTGTCAGATAGTTGGCCTCGATGCGCGCAACGGGAGTACCTGTGGCCGGGTTGAGCAATTCATAGACTGCTTGGACGCCAGACTTCTCGCTTACGCTCACCAACTTTACGCCGGCGGCATTCAATGCGCTGTCATAGGCAGGCATGAGCAATAAGACTGCACCGTTCATCTGCATTGATGTTCGCGGGGGCATGCGCAGCGTAGAGGAGAAATCCCGGGTAAATGCGGCGCGGATTGCTCGGACCACATCATCCACGTTCGCTATGTGCCGGAACTGGTCTTCAGTGATAAGGAGCATAGGCAGCGATTGGTCAATGCGAACTGGCGGCAACCGGCGCTTTCAGACACCAGTGACGCTTTTGCCATCTTGGCAAGAACGATCCCTTACTTCTTTCTCTTTCCTGCCCGCGCCAGGATTCTTCGCACTTTTTTGGGAGAAACGGAAAGCCTTTTGGCCACACGGGCTACTTTTCGGTCCTCCTTTTCCCATACTTTAGGAATTACGATCTCGGCAAACTGCTCGGTCAATTCCTGAAACGTTTCCTCGCCGGTAATTCCCTGCGACCACGCGCGCAACAGGGGATCGATGCTGCCCTTGGGCATGACTTTCTGTTTCAGCGCCTGCAATTCCTCCCAGAGGTCGTCATAGTCCACAGCCTTCAGGAAAGAGCCGGCAAGTTCGCAACAACGCCGGGCATCCTCAACATCGTGGATGGCGGGGTGGCAGGCGGTGAGGCCGCGCCAGATATAGGCGCGCGCGAGCAACCGATGGTTTTGGGTGTGATTAGCCGTCTCCACGGCCTCGCGGGCATAATCGCGCGCAGCCTGCGCATGCGCCCACGAATGGGTGCCGCCCTCGATCTCCTCCTCAAGCTTTCCCATTTCCGCCTCACATTGCAGCAAGCGGGCACGAGCCATCAGGATGAAATCATTCTCCTGCTTGCCCAGTTCATACGCCTGCTCGGCGTGGGCACTGGCATTGTCAAGATCGCCAATGTCGAAATAAAGCAGACCACGATTTTCCATCACGCTGCCAATGCCGTGATGGTGCTCATGCAGGCGATAGATTTTTTCCGCCTGTTCCAGGTTGGCAAAAGCGCTGGCCCGGAGTTCCTCATGCTGTTGCAATTGGGTCTGTTTGCGTCCGGTTGCCACCATAGCCTTGCTGTTTTGCCGGCGTTGCCGCTCCGCGTCAATCTGCTTGCCTAGCTGCACGGCCACCAGTCGCTGGACATAGGCAATATTGGTGAGTGTGCGCGCCAGGTTGCGGTGCTGCGGATTCCGTTTTTGAAAATGCTCGATGGCCCGAGAGAAAAATTTCAGCGCTTCCTGGTAACGCCCCTGGCGGCGGATCATCCGACCGTTAGCAGAGTAGATGTTGCCAAGAGTAATGTGGTCGTCAGTGTTGCGCAGGGCGGCTTCCGCCTGGTCGAGGATGCGCTCCGCATCGCGATACCGACCTTTCTGGAAGAGCAGCCAGCTTTCCAGCACACGCATGACGGCGGCCATTTTGGGAAATTCCAGGGCCTGCGCGAGTTCGCGCCCCACGCCGGCGCGCCGGAGCGCTTCATCGTACTCACCCTTCTTGCGATGGCAACGAGCGTGCCAGAAATGAGCGATCGCCACCAGTTCCTTGTCTTCTATTTCTTCCTGCATGGAGAGGACCAGATCGAACTGGTGAAGAGCTTCATCAGGATGGTCGCGCAAGAGAGCAAGCAGGCCCTCGGCCATACGAAGCTGTAAGTAATCAGTGACCGACAGGCGTCCGCGAATCTCTTTGGGAAAGCGAGCAAGCAATTGCTCGACCAGTTCCGGCGCGCCGTAACCGATATCAACCCATTGCGCTACATAACCGACAAAAGTAGCCGCATTAGGCTGCAGCGGGTCTAGTAAGAGAAACAACGTCTGGTGCGCGTCCAGTAGGTCGATACCCGCGGATACCTGGCGGGAGACCAGATTGTTCTTCAGATCGTGAAGAAGCTGGAGCGGGATTTCAGAATTCTTTTTACTGTTGCGCGCAGCGGTAACCACAGTGGGGCCAATCATAGCACTTTCCGGCCAACTCGTCCGAATCGGACGAGCCACCTTGCAGGGGCAGAAACTGAAGGCATCTAATGATCTCGCTAACAAGAACCTGCTCTTCCAGAGCTGGAAGGTCAAAGTCAGGTCGATAAAGCTGGAGGTTAACATCGTGCGGCAGACTCAGGAACAACGCTTACAAGACAGATGGATTCAGGATCCCCGCTGGAGCGGGATTGAGCGGACATATACAGCCAAAGACGTGCTGAGGCTGCGCGGCACTATACAAATCGAATACACGCTTGCGTGTCTGGGGGCGGAGCGCTTGTGGGACATGCTCCACACCGAACCTTATGTAAAAGCGCTGGGCGCGATGACCGGGAACCAGGCCGTACAGCAGGTGCTGGCTGGCTTGAAAGCCATTTACCTGAGCGGCTGGCAGGTGGCAGGAGACGCCAACCTTGCCGGACAGATGTATCCTGACCAGAGCTTGTATCCTTGCAACAGCGTGCCCAACGTGGTGAAAGAGATCAACAACGCTTTCCTGCGCGCCGACCAGATGCACCATGCTGAAGGAAAAAATGGCATGTACTGGTTTGCGCCGATCGTGGCCGACGCCGAGGCGGGGTTTGGGGGCTGTCTGAATGCGTTTGAGCTGATGAAGTCGATGATCGAGGCGGGCGCGGCGGCAGTCCATTTTGAAGATCAGCTGGCTTCGGCCAAAAAATGCGGCCACATGGGTGGTAAAGTGCTCGTGCCGGCGAAAGAGTTTGTACAGAAACTGATCGCCGCACGTCTGGCTGCTGACATCATGGGCGTGCCCACCTTGCTGATTGCACGCACCGATGCCAACGGCGCCAAGCTGCTGACCACAGACAGCGATATACGCGATCTGGAATTCCTGACCGGAGAGCGCACGCCTGAAGGCTTCCTGGGCTTCAAAGGCGGCATCGACGCGGCCATTGCGCGCGGCCTGATCTACGCACCCTATGCCGATATGGTGTGGTGCGAAACTTCAGAACCAAACATCGAGGAAGCACGGCGTTTTGCTGAGGCCATCCATGAAAAGTTCCCCGGCAAGCTGCTCGCGTACAACTGCTCACCTTCTTTCCACTGGAAGAAAAAACTGGATGATGCATCGATTGCGAAATTCCAGACCGAACTGGCCGCGATGGGGTACAAGTTCCAGTTCGTTACGCTGGCCGGTTTCCACGCGCTGAATTACAGCATGTTTGAACTGGCGCACGGTTACGCGCGCGAAGGAATGACGGCGTATTCCCGGCTGCAGGAAAAAGAGTTCAGATGCGCCGAAAAGGGGTACACAGCGGTTCGCCATCAACGGTTTGTGGGAACGGGATATTTTGACGAGGTCGCGCAAACCATCGCCAACGGTCAATCCTCTACCGTGGCGTTGGAAGGCTCGACGGAGAACGAACAGTTCATTGAGCCTGAAACTGAGACTGCAGTTAAGCCTGCTGCTTAGTTCCTTCCATTGAGGTGATTGGCCCTCCTGCCCGGCCCGGCAGGAGGGCCGTTTTTGTCTTCAAATTATGTTGCTTCGCTCCCAACCGCTTAGGCATTTTTGTGTCCCTTAAGAGCCTTCTGCCTTGCAGCAGGCAGCTCGGCGCGTGGTCGGCCTCGGCGCCAATAAATCCTCAGATCGCTTCGTTCAAAACCCGGCAGTGCCGTCCCTACGGGACTCATGATTCTTTAGCTTACCGCGGACTGCCGTCCCCGGCTACAGATTGTCCCGTCCCTTCGGGACTGGGATTGAGCTGTTTACCGCAGCTCTGCATTACAGCAGGCGTTTTCCTCTGCCGCCTCTACTTAGCCCGCGTTGCTTACTCCCGTGTAACGATTGGCCAGCATGGAGGCAAGTGGACGACCACAATAGTTATAGAATTCGCGCCCTAACGAGCCACTCTTCCACCCAACGTCTCAATCAGTAGTTTTGTGTCGTCGGAGATGATTCCATCCACGCCCAAGTCGGCAGCGCGGCGCATGTGCAGCGAATCATTGACAGTCCAAGTGATCACAGTTTTGCCGGCGGCGTGCAGATCGTTTACCAGTTTTGGGGTCAGCAATCCGTAATGGGGCACCACGTAACTCACAGGGAGAACCTTCCACCGCCGCAGGTGCCAATATGACTTTGAGATCGCGCCCAGAATCAGCGAACCATCCAGATCATGCAGCTTGCGGACAACGCTGGGCAGAAATGATGAGATGAAGTAACCCCGTTGCGGAGGAAAGCGTTTGACGGCCTGAAGAACAACCTGCTCCATGCCCCGTACCTTCACTTCAATATTGAGGAAGGCTGTGCGCGAGTAGAACTCAAGCACATCTTCCAAGCATGGTGGGTTGGCATCCACCGAACAGTTTGCCCGGATCTGCTCCAGGGTGCTCCTGCGCACAACCATACGGTTGAATTTGCCGTCATGGCAAATGATGGACTGCTTGCTGCGGGTGCAGCGGACATCAAATTCAAAACCCTGAACGCCGTGCGCCAGAGCCAGGTCAAATGCGGCGATAGTGTTTTCCGGCGCGTAATTGCGGGCGCCACGATGTCCGAGAAGTAAGAGCGGAGCAGGCAAAGCGGGCCGCTAGTCGAGATCAAAGTCGCGCAGCGGGCGGCCTTCGTCGGGCGTCTCTTTGGCCTTCTTCACCGCTTCCTGGAATTTCTTCTCCAGCAGGCTGGCATTGTTTTTCTGCGCGTCCACGGCCTGGCGGAATATGGATTCCTTGCGGCCTTCCTGCTCGCGCATGGCCTTGGCGGCAGCTTCGAAATCATTGAACATTTTGGGTTTGGCCGCTGCAACGTGCGAGATCACTGCTTTGGTCTCGGGGTCAACTTTCAGCACCGCATTGCAGCACGGACAGCCGACTTCAAAGGGCTCAGACGAAGACTTTGCCATAGGTAGATTGTAAGCTCTTAGCCTGACGCCCGCCAGTGTGGATGCACCAGCCAGCGGGCGAGATTATTTCTAGTTAGGGAGACAGCTTTGAAGGGAGCGCAAGGGCATTACTTTTCAACAGCAGCCTGAGCATCTTCAGACTTGAGCATCTTTCTCTACCAGTATGTAATGCTCATCTGGTCAACCCAGATCGAGAAGTCGTCTTGCTTCTCATCGCCGTCCAACTGCACCGCTGCGTTCATCTCAAAACTATTGACCTTAACGGCCGCGTAAGTCCGGTTCACATACTGTATGTTGCCATTCATGGAAACGGAAACGAACCGCGTGTTGCCGTCCGGCTGGCGGTAAAACTCCAGAGTGACATGGTTCCAGGCAAACGAGTTCACGCGGCAAGGCAGCCCGGTATGCTGCCAGGTGTCGATGACCACGTCACTAACCTGCCAGGTGCCGGCATACTTGCCGCGCGAGTCGCACTCGGTGAGGAAGTAATTCTTGAAGCCATCGCGCGAATAAAAGATGTCAAATTCCAATCCTTGCGCGACCGTCGCATTCCCGATCCAAAAATCGAAATCAAGGATGAAGTGTGTGGCGCCGGACCGGCCGCCGAGCGGCTTGAAGAACAACGCGTTGGTATATGGATGCGTGCCTCCCAGCCAGAACTGGCCCGAAGCACCATCCCGCGAAGGACTCTTCACGCCCTGCGTTAGCGAGTGGGCTGTATTTATACCGGTTCCACCTGGCCCGGCGCATGCGCTGCACGATTGCCAACCAGACATTTCTTCAATTTTAGAGACTACACTCTTGCCTGCCGGTGGAGCGGCGGGAGTGGGGGTGGGGGCTGGACTGCCGCTGGTGACAGCGATGGAGAGCACCTGCTGGAAATAATTCCCTTTGCTGTCCCACGCCTTCATGATGACGGAATGAGACCCGGCCGCAAGGGCCACGGACGTGTTCAGACTGTTGGTGAATGTCTTGTAGACGTCTTTGCTGTCCACATTGATGGTCATGGAAGCGATCGGCCCGTTCGGCGACGTGGCCGAAGCGACGAAGTGCGTGGGCGAGCTGACGGTAGCACCGTTCACGGGAGCACTGGTCGAGACACCGGCAAAGCTAAGTGCGGGAACCACCAGGCACAGCAGAAGCAGGGAGCTTATTCTTAGCAATGGACTATCCTCAAAATGAAGTCACGAAAAAGCAAACCCGACAAGTCGGGTGTCGCTCATGTGTGACGGTATGGAAGCATCTACTCTGGTGAAATAGGCACTTTCACTTAAATCTGGTTGGGTTAGGGGAGTAGTAAGGATCACGTCGTTACTGGGTCAATAATGCCGGCGCCATTCTTTTCGCCGCGAGAAACGTCGCCAGCGACTTATATAACAGCAGCCAGGCCGCGAATCGAGCGATATCGCCGGTTCGGGCCGTTAAATTCACTACCCTGACCATTGCCAACCGCCCGACGCAATATCGGGACAGGCAAAGCGCTGGATGTGTACGGGCTGCTGTCACACTGGCGATGTCATTCCAATGAACTGCCCCGAGAGAGATCCCGGGGCACGGGCGGACTGAGCTTTGCCACAGATTTGCTAGAATTTATTGCAGAGTTCATTCCGCCATGCCAACCCACAACGCATTTACCGATATTCCCACGGCAATAGAGGAAATCCGCGCGGGGCGGATGATTGTGGTCATTGATGACGAAGACCGCGAAAACGAAGGCGATCTCACGATGGCGGCGGAGAAGATTACGCCGGAAGCCATCAACTTCATGGCCAAGTATGGCCGCGGGCTGGTCTGCCTGGCGATGACGCCGGAGCGGCTCGACTACCTGCGGATCGGACCGATGACGCGGGAAAATACCTCGCCTTACGGCACCGCGTTTTATGAGAGCGTTGAGGCGCGCGAAGGTGTAACTACCGGTATTTCCGTGCATGACCGGGCGCGGACGATTCAGGTTGCAATCGATCCCGCGAGCCGGGCGGCTGATCTGGTGCGTCCGGGGCACGTCTTCCCTCTATGCGCCCGCAAAGGCGGCGTGCTGGTACGAGCCGGCCAAACAGAGGCTTCCGTGGACCTGGCCCGTCTGGCGGGGATGATTCCGGCGGGTGTGATCTGCGAAATCATGAATGAAGACGGGACCATGGCCCGTGTACCCGATCTGATGGAATTCTGCAAAACACACGGCTTAAAGATGGTCACCGTGGCCGATTTGATCCGGTATCGCATGCAGAATGAGAGCCATGTGGTCCGTGTAGGCGAAGCCATGCTGCCCACGCGTTACGGAGAATTCCGCATGATCGCCTTTGAGAACCAGCTTGATGGCGAGTCTCACGTGGCTTTGGTGAAAGGCGACGTGGAGCATGCTGAACGTCCGGTGCTTGTGCGCATGCACGCGCATTGCCTGGCCGGCGACGTTTTTGGCGGATCGTTATGCGACTGCCAACTGGTGCTGGACCGGTCCCTGGAGAACATTGCGCGCGAAGGCACAGGCGCGCTGATCTATCTTCATCAGACCTCCAAAGGCTTCAATGTGGACGATGGGAAGCGCCTCGCATTCCATCGCGAGGTGCGTACCTCCGCCCCGGCGCACCAGAGAAAGACACAGCGCGAGATCGGCGTGGGCGCACAGATCCTTTCCGACCTGAATATCCGTTCCATCCGCTTGCTCACCAACCACCCCAAACGCGTTGCCGCGCTGGAAGGCTTCGGCATTAGTATCGCGGAACAGGTGCCGGTGGCAACGACTAAGACCGCAGGGAAATAACTGCATCACAGCCGAGGGCGGCTGTGCTCCATGTCTATGTGGCCTTAGCGAGCTTCAGGTGTGCGGCTTTTACGTCGTCAGACGTGAATACAGAAATGAATTTCGCGGGGGCTGCGGCCTTTTCCACGGCTGAACGGCCGCCGGCCTCAAGACGTTCCACCAGACAAGCGACGCCGGCGATATTAAAGCCAAATTCCCGCGCGGCTTCGATGGCCTGGATCGTGGAGCTGCCGGTGGTGCAGACGTCATCGACGATCACCACGCTCGCACCTTTTTGTTGAAAACCTTCCACACGGCGTCCCATGCCGTGACCTTTTTCCGCCTTACGCACCAGAAAACCATGAATCGGCGTTCCAGCTTGCGAGCTAATGACGGAGATGGCCACAACAACAGGATCAGCGCCCATCGTCAGGCCGCCAACTGCATCCGCGTGCCAGCCTTCCTGCCGGAGAAGGTCAAAGAATACGCGCCCGGTCAGCGCCGCCCCCAACGAATGAAGCGTGGTGGTGCGGCAGTCAATGTAGTAATCGCTCTTGCCGCCGGAGGAAAGCGTGAATTCACCCAGACGGAAAGAGTTCGTAGCGAGCAAGTTGAGCAGCTGTTCGCGCGCGGAAAGAGTCATAGGCCGTTGAATACGTTAACAGGTTTCAGAGAATTGAACATCAACCCTGCATCTGACGGAATCCGTGAGTGCCGATATAAGCCTGCAGAAGCAAGGTGAAGTTATACGCCATATGCACCAGGACACAGGTTGCCACGGACTTGGTGGCCGCGCGGGTAATGGTCAAAGCAACGCCCACGATGAAGATCAGCAGCAAGGGCGCCCAGGAATAAGCCAGTTGCGTGCCATGCAGCAGGGCAAACGCCGCGGCGGTAACAAGAACGGACGGAGCCACACCGGTCCATCGCGCCAGCGCTGGATAAAGGAAGCCGCGAAAGAGAACCTCTTCAACTAACGGAGCAATGAGAATACCAAATGCTGCCAGCAGCAGGGCCGACGAGCGGTCGCGAAACAACTCCTCAATAGGCAGTGATTTGGGAATCCAGCGCTGGAGCACGGCTTCTGCGAGGTCAGAGAATAGGGCCAGCCCAAAACCCAGCGCCAGCGCGTATGCCGCTTGCCTGCGACCGGGTATGTTCCACCGAATCGCGTGGCCCAGCGAAGTCCTGTGACGGATCCAAACCAAATATGACATGAATCCCACAAGGAACACATAAATCACCAGTTGGGTGGACACCAGGAAGAAAGCGTTGTGCTCGAGGGCCTTGCTAAGGTTCTGTGGAGTGACACCTTGCGCACGGTGGGCGATCAGGAAGACCGCCGCTGCTCCACCGCCACCGAAAAAATAAGCCAGGCATGCGACGACAAGAACCAACAGCACGTCAAGAAGATCGACCACGGCATTTTTACCATCGTCAATTGGCTCTGGAGTAACGCTAAGGGGAAGCGGCGGCAACTCCGGCTGCGAAATGGGATCGAGATAATGCACGCAACGATGAAGGGTCCCTCAACAGCAATTTACACTATTAAAGGATTTTGAAAAAAGACTAAAGGGGTAGCGTTGAAGCATTGGAAGCCAAAGTCGCTACCCCTCGATTGTGCCCAGGTATAAGGAGAAGGTTGAAAGCACTCTACCGGATAATATAATTTGTCAAACCAAGAAAGCCCTTTTGTTACGAATTCCGAACAGGTTATGTTAAACCCTTGCTATTCATGTGGTTGCGTGGCCTATTCAGGTAATCGGCAAGAGCCACTCCGGTATAGGATTTCTTAATTTTAGAAACTTGGTCGGGCGTGCCCTGCGCCACAACGCGTCCGCCGTCTTCTCCGCCCTCGGGGCCAAGATCGATGATCCAGTCAGCATTGCGGATTACATCGAGGTTGTGCTCAATGATGATCACGGAATTCCCCAAGTCGGTAAGACGGTGAATCACCTCTAGCAATTTATTCACATCTTCGAAGTGCAGGCCGGTCGTTGGCTCATCGAGCAAATAAATAGTGCGTCCGGTCTGGCGCTTGGAAAGTTCTTTCGCCAGCTTCATGCGTTGGGCCTCGCCACCGGAAAGCGTGACCGCGGATTGGCCGAGTTTGATGTAACCGAGACCAACGTCTTCAAGCGTCTGCAACTTCTGCCGGATTTGCGGGATGTCTTCCAGGATTGGCAGAGCGTCTGAAACTGAAGTCTCGAGAAGATCGGCAATTGATTTTTCCTTGAACTTCACCGCGAGTGTCTCATGGTTGTAGCGCTTGCCGCCGCATACCTCGCATAAGACATAAACGTCCGGCATAAAGTTCATCTCTATGCGGCGCTCGCCTTCGCCCTGACAGTGCTCACAGCGGCCGCCTGAGACGTTGAAAGAGAACCGGCCCGCCTTATAGCCGCGCTCGCGCGATTCCGGCAGCATGGCATAGAGATCGCGGATATTGGTGAACACACCCGTGTATGTTGCCGGATTGGAGCGGGGCGTGCGTCCAATAGGCGATTGATCGATGCGAATCACCTTGTCAATGTGCTCCGCGCCGGAAATTGCTTTGTGCGCTCCGGGCTCTTCACGCGAGCGATAAAGCTGTTTGGCCAGGGCCCTGTACAAAATGTCATTCACCAGCGTGGATTTTCCTGAGCCGGAGACCCCGGTAACGACCGTGATCACACCAAGGGGAAACGCAATATCAATACTGCGCAGGTTGTTGGCGCGCGCGCCCAGGATGGTGATTGCCTTGCCATTGGTCGGGCGTGGCTCAAACCTCGCAGCAATACTTTTTGTGCCGGAGATGTATTTCCCAGTCAGCGATTCGGGCTGATCCATAATTTGCTGCGGAGTGCCGAACGCGACCACGCCGCCTCCATGCAGGCCAGCGCCCGGGCCAAGGTCAATCACATAATCGGCACGACGGATGGTTTCTTCGTCATGCTCCACGACCAGGACAGTATTGCCGAGATCGCGCAGCGCCTCCAGCGCCTGGAGCAACCGGCTGTTGTCACGGTGGTGCAGGCCGATGGAAGGCTCGTCCAGCACATACAGCACACCACGCAGCTTGGAGCCGATCTGCGTGGCCAGCCGGATGCGCTGGCCTTCCCCGCCGGAAAGCGTTGCGGCGGAGCGGTCAAGAGAGAGGTAGCCGAGGCCAACAGCGTGCAGGAACTGCAGCCGTTCGCTGATCTCATGCAGCACTCGGCCTGCAATGAGGGTTTCGCGCTCGTTGAGACGGATTCGCGAGGCCATATCCATGGCGCGCGAAACCGGCAGCGCGGTAAAGTCGGAGATGGAAAGGCCGTTCACCTTCACGCCCACGCTCTCAGGGCGCAGGCGTTTGCCCCGGCACACTGGACAGGTGGTTGCGGACATATAGCCCAGCATCCATTCGCGATAGCTCTCTGAAGTCGATTCTTCCAGGTTCTGCTTAAGGAAACCGAGCACCCCGCGGAAACCCAGCCGGGGCGCTTCTTTTTCTTCCGGACCATAAAGCAGCAGGTTCTGGATCTTGGTGGGAAACTTCTCGAACGGAGTGGAAAGATCGATTTTGAAGGCCGCGGCCACGATGTCCACCATACGCTGAAGATAGCTGGAGCCGGAGCCGGGACCGAGCGCGCCATCCAGCAGCGGCTTGGACCAGTCAACGATAATCTTGGCTGGATCAAAATCGTACTTGCTGCCCAGGCCATTGCACTCAGGGCAGGCGCCGTATACGCTGTTAAAAGAAAACGAGCGTGGCTCCAGCGAAGGAATATTGATGCCGCAATCTGGACAAGCCATCCGCGCCGAATAGAGATGCTCTTCCCCGCCCACTACCGCAACTTGAACCAGCCCATTGCCAAGCTTCATGGCCGTGGTCACGGACTGCTCCAGGCGCTTCTCAATGCCAGGCTTGACCAGCAGTCGATCGATTACTACTTCAATAGTGTGGTTCTTGCGTTTGTCGAGTTGGATCTCGTCCAGCTCTTCATCCAGATGACGAAGTTCGCCATCAATGCGCGCGCGCACAAATCCATGCTGCGCCAGCTTGGACAGTTCAACTTTGAATTCTCCTTTGCGCCCCCGCACCAGCGGAGCCATGATCATGACGCGATCTTCCGCCTTGAGCTGCATCACGCGCTGAACAATCTGGTCGGCTGACTGGCGGCTGATGGGCTTGCCGCAACGCGGGCAATGCGGCACGCCTACGGAGGCGTACAGCAAGCGTAAATAATCGTAAATCTCAGTGATTGTTCCTACAGTCGAACGGGGGCTGCGCGAGGTAGTCTTCTGTTCGATGGAAATAGCTGGGCTCAGCCCGTCAATTGAATCAACGTCCGGACGCTCCATCTGGTCAAGAAACTGGCGCGCGTAAGCGGAGAGCGTTTCCACGTAACGGCGCTGGCCTTCGGCATAAATCGTGTCAAAAGCGAGCGAGGATTTCCCCGAGCCGCTGAGACCGGTAATCACCGTAAGAGTGTTGCGCGGTATCTCAACCGAGATGTTCTTTAAGTTGTGCTGGCGGTCGCCGCGCACGGTGATCTTGCTGATGGCCATGAAACCTGATGGAACCTGGGATTTGCGCCAACTTCTCGGCAGACCCCATTACTGTGAGGTCCGAGGAGGCGAGAGCGCAGCTCTACTCCGTATGTTAAACGGTGGTGAATGTGGCGGTCAATTTCAGAGCATCGCTAGCAGCCAGTGAAACATGTGGATTCAATAATTTACGAATGCCTAATGACCAAAGTACCTGTTTTACGTTTTGCGATGGTATCGAGGGTGCAGCACCGGCGGTAATCGTGCAATTTACCTCAGAATTGCCGACAATCCACATAGCCGGAAAACAACCGGGACCATAAAAAGGACCATCAAAGAGTTGAAAGATGAACCCAATTCTCGCTTCCTCCACCGTGCTCTGTACCATTCTGTTTTCACTCGTCTTTGGTATTGCCTCCGGTTACGCTGTTATCAGCATGATCCTGCACGCTTTCGCGCATAAACCGGAATTGGAGAAAGCGCCGGCCACTGCAGTGATCGCGACCACAGCATCAAGCCACTAAGCATTCTGTTGCAAAATTTCTGAACGAAGCGAACGACCTTGAGAGTGCCCTACTCCCGGGAATCATTTTCAAATATCTCTCTCGACCCGCAAAATTGAACGAGAAATTCGGAAGCAAATCATTCCGCGCGATTTGCGAAGCCACAATAATTTTGAGATCTCGCTTCGCTTCAAGATTTTCGGCTCCAAACTTACCGCGGTGGCTTGCGAGGAGCTTGTGAAGGATTCTGGTCATCGGCCGGTTGTTTTTGTTGCTGGCGCATCTGCTGCAATTCCTGGAGCAGCTGTTCGGGAGTCTTAGGCTGCTCCTGCTGTTGGTTCTGGGTTTGCGGCTGTGCCTGGGGCGCCGGAACCGGCTGCACCGGAACGTCCTGAGGATCGCCGCCGCCGGCATTTACCTGCTCATCCGGAACATCTTCTTCGTCACCTTCCCCGTTGTTTGGGCGCGGCTGCGGCTGGGTAGCGGCCACCGCTCCGGGCTGGGTTTTACGAGTAAGAATCACGCGCTGCACAATGCTTGGACTATCCGGTCTGCCAATCGCTACGAAATCAAATTTTGATCCAGAGAAAATCGCCGACAGCACCTCAGCGGCCGGTGCCGGCCCCAACGAAAGCACTACTCGATCGGGAACGCTGTCCACGCCTTCAAATTCGATTCCCGTCTTGTTTCTAATGGCTGTTATTACGCTGGTCAGGTTGGAATTGACCGCCTGCACCGCCAACAAACCATCACGATATGTCACTACAGGGGCTGCAGCCGGGCCGGTAGCCGGTGGATCCACCGGACGGTTTACCTGCTGTTGATTTGGCTGCTGCTGATTTGGCTGCTGCACCGTCTGCGGCGTTGCCACAGCCGGCTGACGTTGCTGCATGCTGACCGGAGGGTTCATGGGCGCAGACTGATTCGGGTTGGGTTGCTGGCGTCGGCCTGGGAACACAGGTTGGGTGGCCTGAGCATAGGCGGCCGTAAGCGACAGCACTAAAAATATCGACCCGCAAATGATTGAAGAGAAACGTGCCATAAGATGACTGATTTGAAATCCAATATCTCTATAAACGGCGCTAAAACTGGTTCTTTTGGAATCTTACTCCTTGTATCCAAAGAACGCTCGATCTGGCGGCGCTTGCTCTTCAAATTTTAAATCCTTCCGCCTTGAGCTAACGCCGATCAGAGCGCCGTTCCGGTTCCGCAAAGCCACTTCACTTCTCTTGAGCAATGTCGAAGCGTATATTTGCCTATGAGTTACACGCATATAGTCAATTTCCCTGAATGCATCTGAATACCGCTGAAAAGCATCTTAACTAATCCGGGGTAGCGCAATTTTATGAAGCAATTTACTTTAAGACTTTTTACAGCGTTGCTGGTTGTGGCTGCGGGCCTCCCTGCCTGGACACAGACCTGCCTGAGCCGGGAAGAAATTCCTGCGCAATCCCGCACCGCCATGGAAACCGCGGCGCAGCAAGCCTTTGACCAGTCTTCCCGTGGTGATGTCAACGCGTTGAAGGCCAACGCTGTACCATCGCTGCAATCCAACTTCAATGGAATTGCCGCCGCTGTAACCGACAACAAAGACGCTTTCGTCGCCGCTAAAGCGCAACTGCGGACCTCCTTTCTGCTTGACAGCGGCGCCAGCGCCAATACCGACGGCACGTTTTATTGCGGCGTTTACGGTTCCAAGGGAGTCAGTTCCGGCGGGGCCCAATTTTCCGTCCCCGGCGCTACCGGCAAATATGCGGTTGTGATTCAGGACTTCATTGGCAACAAAGGTCCGTTTGCGCTCACTACCATCTTCCAGGATGCAGGCGGCTGGAAGCTGGCCGGAATGCAGATTCGTCCTGAATCGGCCCTGGGACACGATGGCATCTGGTACTTGAAGCAGGCGCGCGACTACAAAAACAAAGGTCAGACGCACAATGCCTGGTTCTATTACGCTACCTCCTGGGAGTTGCTCGCGCCGATTCCTTCCATGAACACCACGCTGCTCGGCAATATTCTGGAAGAATCCAACGGCGTACTGCCCCGCGATATCCCGGCAGACGGCAAACCGGTGGCTTATACCGCCAACGGCAAGACCTATACCATTACCGACATGAGCACATTTAAGACGGACAAAAACTTCGATCTCTCCATCAAGTACTCCGTTCCCAGCACCACCGATTTCAATGCCACACAAGCCGACGCCCGCGGCCTGGCCAACGCCCTGGTGGCACAATATCCCGAGTTCAAAGACGGCTTCAACAACATCTGGGTACACGCAGTTGATACCAACGGCGGCGACGTAGTAGGTCTGGTGAAGCTGAAGTAACGGCACTCCCACGATTACCGCACCATGCAGGCAGTGGCGGTGTTTGAAGCCTCTGCGGGAAGGAGCGGGCCCATGTTTCCCCAGCTCGCCCAATTCGCCGATATCGGCCTGCTGCTCTTGCGCCTGATGGTGGGAATCGTCTTTGCCGGCAGCGGCTGGAGCCACCTTAAAGACCCCGAAACCCGCAGCCAGAGCATCGGCATGAGCAAGGGCTTCACCGTCTTTCTCGGTATGGCCGAACTCGCAGGCGCTCTGGGTGTGGTCTTCGGCGTTCTCACCCAGCTCGCCGCCGCAGGGCTGGTCCTGCTGATGCTCGGCGCTATTCAGAAGAAGATTTTCGTATGGAAAACCGGCTTCTGGGGCAAGCACGGCACTGACGGCTGGCACTATGACCTGATGTTGGTGGTAATGAACCTGGTCATCATCTTCACCAATGGCGGCAGATTCGTGCTTTCCCCGTATATGTAGTCGGCGATCCCCTCCCCTTCCTGTTCATCCCCGAAAAATAAGGACTTACACGATTCAACGCCGGGGTTGGTTTTCCTGCACTTTGGCGTACGGTGTCAGCTGTTTTTCAAATTTTGGCATTTCCGGCGATTTTGGCAATTCTGGCAATCTTCTCTTGCGGCCCTCTGCCGATTTTTTCAGCCAGCCCCCCACCCGGCATAGGCACTCTGTTGCAAACAAAGACTCAACCCCAATTCGACAGGCCTGTCATAGGACTGTCCGAAGGCCTTTTTTCTCGTTTTTCCATGCCTGTTTCAGGTTGAATGATTGACGGCTGAGTGCTGACAAGCTAATTGTCAAAGAGCGTTCATCTATCGCTTTTCCTCTCTGGGAGGAAATAGGTTACTTTACCATTTGTTCGCCCATCTGTCAACGAAAAAGCGCACTCAACATCAACCAGTCTCGTGGTATAAAGCCAGTCCGTAGGCTGTCACGAACGCAGGAATCGGATTTTCCATCTCTATGACCCATTTATTCCAGCAATACGTCGGCATCGATTATTCTGGGGCCGAGGTGCCCATTTCCAGCCTCAAAGGTCTCCGCATTTACCAGGCCGCCAGCATAACTCCGCCCCACGAGGTCTTGCCGCCGGCAAGCCCACGCCGTTATTGGACCCGCAAGGAAATCGCCGAATGGCTCGTTCTCACTTTGACCTCGGGGCCGCCCTCAATTGTCGGCATTGACCACGGATTCTCCTTTCCTCTGCGCTATTTTCAGGAGCACTGTCTGCCGCTTGACTGGCCCTCCTTCCTGGTCGACTTCCAGTTGCACTGGCCAACAGACGATGATCACATGTACGTCGACTTCATTCGTGACGGCGTCTATGGGAACGGGGCCGCGCGCAGCGGCGATGCGCGCTGGCGCCGCCTAACTGAGCTTAGGGCACGTACCGCGAAGTCGGTATTTCACTTTAACGTTCCTGGGTCGGTGGCCAAATCCACACATGCCGGCCTCCCCTGGCTGCTCTATTTGCGCCGGCAGTTGGGAAACCGCGTTCACTTCTGGCCTTTCGACGGCTGGGAAGTGCGTCCAGGTTCCTCCGTAATCGCCGAGGTCTACCCTGCGCTTTGGTGCCGGAACTTCCCCCTGGAGGACCGCACTCGCGATCAACAGGATGCGTTTTCGACCGCGGAATGGCTCCGTCGCGCAGACCAGACTGGCGCTCTCTCCACTTTTCTCCATCCTCCTCTGGAGCCACGGGATCTCGCGACCGCGCGCATAGAAGGATGGATCCTCGGAGTCGGCGTAATGCTCCAGTAGACCTGGCTAGAGGCGACACGCTGTTGGACTCACAGCAATCCAGTCCCGCAACGCGGGACGGCTGAGTCGGATCTTGCGAACCCTATGCACAGTAGGGATCGATCCTTGGAGTCGGCGATGCGCTCCAGTAACCGGATCATAGGCGACACCCGTGTCGAACTCACAGCAATCAAGTCCCGCTACGCAAGACGGCTGAGTCGGATCTTGCGAACCCCACGCACAGTAGGGATCGATCCTTGGAGTCGGCGATGCGCTCCAGTAACCGGATCATAGGTGACACCGTGTCGAACTCACAGCAATCCAGTCCCGCGGACGCGGGACGGGCTGAGAATAGCCCGGCATGTCACCGAGTCCCGGCACGCCGGGATGAGGTGTAAATGCCGGGTAAGCACAGTAAAGAATTTTCCTCTCTGCCGAAGGCCCGCGCGCAGGCGTTTAGCCAGAGCGCCAAGAGGGCATCCAAAGCGTTCAACACTGGCCGCAGCTTTGCTCGTCCTATAGTGTTGAGCAACTTTTGCCACGAATGGGCGTCTAAAGTCAATGTCTATGAATATTAATGATTTGGGCCTTGGAGATATAGCAGAAGGATGGACGAACAAGATCGAAAAGACTGACCTCAGCAAAGCAGAGTTTCATGCGAAGTGCCTCGATCTTCGCGATAAGTTGTTTACTGACAATTATGAGCGTGAGTCAAATGGCCAACTTCGCAGCAGTCTCGACGTAATTGCAGCAGTCTCGACGTAATTGCAGCAGTCTCGACGTAATTG
>JBARMK010000356.1:0-2349 GCA_049802395.1 Candidatus Angelobacter sp.
GCAGTGATGAGCCCCTCGACTTCAGCCCCGGTCTGGCTTTCCAGTCCTTCTACTTCTTTGGCAAAGAGGCTGCCGTCCGACCTGGTAAAGCCTTCCACAGTCACGACCTGGTTCAGCAAGCCGGTAACGCCGGTGACCCCGTCTTTGAATTGCGTGGTGGCATCGGTGGTGAAGGTGAGTGACGAGCTGGTCTGGCCGACTTTTAAGGTGAAGCTGGATCCGCTGACTGCGGTTACTGTGCCCTGGACATCCTCAATTTCGCCATCGTCATCCTGCTGGTTCGCGGCAACGCCGGGCGTTTTGGCGGTGATATTGAACGAGGTCGGGCCAAAGCTGATGCCGTTGACCACTCCGGCGGCCAAAGTAATTGAGTTGGCGACGTTCACATCAATGTTAAGGACGAGCGGGCCGTTGATCGTCAGGTTTGGACTGAGCGGGACGGTAATGGATGCGCTGGCCAGCCCGTTGATGTGGACCGCGCTCCCGGTGCTGCTAAGAAACGTGAGTTCAGAATTAACCAGCGTGAGGTTCGCGGCGGAAAAAGTGCCTTGCGGCAGGTTGCCGGCGATGAACGGCTCAAACTTGCCTGAAGCATGGGTCAGTTCAATGCGATTGTTGGCCGGGACCGTAACCGAAACCGGCGCTCCGCCAGCGGCTGGAGTGAGCGAAAGCGTCGAGACGGAGACTTCAAAGGCGATTACGCTGTCAGCCGGGGCATCACCGAAGCGGATTTGTGCTGAGCTTGCTCCCACAGCGGGGGTTGGGGTTGGTCCCGGGTTCGAGGCTGATCCGCCGCCACCGCAACCTGCGGCGAGCGCGATCATTGCCAACATCGTGAAAGCAAATACCAGCCTGGTCACCGGACTCAAAGGGTGCTTGTAACGTTGAAGCTGCATTTTGTATCTCTCCTTGGAGGGGACCAAGCTGCTAGATCCGTTCTGTTTCTCAGTCCACCGTCGAAAGTATTGAATTTCGGCTCTAGTTATGTGACAGGTGTTACGGCCTTCATGGAACAACTTTCTTTACCAGAGGCCTTAATTCACCAGGGCGTAGAAATTCTTTGATTTTGTGCGGGAGTTCAAAAACTGCGTGGTCTATCGGTCGCCTACTGGAAGCAACAGCCTGGGCCCGTCAGTTATATGGTCCGCTTACTCATATAGTGGAGCTGCACCAAACCTAAAATATAGGCGCGAAAAATTTCACTCAGCCGAAATTGACGGATTGGCCAACCATGCGCGATAATAAAAGAGTCGAACGAACGTTCGGTAACCTTCATCGTATGACGCTCACCAACGTGCAAACCCGGCCCTCTGGTACGCCCCCTGAAGGACGCAAAGGCCACTTCACATCCAACTCCCAGCCGGTTGATTCTCGCTTTGACCGGCGGCTGGCCAAGGTATTGCAGTATGCGGCCCAGATTTTCTGCGAGAAAGGGTATGCAGGGGCTTCCATGCGCGATCTATCGCGCGCGGCCGGGATGTCCCTGGCCGGTCTCTACCATTATTTCGAATCGAAAGAAGAGTTGCTCTACCTGATCCAGAAGCACACGTTCCGGACGATCATCGAGCGGCTGCAACAGCGGCTTGAAGGGGCCACGGACGCGGAAGAGCGGATCAGGATCTTTATTGAGAACCACCTGGAATATTTTCTCGCCAACAAAGAAGCCGTGAAGGTGCTTACACACGAAGATGACACGCTGAAGAACGGGCGAGGCGCGGAAATACGGGCGATCAAACGCGAGTACTACAAAACCTGCCTGGACCTGCTGGAAGATCTGCAGCGGGAAAAAGGACTACAATTTTCCGGACGGCTGGCTGTGCTCGGCCTGTTCGGCATGATCAACTGGATTTACACCTGGCATAATCCGCGCGTGGATGCCGATGCCAAAGCGCTGGCGCGGGAAATGGGCGATCTTTTTCTCCGCGGCGTGCTCAACGCGGGCCAGAACAAGCGCAGGAGTCTGCGAGCTAAAGCTTGACTCGGCGCCGAAAAGACGATTCAAAGATTTTGGAAAAATTCACAAGGAGCTTTGCACCATGGCCACAACCACAGCAACGGAAACCAAGACCCTGGTCAATTATCGCGTTGAGGATGGCATCGCCGTCATTGAACTGAGCGATCCGCCGGCCAATACCTATACCTACGAGATGAACCGGCAGTTGGATGAATGCATCCTGAAGGCGCGTATGGACAATGACGTCTACGTGCTGCTGTTGACTGGAGCGGGAGACAAATTCTTTTCCGCCGGCGCCAACATCAAGATGCTTTCCACGGTCGATCCCACGTTCAAATACTACTTCTGCCTGCATGCAAACGAGATGCTGCTTCGCCTGGAGCATACACCCAAAC
>JBARMK010000357.1:0-33795 GCA_049802395.1 Candidatus Angelobacter sp.
GCGCTGGCGTAAGCCAGCGCCTTGCAGTTTTGAACTTGCGGTTTGAAGATGCTACTTCTTCCCCACCACCAGTAGCGTAAATGTCCCGGGTTTCATGCTGCGGCGGGGGCGCTCGCCTTCTTTTGCCGGCGGCGCTTCTTCGATCTCCGCCGTGACTTCGTACACATCGTGGTTGGTCGTATCCAGAGCCATGGTGCGGGCAAACTTCTGCGTGGGCGCGTTTTCCACCACGCTGAACTTGTCTGGCGAATCTTCATGGACTACGGTCAGCGTTCCGTCGCGGCCATTGGAGCTGAATGCCAGTTGCGTCTCCGGATCAAACCCATTTGCATCCACGCCCTCGCCAATGGGAATGGTAGTAATCACTTTGCCTGAATCTGCATTAACCACGGCCATCAACTTGTTGCTGCATCCAGCAAAGAGGCGGCGATGTTTCTGGTCCATGGCCAGACCGCTGGGCTCTTCGCAGGGAGCGAGCGGCGACGTCTTTACGACCGTCGCTTTCTTCGCATTGATTTCCGTTATCTCACTCTTATCTTCAATGTTCACAAAGACCATGCCCTTGCCGTCGGACACGCCAAACTCGGGCTTGCCATCGAGCGGAACCGTGGCTACCACCGTACCTTTTTCCGCGTCGATGACCGTCGCATTGCTGCTGCCGCCATTAAACGTGAAAACCCGTTTCGTGGCTGGATCATAAAGGATAGCGTCAGGGTTCTTTCCATCGATCTTGATCTTGGCCGTCTCTTTCAGCGTTTTCAGGTCGAAAACCGTCACGCTGTTATCGCGGCCATTGCTGGTGTAGCCCTTGCCCAAGTCCTGGGCCAGCGCAATCCCGTGAACTCCAATCGTATCGGGAATATCGCCAATCGTAGAGCCCTTGTAAGGATCCACTACCATCACGTGGGTGCCACGTGAGATGAACAGGCGCTTGCCGGTCGCGTCAAAGGTCAGATAGTCCCAGCCGCCATCTCCGCCCAGAATATACTTTTGTTTGACTTCATACTTGGCGGGGGCGAAAGCCAGGGATGAAGTCCCGATTAGACCAGCAACTACAAGAGCAACAAGAATCTGTTTACGCATAATGTCTCCTCATTCAGAAGCAACCGACATTCTAACGGCACAACGGCTGATCTGTCTTGTTAGCTGCAGCGCTTCGAGGCATTGTCACTTGGTGCTTCTGCCAAGCCACCAGCGTCTGAGAGCGACCAGAGACCACACGGCCTCCACCAGACCAAAGGGCCACGCGCCTTGCATAAATCCGTAGACTGAGGCGAGCACGCAGGCCGCCGCGAAGGCCAGGATGAACCAGTGGCTCCGTTTCTCCAGCGCATAAAACACCAGCATGAATGTCACAGCCACCAGTCCGAAAGCCGTAAGCGCGCTCAAGTCTCTCTATATCCCCCTTTACTGAAGCGACAAAGCGAAAAAAAATCTTTAATTTCGCGGCATAAATGCGCGCAACAGACGTTCTGTGAGAAATAACACTCCCGTTTCCTCCAAGGGAGCTGGTCCTTCCCCCGGGGTGGTAAGTTGTCGTAGACGAAGTCCAACAGCAGCTTACCATCCCAGGACCACGCCACTGAGATCCATGTGTGGCCGCTTTCCGGTCTTCAGCTACCCCGGTAATCCTCAATGCTTCAGGTGCTGCTCGATCTCATCGAGCGTCTTGGATTGATCATACTTCAGGAAAATCGTAACCATCATCATTCCCTTTGCTGCTGCGGCCAGACTGCGCTGACTGGTTTTGGCCGCCGAACAGTGGACAAATTTAAGAGAGCGACAAGGCACGCACTGCACTGGTCTTCAACTTTGGCATAATTTCCTTTTCCATTATGGAAAGATGATGCGTTCAGAGATAGTTGCGGATGCGTTAGAGCTTTATCGTGGGCACGGCTGCGAAGGGCTGGTCACCATGGTCTGGTCGGGGAAGCTGAAAGCCCCTCCAATCGCATCGGATGTGGAGTTGCGTTGGAACCATTGCAGCAAAACCTGGTTCTGAGGATGGTAGGTAAAACCTTCGATCGGGACAGGGAAACCTGCATTCGGCATCGCGGCGAGCGGATCAGCCGTCTCCAGATTGCTTTGGCAGCCAGCCCCGGAAGGAAGCTGCCACGCCGGCACCACGTTGCTGCCGAAAGGATTATTCATCCACTCGGAGATTTCATGGCTCATCGGCGTAACGTCAGCGAGATTAGCTCCCAGTATTCCCTGGTCCAGCCAGCTGGCCCAGATAAAAGTCTGAACAAACTTTACCTGCGCGATCTCGCCAGCTTCAAAAGAAGTATGAAAGCCAAGTACGCAGCAGTGCGTGATTTCACTTCGCGGCGCAAGAAGAACATTTGAGGTCAACGCGATCGCCAACGCATGCGTGTCCAGATCTTCCAGTTGAAGGATCGTATTCAGCTGCGAGATGAAGAAGGCGCTATCCACCACGGCGTACGTTACGCCGGTACTGCGGTTGCGGTAGACCTTGGCGGCGCCTCGTGGAACGTCAATACTTAGCGGGTGTAGAAGCTGCGGTTTGCCCAACAGGGTGTGCCAGTCCTGCCCGCTGACACCATAGAATTGCGCTCGCTGTACGGCGTCAGCAAATTGCGTGAAGCCGGTCTCATATTGCGCGTTGTGGAAATTGGGCGAAGACTGAACTCGCGGTAGGATTGGTCCAGGATCAAGCATCAGGGGCTGGCCATTTTCATCCTTATATTCTTCAAAGAACATGGAGATGGGAATGATCTGCGTTGGGATCTCGGTGATGGTCCCGTCCTTAGGCTTGCCGCCCACGATGGTGTAAGGATATTGGCTGCCCTGCCACTCAAAGGCCCCGGAGAAGTGCGGAACGCTGGAGATGCGATCTTGCTTTACAGCAGCGCGGCCACCGGCCGAGAGCTTTGTTGCCGCCTCAAATCTGGGCTGCGCTCCCTGGCTCTGCAAGAAGCCGCCTGGAGCTTCAATAGGTTGTGCGGTATCCGCCGGAGCAGCTTGCGCCCAGACTGTGATCTGGACCAGACACACCAGCGCAACGCCACATATACAAAGGAAGCGCCGGCTCAACCGATCTGGGAATAAAAACACGAAATGTCGGCTCCGGAAGTACGAGTCTGCTATTTTCGTCTGGTCTGCTCGTTTTGTCGAATAAAATCGCATAAACATTTGAAAACAAGCAGCTTTCGATGGCGCAGACAGAAGTAAAATTAGCTTTTCCAATAATAAAAAGGAGCAGCTCCGCACGATTTCTAAGATGCCACGGTCTGATGCGGTGGTTCACTGTTTCATGTATAGTTTCTTGGCTTCCCCATGGCTAACCGAAAATCGGCTGCGAATTCCGGTAAGACCATAACCGTGGCCGTAGTGCAGGCAGCTTCGGTCGCGTTCGATCTCAAGCAAACATTGACTAAAGTTCTCGACCTTACCAAGGATGCCGCCAGCAGAGGCGCCGGACTCGTTCTGTTTCCCGAGGCCTTTGTTTCGGGCTACCCTCGCGGCCTCGATTTTGGGGCGGTTGTCGGTTCGCGCACTGAAGCAGGCCGTGAAGACTTCAAGCGTTACTTCGAAAGCGCCGTGGAAGTCCCGGGTCCAGCAGTGGAAATACTCAGCAAAGCCGCACGCTCCAATTCTGTCTACCTTGTCATCGGCGTAATTGAACGCGAACGCGGCACGCTTTACTGTTGTGTTCTTTTCTTCGCACCCGATGGAACACTGCTGGGCAAGCATCGCAAAGTCATGCCCACCGCTTCTGAACGGTTGATCTGGGGCTATGGTGACGGCTCAACCATGCCGGTCTTCGACACTCCTTTTGGACGCCTGGGCGCCGTAATCTGCTGGGAAAACTACATGCCTCTGCTCCGCACATACATGTACTCCAAAGGCATTGAAATCTATTGCGCGCCTACGGCTGATCACCGCGATACCTGGTCCGCAACCATGCAACACATCGCCGCCGAAGGCAGATGCTTCGTCCTTGGCTGCAACCAATTCAATCGCCGGCACGACTTCCCCAAAAACTACACCACCGCATTCGGCGACGCGCCTGACACTGTGATCTCACGCGGCGGAAGCTGCATTGTGGATCCATTCGGTAAATTTCTTGCCGGACCGAATTTTGACGACGAAACAATCCTGGTCGCCGACCTCGACCACGGTCAGCTTCCTAAAGCCAAGTTTGATTTTGACGTCGTCGGTCATTATTCGCGGCCAGACATTTTTCGCCTCACGGTGGACGACCGTCCCAAACCACCCGTCGCCACTATGAGCAACAGTACCAAAGCTCAGACGCCGGCCAAATGATTTCACGCACCGAAATCCAGGATGCCGGCCGGCGCATCGCCACTCACGTGCGGCGCACACCAGTCTTGGCGCTGGAGGAGAAGGCCTTCGGCATTGATGCCAAAATCTTTTTTAAGCTGGAGTGCCTGCAACACACGGGTTCTTTCAAGCCTCGCGGCGCATTTAACTCCATTCTCACCTCCAGCATTCCGCCTGCCGGAGTGATTGCTGCTTCTGGCGGCAATCACGGCGCGGCCGTGGCTTATGCCGCACAGAAACTTGGACACCACGCGGAAATCTTTGTTCCCACGATTACGCCTCCTAACAAGATGGAGCGGCTGCGTCAATACGGCGCCACCGTCAACATCATCGGCAACGATTATGCTGAAGCGCTGGCTGCCAGCCGCGAACGCGCCGCGCAGACCGGGGCTGTCCCCATTCATGCGTATGACGATCAGCGCGTACTTGCCGGCCAGGGCACTTTGGGAATGGAACTGGAGGAGCAAGTGCGTGGCCTGGACTCAGTGCTCATTGCTGTAGGCGGCGGAGGGCTGATCGGCGGCGTTGCCGCATGGTATCAGGAGCGCGTGCGAGTAATCAGCGTGGAACCCGAGCGCGCACCGTCGTTATACCAATCATTGGCGGCCGGGCAGGTAATTGAAGTGGAGACCGGCGGCGTTGCTGCGGATTCTCTGGGCGCGCGCCGTGTGGGCGAGCTGATGCTGCCGATCGCACAAAAATTTGTAGCGCAGACACTGCTCATCACTGACGACCAGATCATCGAGGCGCAAAAAACTCTCTGGCAAAAACTACGGTTGATCGTCGAGCCGGGCGGCGCCACAGCGCTGGCTGCATTGCTTTCCGGCGTTTATAAGCCACACTCTGTTGAGAGGGTAGGCGTGGTATTGTGCGGAGCGAATGCGGAGCTTGCAAAGTTCCCCGCATGATCAAGTGCCCGTCGTTACTCGCCTAAATGCCACTGCCCACTCATTTCACAGTCAACGTCAACGGGAAGCTATGAGTTACGCTGCCAAAACTGGCCGTGACAGTAAGTGTATATGTTCCCGGGGGGGTGGGCACTGGGATCGTGCCACCACTACCGCTACCTCCATTGCTGCCGCTTCCACCTCCACAAGCCGCCATTGAAGCGGCAATTGCCAGAACGCACACCATCAAGAAAAACCTTGCGGAACCGAGCTTGCGGGTGGGAACATACGCCATGATCCCAGCTATTGCGACAACGGTCCACAACCATGCGGGAACCATCGGATGGAGAGATGCTGTTGCGGCCGTCGTTTTGACCGAAACAACTACCGTTTCGGGATTGTTATCGGGCAGAGGAAGCGACGTCCGATTTAGAGAGCAGCTTGCGCCGGCTGGCGCGCCACTACAAGCCACTGAAATGGTCCCGCCGGCCAAGCCAAAGCCGGGAATGCTTGCCACAATTACGTTATAAGTTGCGGTCTGTCCGGCAATAACGGTTGCGGTGGCGGGCAATCCGTTTGGCGCGCTCATGGCAAAGTCCGGCGTACTATGGAATCCGAATCCAGTGAGATGAAAAACTCGCGGACTGCCCGGCGCATTGTCCTGGATCGTGAACGTTGCAGCCAGGTCTCCAAAATTCAGTCCGATGTGCATCCATATCTGGAACGGTAAAGTCGACTGTCCTGGTTGCAACACTGTGGGCGAGGGACCCAGGTTAGTGGGACCAAAGCTGAAGTCGGTTACCAGGAAGGTGGCGGCCGGAGTAAACGAAGCGTTCGAAATAATAAGCGCGCCTGTTCCTGTGTTGGTGATCGTGAAAGACTGAATGCTGTTTTCCAGTTGGCCGAAAGTGCCAAAGTCTCCCGGGACCGGGCTGATTTGGAAAGTTGGGGTGCCGGCTGTGCCGGTAAGAGAGACTGTCTGTGTAGGCAGGCCGCCGCCAAAGGTGAACACCAGGTTGGCCACGCGGGTGCCGCTGGGCACGGTCGATGTGAACGTAACTGTGACGGAACAATTTGTGCCGGCGCCCACCGTCGCACCGCAGTTGTTAGTCTGAGCAAAATCCGAGGCATTTGTTCCCGCTATTGTCACGCCGGTAAAGCTGAAATCGGCGTCGCCAAAATTACTCAACCGCACCGTTAGCGGAACGCTGGCAACGCCTTGCTGCAAAACGCCGGGGAAGGTCAACACACGCGGCGCGACCACAGCCACGGGAGCTCCCAATGAGGGTGCAACCTTGGCGACAAAACCCGCGCTGGCTGAAGGATTTTGTACTTGGGGCAGAACCTGGAACGCGCCCAAGGTCGTTGGAAATGCATCACTGGGCGTTCCTCCGAGATAAATGTTCTGGTTGCCATCCAATGCCACACCGGAAATCCCTGGAAATCCGATTGATCCCGACACTGCCAGAGAGCTTCCTACCAGGGTTGAATACACGAGAGCCGAGCCTGTTAGATTCAGCTTGGTCACGTACATAGGAACTTCGCCGGGAAGCGGCGGCGGCTCAATCGAGTTCAGCAGCGGATATGCTGGCGAGGAGGTCAGCCCGGCGACGTAGACACCCGTGCCGTCAACAGCAATGCCGGTTGCTCCCGCGTTCCCTACATAAGTAGAAAACGCAAGATTGTTGGTGGCATCGAATTCCGATACGAAATTGAACTCCCCCGTGCCTGTAACGTTCGTCTTAAAAGCTCCTGTGGTCGTCGGAAATCCAGGACCGTTTGTTGAGCCGGCAATAAAAGCATCGTTTGAACCATCGATTGCGATGCCATCAGCTTCTGAGACCAGGGTAGATGCCCCCAGAAATGTGGAGTAAAGCAGCCCTGATCCATCCGCTTTTATTCTGGAGAAAAATGCGGTGGTGCCGCTATTGGTGGTCTGAAACGCGCCTGCAGTTGTGGGGAAATCAGTCGATGCAGTCTGGCCGTCGACGTACGCGACCCCGGTTGCATCAGCGGCAACGCCGCCGATGCGTTCATTGGCGCTTCCACCCAGGTAGGTCGAGTAATCGAGTGTAGAGCCATCAGGATGCAATTTCAGGATGTAGCCGGACAAGTTGCTTTTCCTGGTTGCCTGAAACGCTCCCGGGGTAACGGTAAGTCCAGCAACAGAAGGTGGAGCGGGGTCTTTAGGGAAATTGAACAGGGCTGGAGCCACATTCCCCGCCACATAGATCGCGCCCGAAGAGTCAACGGCGATATCCTGGCGGCCCAGCGACGGACCTGCCGTATCGGTAGAACCTCCCTTGACCAGATATGTTGAAAAAACCAGGTGGCCCATGGCGTCAAATTTTGCAGCGAATGGTTCGCTACAGTTCTTATTGGAGATTGTTTCTGTTGGGCACGCGGGAATGGTATTAAAGGTCCCCGGTGTGGTGGCGAAGCTGGGAGAATTCGTGGTTCCCACGATGTAAGCATTTCCTCCCGCATCCACTGCAATCTTCGCCGCTGCGGTCGCCGCAAATGTCGAGGGAATACCCCCAAGGTAAGCCGTATACACAAGGCTCGAGCCCGTGGGATCAAGTTTGGCCACGTAAGCATTCGCTATGCGCAGGTTCGAAATAGGAATTATCGGCGGCCCGGGTTGAAATCCCAGACTAGGATCAGGCACGAAGGCCGACCCTGTGATATAGACAGCGCCGCTGCTATCCGCGGCTATTCCGCTAACGCTATCAAATTCAAAGTTCTCAGTGCCGGGAGGGAACTGTCCTGGAAAAAGAGTCAATTCCATCAGGCGTTGTACAAGGGTGGAGTACGCAAGCGCCGGATCAATAATTAAAGGCAAACCCTTGTCGTACGGTCCAACGGAGAAACCAACCTCATCCGTCTTGCGAACAGTGTATGCGCCGCTAACGGGCTCGCGTTTTCCCTCACGCAGCTGATACAGCTTCGGTTTCTTGAGTATTGCAGCCCTGCCGGAAGGAGTCACGAGTTCGACATTGCCATCGAATTCTCGCACGGTTGCCCCCTCGATCTTTATTGCAATGGGGGAAATGTCGCGGCCAGGAGAAATGTCGAAATCAAATTCCAATTCTTGCGAAGATCCAGTCGTCCGTTCACCGTAAAACATGACCCCAATGCCGGGATAGACTTCTGGATAACGCACCCGGCCAAAACGCCGCACATCCGTTCGCCATTCCCGGGAGTTATCGCCGATGTAATAGTGCGTCACTCCGGGCAGCATATCTTCCGCTTGCGGCAGCGACTTCGCGTTCGATCCCGCAAAAGTGATGCGAATCGTCTCCGTCGGGCCTTGTTCTCCCGCTAGCGGGGCAAATCTCAATACGACTTTACTACGCGAAAGATAAGCTGAATAACCAGCCGCGCGCATGAAGAAATCAATGTCGGATTGTCCGGAGTATTTCTCAAAACCGATTGGTTGAGAAAGCAAATGGCCCGGGATGGCAGGAGCAGAAGGCCGTACGGCTAATTGAGCCACTGAAGCCGCGGATGAACAAAAAATCAAACATCCGAGGAATAACCTTGACAGCATTGAATATCTACCCGGTAAAGCTCGAAATGCCATGTTCCGCTCCTGGAAAATCCATTCTCGCCTGCGCTTTAAAAAGCAGAGTACAAGGCAATAAAAATATCCGTCTTTTCAGCAGCTTGCAAGCCGAAGTTCACAAGCCACACAATCCATTGGTCCTTATTAGTGGAGTTAAATAGAATGGAACTTCAAATGTTTTCTTCCCACACCGGCTATATCGCTGGCAGTTAGCGCATATAATGGCCGTCCGTGTATCAAGGATTCCGCAGGAATTTCTTCTCGGTTCATGGCGCGTTGCACCTTTTTGCACAGCTGAAGCCTGAAATATTTTTCATCTTTTCTTGCTCATCTTGTATTGAAGCGTTTTTCCAATTTTAGTCACTACATTCCTGTCCGGATGTGTCCGTCTGTATGTATAGTTACGCTCCGGCTCTCAACAAAATCTCAAAATTAGAAGTGCGAGGGAATTGATCATGAAACTTCGCTTTATCGGGCCAAAGTTGCTGCCTGCTATTCTGCTGGTTGTTCTATCGTCCCGCCTGACGTTTGCCACCGACGCGGTGGTCGACTGCTCCGGCGCCATTCCAGGAGCATTTACTACCATCACTGCCGCGCTGGCTTCGCTTCCTGCGATAGGACCAAATTCCATCTCAGTCACAGGCATTTGCCACGAGAATGTGGTGATGTTTGGACGCACCGATCTCATTATCTTCGGCAACCCGACAGCCACCGTATTGCCGGGCAATGCCAACGGGCATCTGCTGGCCATCACGGCCTCGCAGCGGGTTGGGATCCAGAACATTACCTTTGATGGTGGACGAGGAGCTATTGTCAATGACAATTCGCGAGTGGATTTCACCAGCGTCACCATCCAGAACAGCTTGGGCATAGGCCTGACTAGCATTGATTCGCTGGTTCACATCGCCGATAGCACAATCAAGAACAGCACGCGATCTGGAATCAGCGTGGGCGGCGGAACGTTCTATGTGGACAGTGACGTGACCGGCACCACCGTCACAGGCAATGGACGCACCGGAATCAGCGTTCTGACCGGACATCTGATCCTGAACGGCGGCGACGAAGTGACTCCGGGCACGGAAAATGTAATCAACAACAACACAGGCGCAGGAGTGGCTGTGGCCAACAGCGCAGAAGCCGATATCAACGGCGATAACCGCATCATTGGCAATCAGGGCGCTTTTGGTTTGGAGGTGATTCACACCAGTACCGTCCTGATGTCAGATGGGACCATCTCGTCCAATGCTGGAATCGGGGTCCACTGTGGAGAGACCAGCCATTGCGAGTGGTCTGGCATCACCAAGATTGACGGCAACCTCAAAGGCGGAATTGAAATCACCGACCACTCTGACGCCTATATCGATGGAGGAATCGATATTTCCGGCAATACAGGCACGGGAATTCTGGTGGACCTAAGTTCCCTGCTCAACAGCCTGGGCGGCAATACCATCAGCAACAACACCGATGACGGCATTGTGATCAACACCTTGTCCGTGCTTAAATTTGCTGCGAATGACACCATCACAGGTAATGGCAAGTTGGCGTTGGAGTGCAACAACGGTTCCTTGGTCTCGGGCGACGTTAGTAACTATAAACCCAAAAAGTGCGGTCCTGCATTTCAGGCAAATCCAATTAATTGATCGCCCATAAGAAATGGGCCGCTACGGAGCGGCCCACTAATTACTCCGAAGCCATCGTCTTACTGTCTTCCGCCCGACGCGTTTTGCTCACCCAGCAAAAACTGTCGGACAAACATAATGGTGGAATAGAACAGGAAATCCTGATTCTTCTTTTTGGCGTAGCCGTGGCCTTCATCGTTGGCCATCAAAAACCAGGTTTGGATGCCATTATTCTTCAACTTATCCAGCATCTGCCTTGATTCCGACCAGGGCACGCGTGGATCGTTTTTCCCTACTGCGGCAAACACCGGCTTGCGGATTTTCTCAGAGTTGTTTAGCGGTGCAGTCTTTTCAAGATACTCGCGGATTTTCGGATCGCGTTCATCGCCATATTCCACCCGCCGCAGGTCGCGCCGGTAGGCTTCTGTGTGTTCCAGCAGCGTTACCAGGTTGGATGGTCCGACAATGGGCAGACTGCAGCAAATCTTATCGTTATATTCATAAGCGACGGCCCACGTCATGTAGCCGCCATAGCTGCCGCCGGTAATCATGATTTTATTCGCATCGAGCGCTGGGTTCTTACCGATCCAATCCAGCAAAGCCCCGATGTCTTTATGCGTATGGTCCCGGTTCACTCCATTGTCGAGTTTCAAAAAGGTCTTGCCGTATCCCGTGGAACCCCGAACATTGGGGAAGATTAGCGCCACGCCCAGTTCGTTGAGGTAAAAGTTGTTTCTGCCGAGAAAGCCTGGTCGGTATTGCCCTTCTGGTCCGCCGTGAATGTTTACGATCACCGGGCGCTTGCCGGGAAACTTGGCGGCATCCGGCATATAGAGGAAACCAGAGATGGTCTTCCCATCGAAAGTCTGCCACTTAATTAGTTGCGGCTCAGCGAAGTTTGCCGTGTTCAACCCACCAGTCTCACTGTACGTCCAGCGTTCCATCTTTCCGCTCGAGACATCCAGGGAATACACGTCCGCAGTAGATCGAGCAGATGTGACTACGAATCCCAGGTCGCGATTATTCTTATGAAAACTCACTCCGCCGATCAGGCCGGTGGGAATGCCGTTCACAGGCCGATACTTGCGCGTCGCTGTGTCCATCAGATACAGCTTGCTGATGCCGTCTTCATTGGTGACGAACGCCAGAGTCTTTCCATCATCGCTCAGCTCAATTTCATCCACGTCCCACTTGATCTCGGAGGTAAGGTACGCAGGCTTCATCGTTGCCAGATCAAAATATGCCAGGCGCTGAAATTCCGAGTCGCGGTCAGTGGTGGTGTAGAAACCCTTCCCGTCTTTGCTGAAGGGACCGCCGCTGTACGCCACTTCCTCGTTGCCAGCCTTCGGTGTGAGTAATTTCTTTTCACCCGTCGCCACATCAGCCAGCCACAGATAAGCCTGGTTGGCGGAGACCTCCTGGAGCACAAGCAACTTCTTGTTGTCGGGCGACCAGTCAGCAACATCCCACCCACCGCCTTCCAGTTGCAGCAGCATCTTGTCAGACTTGGGATCGGTTGGATCCATGATCCATATATCAGTGTCCTGACCAGTACGGCGCGTGGAGCTATAGGCAAAACGATTATCATGGTGGGCAAAGCTGCGACCCGTGTTCCGCGATTTACCGTCGGTCAGCAGGGTAATCGCGCCGTTAGCCAGATCATAACGATAGAACTGAAACCATTCGCCGCCGCCTATATCCTTGCTGAAAGTAAAGTAATCGTCTTTCGGACCAAAGTGCCCGCCGCCCGTGCGATCCGGGAAGAACGTAAGCTGGCTGCGGTCACCACCCGGCATCTTCACGCGATGGATTTCAGGGACGTCGGCAAAGCGCGTGCCGATCAGCATCTCCCGCTTCACCGGGTCCCAATCCTGCAGCGTCGCGCTGCGGACTTCGCCGTACTGGTCAGCTTTTTCCGCAAAAGACGCGGGTATGGCCGGAATATTTTCGACCACCAGGTTGTCACCCGGCTTAATGACTGCGGGCTGGCTCGGCGAAGCGCCCTGTGCCAGCAACGGTTGAACCGTGATCAGCATTGCCGCAAATAGCCCTGCAAGGCGCAGCCTCGTAAAAAGAGTCGACACTTGTTTCATAGCTTCCTCCATGGGTGGCGGGAGAAGCCTAATCTTGCCGCTGAAAGTCGTCAAGGAGTGAGATGGGTGGGAAATCCCCCGCCATTAGCGAAGGATTCGTTCCGGCCATATATATCCGCAAAATCTCGGCCGTGTGCAAAGCCGCGATCCAAAATCTATCCCCACCTCTCAGCAGATCAGGCGGATGATAAAACCGTAAGCGCCATCTGGAGGCGGCTTAGCCGGCTAGCGCTCATAAATATCCACAAATAATTTCAAACGACACCGATCAGCTTCGCGAAGGCCGTCAGGGCTAAGCCTCCATGTCCAGTTGCCTCCAAAGGTGCCTGGGGTGTTCATGCGCGCTTCGCTGCCCAGGGCCAAAACATCCTGCATGGGAAACAATACAGTGTTGGCAACCGACTTCATTACTTCGCGAATGAAAATCCAATTTACTTCATGGTCGAGTTCATCGGCGCTGACGCCCAAATAGTTCTGCATGTCGGCATACTCTTTCTTTACGTCAGCCTGGGTGCGTGTGCTTTGGGCCACGCCGGAACGCCACCATCCGAACATAGTGTCATTGTCATGTCCGCCGGTGTATGCGACGAGTTGCGGTTCGTAATTGTGGGGACGAAAACTCGGCGCTTGCGGATCAGTGCTAAAAGCAAATTGCAAAATCGCCATTCCCGGATAGCCAAACTGCTTACGGATGGCCTCCACTTCTGGCGTGATTACCCCGAGGTTCTCGGCAACAATCGGTAGGGGACCCAAAGCATCGGTCAAAGCTTGAAAAAGTTCAGCGCCTGGGCCTTTGACCCATTTGCCATGCATCGCCGTCGGCTCTGCGGCGGGGATTTCCCAATAGGCTTCGAAGCCGCGAAAATGATCGAGGCGCACCATGTCGAACATGTTTAGCGAAGCGCGAAGGCGTTCAATCCACCAGTGGTAACCTGAGGCCTTCATTGCGTCCCAACGGTAGATCGGGTTCCCCCAGAGCTGGCCAGTGGCGCTGAAGTAATCCGGTGGAACGCCTGCGACTTTGAGGGGATGGCCTTTTTCATCCAGCCAGAACATTTCAGGATGGGCCCAGACGTCGGCGCTGTCATGGGCAGCATAAATGGGAATATCTCCCATGATGCGGATCCCGCGTTGTGCGCAATCCGCTCGAATCGCGTTCCATTGGTGAAAAAACTTAAACTGCCAAAACTTGTACGCGGCGATTTCAGAAGCAAGATCCTCGCTCCATTTGCTGATCGCTGACGGATGGCGAGCGGCCAACTGAGGGTCCCATTCCGTCCAGACCCTTCCCTGATGAGCGTCTTTAGCCGCCATGAAAAGGGCGTAGTCATCGAGCCATGCCTGGTTTTTTCCGGTGAAGTCTTCAAATTGTGTTTTCTGTTCCGATGTTGCGGATCCGGCAAAATTGGACGCCGCTTTTCGCAACAGGCCGAATTTCCAGGGAATGACCTTGCTGAAATCTACACGGCCCGCAGGGAAATCCGGCAGCGACTGTAATGCACTCTTGTCAAGCAAGCCCTCAGCGGCCAGTGTTTCCAGGCTGATGAGGAGAGGATTTCCAGCGAATACGGAAAGCGATTGATAGGGAGAATCGCCGTAGCCAGTAGGATTCAATGGCAACACCTGCCAGATCCTGATCCCAGCTTCATGGAGAAAGGCAGTAAAACGTAAAGCCTGTGGCCCCAGTTCGCCGATACCGTTTGCACCCGGCAGTGAAGTGGGATGAAGCAGTACTCCGGCTGATCGTGGAAACTTCATTGCAATTGTTCCAGAATTCCATGCAACGGAATTCTGACCCAGTCTGGCCGGTGCTCAAGTTCGTACTCAATTTCTATCAACCCCTTTTCGAGGGTGTAGGCATCCAGCAAGGCCTTGATTTCCGCCTGAGTTTGCGGCAAACACCCGGCTTCCCTCGCAGTGTCAAAGTAGCCTCGCAGGAACAATGCGCTGACCCACTGATACCAGGCCTTGGCCCATCGTTCCAGTCGCCAGTCGGCATCCTGAGTCGTAACGATGCCAGGAACATGGTTGAAAAGAACCGCGTGCGAAACGTAGTGAAGTGAGCGGACCATGCTGGCGACGTCTTTGATGGGCGATCGCTTGATGCGCCGTTCGCTCATGGGTCTCGTGTAGTCTCCGTGAAAGTTCGTGATGATGAAATCACTTCCGGTGTAAAGCACATTACCCAGGTGATAGTCACCGTGGTGTCGAGTGCGCATCCCGGAAATTCGCGTGTCGCGGAGAGCAGTGAAGCGTTCTTGCAGCCTGACCTGCTGTTCGAGCACTGTCCGCGCTTCGTCCTGCGCCGGCCCTGATAACTGATCTACGTACTGGCGAAGTGTATCGAGGGACTTGTTCATTTGCGCCACAAACCCATGATAGAGACTGTGGCGGTAGAACTCAGTAAAAGGCTCAGGCGCAAATTCCGGAATTTCAGGATGGCTGCTGAGTGCAATGTGCAGCTCAGCGGTGCACCGGCCCAAAAGGATTGCGGTCTCGGCGTGACCCCCAAGCAATTCATTGATTACGTGGGGTACTGGCTGGGAGGCCAAAGCGAGAGGAGTACCTGAAGTTAATTCCTTCAGTCGCGGATCGTCTTCGCCGATCGCGAGAGCGCGTTCAAAAAAGAGCCCAAGATGATCCAACGTGTACACCCAGCCATCGGCCGCGTTCCGGAGATACGCTGTAAGCATTCCAAGGGTCGTGACTTCGTCCGTATCGTCCTTTGCTACGCGGTATTCCAGAGCGCCCAGCGTCCGTGCAACATGGGCGAAGTTCGTATTGTTGGTAAGAAACTCCCCCATTTCACGGTCGGGGTTGGGTCCGGCTTCCACTTCACGGTATAAATTGAGAACAAAATCCTCGCCCAGCGTAACCAGGATTTTGTTCATATCCTGCGTTTGTGGTTGCGGTTCCAGGCTGGAACGGACGCGGCCCCATGCTTCACGAAAAGCTCGCGTATGCGTACCGAGAATATCTCCATTCTCTCCCTTGATGCGGCGGCGGCGCAGCATGGCTTTTAACAAGGCATCACTAAACTGTCGGTCAAATACGGCGCCATAGAGAATGGATTGGGACTCTGGCAAGCCCTGCAACTTCGCAAGAACCGTGTGCAGCTTGTCCCGCAGGATGGCTTCTGCCTGCTCGCCGGTCGCCAGAGAGAGCGGGATCGTGATGACGTCTGGTTCGCCGTCACTGTATTCGATCCGCACCAGCAGGATGTGCGCCCGGCTCTCCGGCAGCGCAATAACGTCGTCAATATTCACCTGCCGGATGATGCGATGCTTACTAGCAAACCATGGACGGGCGCGCAATATGCCGGGAAGCAAGCGGGCAATGGTGTTGCGAGTAGCCGCGCTGAATATCTCTCGCGCATCCACCGAAAGCACCGGTATATCTTCCGGTCGCGCGGTGACTGAGAACGATTCCTGGCTACGCTCACCAGGTTGGAGGTGGAACCACTGAAATGCGTGCGGCCCAAGCGAAAGAAGGTACGGCTGCTCTGTAATAGCTGGAAAACGGTTGCGGCCAAACACCTCCACGGGCAAAGCATCGCGATGCTTGGACAGGTCCAATTCCACGCACTGTGTGAAGCGCGAAAGATTGGCTACCACCAGGATTTTCTCGTCTTGAAACTCGCGCACAAATGCCAACACCTTCCGATTGGCAGGAAACAGAATATCCATTTTCCCGCGGCCGAAGGCGGGGTGCTGTTTGCGCTGAGCAATCATGCGCTTCATCCACCACAGCAAGGAGTGGGAGTTGTTACTCTGCGTCTCTACATTGAGGGCTTCATAGTGGTACTCGGGATCGATGTTCACGGGCAGGTAGAGTTTCTGGGGGTTGGCCCGCGAAAAGCCGGCGTTACGATCCGGGCTCCATTGCATAGGCGTACGGACGCCGTTACGGTCGCCCAGATAAATGTTATCGCCCATGCCGATCTCATCTCCGTAATAAAGGACCGGCGTGCCGGGCAGGGAGAGGAGCAGCGCGTTCATCAATTCAATACGGCGACGGTCATTTTCCAGCAATGGCGCAAGACGCCGGCGAATGCCCAGATTGATCCGCATCCCGCGGTCATGGGCGTAGGTTCGGTACATGTAATCACGCTCTTCGTCGGTCACCATCTCCAGCGTGAGTTCGTCGTGATTGCGCAAAAACATGGCCCACTGGCAATTTTCCGGAATGGGCGGTGTAATACGCAGAATCTCCGTGATGGGATGGCGGTCCTCCATGCGCAGGGCCATGAAAAGACGCGGCATGATGGGGAAATGGAAGGCCATATGGCACTCTTCGCCATTTCCGAAATAAGCAACTGCATCTTCCGGCCACTGGTTGGCTTCAGCCAGCAACATGCGGTCAGAATATTTTTCGTCCACGTGTTTGCGCAGCTCTTTTAAGGCGGTGTGGGTTTCCGGCAGGTTCTCACAGTTTGTGCCTTCCCGCTCAAAGAGATAAGGCACAGCGTCAAGCCGCAATCCGTCCACGCCGAGATCGAACCAGAAATCCATCGCGGCAAACATCTCTTTGCGCACTTCGGGGTTATCCCAGTTGAGATCGGGCTGGTGCGAGTAAAAGCGGTGCCAGAAGTACGCCTTTGCCACCGGGTCCCAGGTCCAATTCGAGGTTTCAAAGTCTTTAAAGATGATGCGCGCGTCGCGATACTTATCCTGCGAATCGCTCCACACGTAAAAATCGCGCCAGCGGCTGCCCGGGGGCGCCTGCCGCGACTGTTGAAACCAGAGATGCTGGTCAGAAGTGTGGTTGAGCACCAATTCCGTAATTACTTTCAGACCCCGACGCTTCGCCTCCTTCATGAAGCGCTGGAAGTCTTTCAAAGTGCCATAGGATCGATGGACATCCGTATAGTCGGAAATGTCATATCCGTCGTCTTTCAAGGGTGAAGGACAGAATGGCAAAAGCCAGATGGCAGTGACGCCAAGATCTTCTAAATAAGGCAATTTCTGGGTCAATCCGCCAAAGTCACCGATTCCATCGGTTACGCTGTCGAAAAAGGCCCTGACATGGACTTCGTAAATGATTGCGTCTTTGTACCAATCCTGCATGCGGTAGTGAACTGATTAGGACTACTAAATTGTATCGGGAGTTGGCTGCTGATTGGGGCACATGTTTGTGGAAAGAGAAACGGCGGCGAGTTCGTGTGTCGTGCGCGTCCAAGTATTGCAAGCCGGCCAAGTGGATTCGAAAGGCGGCAACAGGCAGAATTTTCCCTATGCCTCAAAAGCCGACGGCACGCCGCCGGCCTTTTTCACGAGCAGGCGAGGCTTTGCGCCAGTTCTCTTCCCCGGAGAAACGCCATGATCGTCCGTCAGTATGCGCGGAAGCGATCACCCTCAACAATCTGCGTGCGCACGCCGTCAAGTGACGCGGGGATGGGCGCATGAGCTATTCCGCGAACCACGAAGATGACCACTACGGAGTCGGCGGCATTGTCCTTGCTGATCCCCACTCCGACTCCCTGGATTCCTGCTTGCGACATTAGATTTGACGCGTAGGCCTCTTTTACGATCATCGCTTGATCAACATCTTTTTGCGTTAGAGAAACCAGTGACGTACCCGCGGCTGGTGTATCCGTAACGACTCTGGTTCGGACGCCGTCGATCACCGCCGGAACCATAGCACGAGCCGCACCCGAAACGTGAACCACCAGCGCGCCCTCGCCTGGCGAGTCTTCACTGGCTCCAACTGTAACTGAAGCAATTGCCGGATCGCGCATCAGCAGCAGCGCGTGCGCCTGCTGGACCTCCGTAACGCGTTGCCGTTCTTGTGCGCTGAGCGCCTGGACTTTTTGGCTCAACGTTCCCACCTGCACGCTGCTGGGATTGGTGGCTGTCGGCTGGCAGCTTACCAGGTGATCTGCCCCGCCCACGATGGATGCGCCGATGGGCGGATTGCGCGTAGGAACAGAAAACTCGAACAGCACATCCTGAATCGGATTGGCAATTGTGCTGTTGGCGCTCCCGGCGAACAACAAAGCCACAGGACGCGCATTATCCGTGGTCACAATCAGCGAACCGGAATCTCCAGGAGCGCTGAAGTTGCCTCCGCTTACGACTACCTGGCCGACGAAGGTCGCGGTAAACGCCTTCGGCCCGCCGCAGAACGAATCATAGTCCACGCTCACAGAGGTGCTGATGCTGCCGATCGTTGAACATGTAAGCCCAGTAGTCCTGCCGCTCTTGGCTACGCTCAGTCCCGGTGCGGCTGTTGCCAGTGTGGCAGAAGGAGGCGCGTCTGCAATACTGGAAGGCCCGGCAGGGCCAAGTTCAAGGATGGTTCCTGCCGTATCCACGGCAGCGGCCGAGATCTGGGCGAGCGCTGCATCCACATTGCTGGGTGCGATCCCGTTGCTCGCCAAAGTAGGAATGATCGTGGACTGCAATTGCAGATTGGCAACCAGGTTGGTGTTGGCAAAGCACGCTGGCGCTCCTGGTTGGTTGATCGCTTCTCCGGGCAAGCCCAGAGTTGAGCGGGCAAGTACATGATTATTGCTCAACACATAGAGATTCCCGCCTCGGCTGACCAAACTCCCCAGCGTTCCGATGCAACAAGCGGTTGGACTTACGTCTTGAACATTTCCACCCGAAGTACCAAGCTTAATGGGCAGCGTCTGCACATCAGCATTGGTGTTGGGATAAACTACCAGCACTGAAGCACTGGCCGAAACCGATGGACTTGCCTGGGACGTCGCCGTCACCGCGAAATTGTTCGTTGCTGGAAAAACCGCTGGTGGTGTATAGACACCACTCGCATTAATGGTGCCGAAGGTGGAATTCCCTCCCGGAATTCCGTTCACGCTCCAATTCACTGGCGTGCCCTGGCCGGTCGCGGCAAAGGGTTGCGCACCACCCAAAACCACGTTCGCGGCTTTAGGCGAAACCGTAAGGCTGGCCGGCGCGGGCGTTGGTGTCGGTGTTGGATTTGAAACTGGAGTGGGGCTCGGGAACGGCCCGACCAGAGAGCTCTGTGTGCTGGCTCCTCCACCGCAGGCGACCATGCTCGCAATCAAGATGAGAGCGAGTGTGAGTGCGAGGGCGAATGATCTTGGCGCGATGGGGTTGGGCCCGACAATGGGCGCGGCGGCTTGTTTAGAGCTGTCGCTGGTGTGTTGCAAGAGGGTATTCATGACTTCTGTCCTTCTCCCGGAAGTCATAGCTGGGTGAACAATCAAGTTAGGTAGCCGTTGTCAGCTGCGTCAGTGCGCAGCCATACTTTAGAGAATTAGCTTTTGTAGGGAACAGCTCAATGTATGTACATTGATCGAGAGCCAGAGCGTGAATCGCTTACCGGCGCGGCAATTAGAATGTGTGGACCTTTCTTCCGCAAAAAAGAGGGGTTGTTCTTTATTCAACTGCCCGATGTTAGGTGGCCAGTGTAGTACAGGACGGGTCTGAAAAGCCAAGGAAATTTCATTTTTGTCTTCTGCGCTCGCTGCAAATGGCATAATACATTTATTGTTAGAAATCTTAACTATCTTGCACTTTTCGCCCACAGATTCCAAAGCTAGATCATCTGATAACCTGTTTACTTTCTGTCAGATATGGTCCTTTGCCAATGAGGTGGTTGCAGCGGGAGACGAAATAATTTGCATTCTGCTGCGAAGCATCTTAAAGTTCGTTGACCCTGAAAACGGGTGAGGATCTGTGTTGGACCAAGAGCAAATCTGAACGTAAAAAAAGAGAGCTCCTGGTTCTAAATGACGACTGTCAGTTTGTTTAGCCCGATCGGGCACACCTCGCGCAACTAAGTCGTTCATGCAGCCTTGCATTTCCGGGTTATAGTCGAAAATCGACTTGAACAATAGATTTACTCCTGCAAAATTGCGTGCGCACAGCCTAGGCTCATTGTCTTCACGATGCCACAGGGCGAGCCACGAAACAGGAGAGTCGACCGTGGAATGCGGTCCAGAATAACCGGCGAGGCGGACAAATTTCATGAAGCGTTCTTCTTTGGCTTGCGATACAGGACGAATCCTGGTGGTCAGTGACCAGCCTGAAGCACTCGCGCGCACAAAAGGCCTCCTTGAGGCCGCGAATTATCGTGTAGACACGGTCGCCGGCTGTGACGGCGCGGTTGTGTGGCTTGAAACAGAGGAACAAGCCGATCTCATTGTTGTGGAGATGGCGAAGCCTGAGGTCGATACACTTAAGACGATTCAAGCCTGTCGACGCGTACGTCCAGATCAGAAAATGGTTGTAATTTCTGAAAACAGCGAAGTGACTATCGTGGTCCAGGCTATCCGGTTGGGAGCTCTGGATTACATCACTAAACCGCGCGACAAATCAGTGCTTGTCGCCGAGGTACGGGTTTTGCTTGGATCGAGTGAAGCTGAAGAGGCGAGCGGTACTGTTCCACACGCCCGCGTCGAGTTTGAAGAGGTTGAGAATGAGATTTTCTTTTTGGCGGCCAGCGCGGCCATGCAGAAGATTCGCGCCCAGGTAGCACAGGTGGCTAAGGTGGACATTCCCGTCCTTTTGCTGGGGGAAAGCGGTTCTGGCAAAGAGGTGGTTGCGCGCTTGATTCACAAGGAATCGCGCCGCGTGGGCAAACCCCTGGTAAAGGTGAACTGCGCCGCACTGCCGCACGATCTTCTGGAAAGCGAACTGTTCGGTTACGATGCAGGAGCTTTTACGGGCGCCAACCGGTCGAAGCCTGGGCTGCTGGAACTTTGTAACAAAGGAACAATTTTTCTGGACGAGATTGGGGAAATGAGTCCGGTTTTGCAAGCCAAACTCCTTCACGTCTTACAGGACGGACGATTTTCCCGCCTGGGAAGCCGATCCAGCACGACATCGGACTTCAGGGTCCTGGCTGCGACGAATATCAATGTAAAGGAAGCGATTGATTCCAAAGCCTTCCGCGGAGACCTTTACTACCGGCTAAATGCTTTTACCATCAACATTCCTCCTTTGCGCGAACGTCGCGAGGAGATTCCGCTGCTGCTGAGGCACTTCATGCGGCAGTTTTCAGCAAAATATGATTGCTCTCCGGCAGAATGCTCGAACCAGTTGATCCGGGCATGCTTGCGCTATTCCTGGCCTGGCAATCTTCGCGAACTCGAAAACTTCGTCAAGCGTTATATGGTGCTTCAAGATGAAGCTCTTGCCATCGCCGAACTGGAAGAACAGCAAAAAAGCCCCGGTGGATGCATCGATCCTGATATTGACGAGGATGCCGGTACTATCAATGCCGGCGTGGGTCTCAAATCGATGGTGCAGGAGCTAAAAGAGAGAGCGGAACCCAAAATCATTGAGCGCGTGCTGATCGCGACCAAATGGAACTGCAAGATGGCCGCCATGCAGTTGAAGATCAGCTATAAGGCCCTTCTCTACAAGATGAAGCAGTATCACATATTCCCTCCCGGTGTAACCGGCCCTGGTCTCCGTAACGCTACATAGCTGATTGACTGTTTTGCCCGGTCTGCGATCCTTCGCAGGACGTCATTCTTGTTCCCGCCGAAGTCCTCTGCACTTTCAATCAAAAAGAGTTTTGGAAATGCGCTTCCACTCGGATCGTGGAAAACGAGTTCCATAACTTGCAAGAAGTCGAGTGCCCGCTTTTCGTTGCTCGTAAAAACTCTTGCCTCCTGAATATTCATAAGTGCCGGAAATACAAAGGCATACGCCGACTTCAGCCTTCGGCTCACAGCGATCAAAGCCTGCTGCCATGTCATGGCAGAGCACATGCATTTACGCAGACCGGTTCATTGTTCTGGTTGAACGATTGTGCCGATGCTTCAGACGTTCGACAACTGTTGATCCGTTCCGTCGAGCAGGATGAGCATCGTTTTTCCGAAACAGCTCCCAGGGGTGTTGGTATCGCAGCGATGTTTGATGACACTGCGTGCCCTTCCGGGGAATCACCAAGTCCTGCGTGCCCAGAAAGGGCAAGATGTCGGACAGAAGGATGAGTTTTGAATGAGAAGTAACTATCGAACACAATACCTAGGGCTAAGCGTTCGCGAGCTGCCAATTCCCTTGCAGCTTCTGTTGTTCTGCTTGGCTCTCTTGCTTGCATGTGCGGGCTCAGCGCACGCGCAAAACGTGACTGTATTGGACACACCCACAACCACTACGCTGTGGGCGGGGACCCAGAATTGGGCCGTATTTGGCTTGTCCTCGGTCACCTTTCCCAGTTCCGGAGTGATTCTGGAAGGAACGGCCATCAGCACGTTCACCGGCAAACCTGTCCGCCACATGTGGTACGGCGACGCCAGTAACGGGCTTTGCCGCATCGATCCCGAAGTGGATGACCCGACCGTTTCCAGCATTACAGGCATTGGCTTCCACAACAATATTGAGCGTACCTGCATCGGCTTCATCCAGGCCGGAGGTTTTGCGCCTTTGCAGCTCACCTATGACGCTTCCACTCATACTTTGTACGCCGCGGATGTCCCGCGTACCGCCAATGGGGTAATCCGCATGCACTATATTCCCAGCGGTGACAATGGGCAGGGATCAATGGATCCCATTCATGTGGAGTCCCTGATGGGCGCACAAGGCACCAGAAACGCTGCCGGCGGCTGCCCGGTGGTGACTGATCCTCGCAATGGCGCCACACCGGTACAGATGTTCTCCGCAACTCTTGGACCGGACGGCAACTTATATATAGGATGGGCGCGCAACGGTACCATTGCCCGCATTCCTCATCCGGCAACATTTGACCCGGCAAACCCGAGTGAATGTGCCCTGATTGATGTGCCAATCTTTGCTTCTGACGCCAGGCTTGGCGCCGGAGGGGCTGCGGGGCATAGCTTTGGGCTGGCCTGGATTGGCCACACACTGTTTGGCGCGGACAATATCAGCCCCTGGTTCAAAGACAATGCGGACCAGTGTCTGACCCCCGCGAACGGCATGGTGCGTTGCGGACCGGTACAAGGTGCGGGTACGGAGATCCTGGGCGCGTTTGCTCCCGGACCACAGGCCGGCATCGTCAGTGACTTCACCTACAACGGTCCGAACACGACCTTCCCGGGGAACACGCTGTATGCCTCTTCGCTCGGAGCTACGGTGCGAATTACCAATGCAACGGATGTAGCCAACATTCGAGTAACGCCGCAATTTGGCGGCACCTTCTGTTTCATCACCGGACTGACCATCGATACGAGCAATTTGGCCAATGAAACGGTGTACATCGGCACTGACTGCACTCAGGGCGGAATCAACGGCGCCGCGGCAATCTGGCAGGTGACGCCACAGTCTCCGGCTGCCGGTCCCCCGGCCATCCCAGTGGGCGTGAACGCCAACGCAACCGCCAACGCGGCAAGCGTGAGCTGGATTCCAACTCCCAACGGCCAGGCTGTCACCAACTTCATTGTTCGCACTCTGCTTGCTGACGGTTCAGCTTCGTCGATACCCGATTTCACGGTAAATCCCGGAGCAAACGGGGTCGCCCCGAGCTCGGCCACGATTGCCGGATTGACCAACGGCGTTGGAGTTGAGTTCGTGGTGCAAGCGTGCAACGCCAGCGGATGCAGCCCGTTCTCCATCCCCAGCGCTGTCGTGACTCCACAAGCGTTAACAGTTCCAGGCGCGCCGACCGGCGTAGTTGCCACCGTTGGCAACGCCTCGGCGACAATCGCATGGACTGCTCCGGCCAACAACGGCGGATCGCAGATTACCAGTTACACTATCACCTCCAATCCCAGCGGGTTGAAGATGACGGTGCCGGCAACACAGACTGGCGTGAATTTCACCGGTTTGACCAATGGCCTGACCTACGTCTTCACCGTGCACGCTACCAATGCAACGGGCAACAGCCTGGAATCGCTGCCTTCAAATGCGGTTTCGCCTATTTCCCCGCTGACAACGGACCTAGGGATGGCCATGACTTCGCCGGCGACGGCCAATGCAGGGGCCTTCGTGACTTTTGTTATGACGGTAACGAACAACGGTCCAGGCGATGCTGCGTTGGTGAATATCGTTGATACGCTACCGGCACCCTTCCAATCGCAAGTCGTGTCTCAAGGCGTTTGCACACATTTCGGGACCAGCTTCAACTGCAATCTGGGTGCGCTAGCAGCCGGCGCTCATGCCACTGTCAGCGTGACGGTAGCGGCTGGAACTTCATCCATCACCAACACTGCCACAGTGCGTTTGCTGGATAAATTCGGCAATTTTGTCACTGAAACTATTGGCGGGAACAACATCGCCAGTTCAACCACCAACATCAACGCTCCTGCGGGCGGCGGTGGTGGAGTTGGAACGGGCGCAGGCTCGAGCGCTGACATTCAGGTGAAAGGCTCGGCAAGCAACGGCGGTCCTAACCAGGGAACCGGCGACACCTTTACCTGGCAGATCAAGAACAGCACTGGAAACTCTACGGCATCGAATGTGGTGTTCACGCTACCGCTGCCGTCGAACTTCCAGTTTGTCTCGGCAGCTGCCAGTCAGGGCACGTGCAGCGGTGTCGACCCAGGCTCGCTGGGCGGTACGCTCACTTGCACTCTGGCCAGCCTTCCCGGAGGCCAGACCTTGATTGTGACTGTCAACTTTGTACCGCTGCAAGCGGGAACATTCTCAACTACCGGCTCCGCTACTTTCAGTGGTACAGACACAAATATCTCCAACAACTCTTTCACCGTAACCATTAGGCCCAGATAAAACCAACCGGGCTGCCAGCGTGCTCCAACACCTGGCAGCCTGCATCCTTCGCTCTCATTCAAAACTGACTTAATACTTTATGTTTCCTGCGGAGCCATGCCGTCTTCCCTGCTACGACGGACGGGGATCTGAGAGATTGCTTGGTTTCTCGCAGGACGCGAGGTTGGGTAATCCCTCGCTAGATTACCCAACCTCATTCTTCAAATTGTTCACCAGCGTTTTTGACAAGCTACAACGATGGCCGCGCGCTGTAGACGACTGGCCGGAGACGATCCACTCAAAGTCCCGGCCAGCCTTTGTTTTTGGGCATTCCACTATTCAGCCTCTCCGCAATGGAAATCGACTTCCACTCGATCTTTGGAAGCCGATTTCCATTCGCGCATTGTCCGCATGGAGTAAAGGTTGCGCCTTGTCGATGTTTAACTCGAATAAATCAATGCAAGCTATAGCAAATAAACTGGATAGGCCATCATAAACAAACAGCCTCAAACAGAGCAGCACGTGATTCAGCCGTGGCAGCAGGAGTGCTTTACAGCAGGGCAGTTCATTGCTCATAGCTGCGCGATGAATCCTATGACGGCCAGAAAACAATTAGCAGGTTTTCTGGCCGGCCTTTTCGAAAAAATTCAGGAGGAAGTTATATGAGGATGGGCGATAAATTTTCACGGCTGGTGTTGGCATTTGCATGCTGTGCCGTAACCGTTTCCAGCGGCAAGGGGCCGGGCTCGGGCGGTGGAAATGGTGGTCAGGACGACAATGGTAACAGTGGCCGCAATGGAGGTAACGCCAGCGCTTCAGCAAGCGCCGGCCAAATCGGTGGCGGTTCCAACCGCGGTAATCACGGCGGCGGCAATCAGGGCGGCACAACTCAGGTCGTTGGCAATAACGGCGGAGTTCAGGGCGGTGGCGGCAATCATAAAGTCGGTTCTCTCAAGAACGTAGCGGTGCCTGGTCCAACCGCCAGCGAATTAAATGACCTGGTACGCAATAAGGCTGCGGCGATCACGCTGGGCAAGGCATTTTTCTGGGAAATGCAGTTCGGCAGCGATGGCTTCACCGCTTGCGCAACCTGCCACTTCAACGCCGGCGCGGACAGTCGCACCATGAACCAGACTGATCCTGGCCTGCGGCGCGTTGACAGCAACGGAAATCCGTCAGCAGACTCGACGATCTTTCATCCAGGATTCGGAGCGAACCATCAGCTCAGTTCCAGTGATTTTCCGCTGCATCAACTGGCCGATCCCAGCCGGTCAAATTCCGCTGTGCTTTCCGACAACAACAATATCGTGGGGTCGCAGGGTGTTTTCCTGAACAATTTTAACGATGTAGTCATGGGCCTAGGCCCTGAGGATGAAACCTCGGTAGCCGATCCGGTCTTTGGCAGTACCGATCCTTCCGGAGCGCCGATCAACGTACGCCGATCAACCCCACGCAACGCTCCCTCGGTTATCAACGCGGTCTTTAACTATCGCAATTTCTGGGATGGCCGCGCTCAAAACACGTTTAATGGCGTGAATCCGTTTGGGGGTGGAGATCCCACCGCGAGTTTGCTGCAAACCGACGCTTCTAGTCTGGATATTGTCCATGACGTGACGCTTCGTTTGTCGAACTCAGCTTTGGCGTCGCAGGCCGTGGGACCTCCGGGCAGCGATGTGGAAATGTCCGCCACCGGCCGGCCGTTTGTGAAGATAGGAAAAAAGATGCTCTCAGTCACGCCGCTGGTGCTGCAGAACGTTTCCCCGACTGACAGCGTTCTCGGCAGTCTCAGCGCTGCGCCCTTTACCGGTCTGACCAGTGACTACGTCTCCATGGTTCAGGCGGCATTCCAGCCGAAATGGTGGAATTCAGATGTCGTAGTAGACAAAGACAGTCACTTTCTCCACCTGGGACGGCCGCTGAACACCGACGAGTACTCACAGATGGAGTACAACTTCTCAATGTTCTGGGGCGTGGCGATTCAGATGTACGAGTCCACTCTGGTTTCTGATAATTCCCGCTTTGACCAATTCATGGACGGTAATCGCAGCGCCTTGAATACCCAGGAGCAGCGCGGACTAGATCGTTTTCAGGGCAAGGGTGGATGCACGAACTGCCATAACGGCGCCGAACTCACCGATGCAAGCATATCCAGCGTGTCCACTCGCGGTGTGGTAGAGCGTTTGGCTGGCGGTCGTTGGCACGACGTCGGATTCCACAACATCGGCGTCAGGCCGGTGAATGATGATTTGGGAATCGCGGCATCTGATCCCTCAGGGTTGGCATCACTCTCGGCCGCGCAGCTTGCCTCCCTGGGACAGCTTAAAGGAACGGCGATTCCAGCCGGCGCGCCCCTTTCAGTGCGCGGGGCCGTCAAAACTCCGGGCCTGCGAAACGTGGAACTCACTGGCCCCTATTTTCTGAACGGCGGCCAGGCCACTCTCGATCAAGTGGTTGACTTCTACAGCCGTGGCGGTGATTTTCCGTCGGCCGATGTCGATCCGAATCTCGAGCGTGCGGGCTTCAGCGCCGATGACAAAGCTGCGGTTGCCGCTTTCCTCAAGTCGCTGACCGATGAGCGGGTCCGCTCACAGTCTGCTCCGTTCGACCATCCTTCTTTAATCGTTCCCAATGGCATGGTGACGGTTGACGGAGTTTTCAGCGAGCAGACAATCACGATTCCGGCGACCGGCGCCGCTGGCGGCGCTCCTTTGCAGAAGTTCTGCGCAGGGTTGACTGGCTCTCCGCTGCCAGGCTGCAACTAGTTTTTGACGAAATAGTCAGCGCAGAGTAGCCCTGCCAAGCTAACTCTTAAAGCCTTCCCGGGCGCTGGCTACGCGGAACGGAGGTCTCCCTCACCTCCGTTCCCGCGAAGCTTATCTCAACAGGGAGGAGGTGAATCTCAGCTACACAAACGATGATCGAGAAATAGCTTCTCCTAAGATCAAAATTGATATGAAGGACCGGAAGCGCTCGCCTGCTTCACGGTCCTTCGCTTTTATGCAGCATCAACTCTTAAAACACTTCTTGGCACGTCATCCTGGGACTCCGTTAAGCGAGCAGCGCATCCGGATCCCGCTCTCATGCCGGCTTTTGGCGTGAATGAACCAGAGCTTGCGACCGGGCCCAAGAGATCTACCCGTGCGCTGCCTCTGGAAGAAGCCTGCCTTGGGTAAGATCTCCTTGAATTAGCACATAAGATCGACAGCTAACGAGAGGCCCCAGCAGTGGAAGTTATTTTCTTCGTCGCTGTGGATTGAGCTTCGCATTGATGTGCATCGGAGGCGGTGTGTAAATGTTTTGGTTCCTTGGCTTCGCCATCAATCCAGCAGCGGCAGCGTATCCAGTTGCAATCAGTACACTTCCAAATGACAAATCCATCTCCACATTAGCGCACGAGTTTTCTGCATTGCGGCACCAATGCCCCCGGACATTGCCACAAAAGCACAATTCGTTGCGTATGATTATTAAGGATTCCCAGAATGGATCCACTGCCAAGATACGACATCGAACGACATGATGGCCTTTGAATTTCTCTCGATGTGTTGAAAATGGATCTGCCACCGATTGTTCAAAGTTTACATCTACAAGAAATTGGGGCTGCCGTTTTGCGGATGTTGCTGCGGCAGCCCCGTTTACGGCTGTAGTACCATCGGGCTGGCCCACAGTCGCAACTTGTTGCGGTAGCGCTTGCTGCGCTAACCTTCCCAACCCCCGGCGATGAACAGCTCGGTGGGTTCTCAAACTAAGTCAGCTTTGGGGCTGCCGTTTTGCGGATGTTGCTGCGACAGCCCCGTTTACGGCTGTAGTACCATCGGGCTGGCCCACAGTCGCAACTTGTTGCGGTAGCGCTTGCTGCGCTAACCTTCCCAACCCCGGCGATGAACAGCTCGGTTGGTTCTCAAACTAAATCAGCTTTGGGGCTGCCGTTTTTGCGGATGTTGCTGCGGCAGCCCCGTTCACGGCTGTGGTACCATCGGGCTGGCCCACAGTCGCAACTTGTTGGGTAGCATCCTGCGCTACCTCTCAAACCCACCGGGCCTTTCGACGCCGGCCAGTGTCACCGCGACTGGCAGCGGAACAGCCCGGTCAGGTTCAGGTCAAATCAAAATTTTCTCTCCCCTTGGCGATGCAAGTTGAGGTATGAGGGCGACGGCAACGAAGCTTGGAGATACCATCGCCCTCATCCAACTTTTCAATCGCACCTTATAACCTTCACCGTTTCTACCTTTTCAATCTTTGACCCGGCCAAGTGGGCATCTCTGACCTGTTCGTCAAGCGTGGGTGCACACAACTTGAGCGCAATAGAAGCACCCACTGGCCGGTTGCGGCCACCTTCAGCGCAGTTAGAAGGCGGTCGGAGCAATGTCGTCCGGTGCTATGAACGTCACACCTTGTGGTGTCGCGACAGGCGTCGGCAGCGGTCTCAGGAACGGGGCGCCACCGTCGTCGATCTCCCAGCGGACCAACATCGCGTTGTCCTCATGCACTGTGTTGTGGCAGTGCTCCATGTACATCCCACCCCAGTCGCGGAACTGCATGGTGAGAGTGACGCTTCCACCCGGACGCAGGCGATACACGTCCTTGCGGCCCTTTTCCCAGGCCGGCACGTTTGCAGCGCTTCCGTTCCGGGCAAGGATCTGGCCTTCTTCAAAGTGGATGTGGATCGGATGGTCCCAACCACCGCCGCCATTCTGCAGCGTCCAGACTTCGCGCGAGCCGAACTTCGGAGCCGCGGAAATCCGTCCGAAGCTAGCGTTCAACATCTGTCCAAAATCAGTCCTTACGCCCCATGGCCCGGGCTGATTGCCTGCGCCAGTAGCGAATGACGTGGCTGGATCGTTGATGGGCTGGAAAGCGCCGCTGCCGAATTCGAACGTCCTCTCGCGAGCGACGGGGATATTCGAAAGATCGGGGTTCGGAATCAACACAGCGGGCACCTGGCTCTGATCGGGCTGGGCCGGGTTGCGCACGATGCGGAATTCCAGGAACTTTCCGACACATGGATCGTTGGACTTGCCGGCCAGTGCATCTGCCAGGCTCAGGTCGGCGGAGGGCTTCTTGCCATCCTGATGCTCGGCTACGTTCACCATCCAGACTTTGTCCCCGATGTTATAGCGCGAGAAGTCGATAACCCAGTCATAGCGCTCGGCGATGCCCTGCTCGTCGGAGATCGTTTGCACCACCGGCGAAGGCAGCAGGTTACCGTCATTCGCGATCTGGATCATCGGCGAGCCGTCAGACAGACCGTACTTGAAGAAGCGGGAAACGCTGGCATTCAGGATACGGAAGCGATACTTGCGGCGCTCCACTTCAAAGTACGGCCTGTAGGTCAGGTTCACGCACATTACGTCGCCCAGAAAGCCGTCAAACTGGAAGATGTCCATGAACAACTGTCCATCCTGATCGAAGGCTTTCTCGTTGAACATCAGGTTGACGTCATATTCAAGATTGCCGAAGTCCTTTGCCGTGCCTGAAGGCAGGCGCAGGTTGACGCCATCGTTGATCGCTTCATTGCCACGATCCAGCGCGCTATAAATGTTGAACATGGCAGCGTTGCCCTTGTACACGTTCTGTGAAGTGAAGGTGAACATGTGATCATGGAACCAATGCGTGCTCATGGTCTCGCGCCAATCGCCCGGGACCTTGGTGATACCGCCGCTGCCGTCAGGACTGCCGGCGCGCGGATCCGTGGCATTTACGTTGATCGTGTCGCGTCCAGCCAGCACGATCGGCCAGTGATAGTCATAGAACTGACCTGGGAAGAAGAACGCGCCGGTAAAGCCATCATTCTCCGCGCCATGGTGTCCGTTGTGCTCGTGCGTCGAAATCGTGTTCCGTCCGAAGCCATTATTCTGCGTTACATCGGCTGGCAAGCGATTGTGATGACGGAAAAGGATCGGCTCGCCATACCGGCCCTGAACCAGATAAGGCGGTATGGTCCCGTTAAACGTCCATACGGAATTCGGGTTTTGCGTGGGGAAGCTAGGATGGAACTTCAGCGGGATCGGCTGCGTCGGGTCGATTCCAGAATTCAAGTTGGAAGCGACCTGGGGATTGTATGTATGGTTCGTCGTGGCCTGCGCCTGCGAGGCTTCCACTGCTACGGCAGGCGGGAATTGCGCAAACCGTTGGTGCGCCCAGATTGGTCCCGGTGGACGCCCTTCAATGGGGCCTGTCCCTCCGCCTAATACGGCGGGAACCGGTTGCTGGGTTTGATTCGATTGCGCTGTCGGAGCGGGAGTCAAAGATGAAACAGGGTTGCGCGGCGCAACGTCGAAGCGCGGCATCGGCGTGCTGAATGGCTGGACACCGAACAATGGGCTCGGTGGCGCGCCCGTGGGAATACCGCCCCCCACATTTGCAGCATAAGCGCTGTTAACGAATGGGTTCAGACCGTGGATGGGGGCCAGCATGCCACCAGCGGTGATCAATCCCATTTTGACTAAATCGCGGCGTGACACCTTACCGTGCGAAAAGGCCTTGACGATCTCAGCCCGGTTTTTCCGTGCATTCTCAGCTTCTCTGATTCGTGCTCTGGAGGAATTTTCATTTAGAAAGAATCCGTCTTTTCTATCACTCTTCATGGTGGCGCTCCAATAACGGCAATCCTGGGGAGGGTTGACCGCATGTGTAAGGAGACCTGCCTGGCCAACGGCAACCAACTTGTGCCGCGAGTCCGCCGTCTCGCATCAAGTGTCGAGGGCGACCGAACGCGAAATCGTGTTCAGCAGTCCAGTAATTGCGGCAGCCGCAACGTGCCTGCGACAACCGGCAAAGAGCCCTTAAGTTTTTTTATGGAGGCCGCGACTAGCACTCGCTTGGTCCGTGCCGTGGAGGGCGCGGATATGCGTGGTCGTGACCTTAAGCACACTTCAGGTATCGCCATGTCTCCAAAAGCACACAGCTAGCGCTGAATCATGCCCGGAAGGAATAAGAAAGCCGCTGAATTCTTGACAGACTGTTTCATCTGCCAGCAGATCGGCTTGTCGATGCGGAATCGGTTATTTGTGAGGATGAATCGCTACCTCTCTGAAAAGGTGCGATTTTATGTTCCGCCGACAATGATCTTTCTTTTAGTTGCTTTCTTGGAAAGCATTCTGAGGGAATTCCAACCTGAAATCTGTTCCGGAGAGAACACATTTCCGTAAAGTTATGTCAACATTTGCGGGAATTGGCAGTCGGGGCCGGCTGGCCGAACCAGCGGTCAGTCTTTGGCGAGTATTTGGCGGAGAGAGCTGCGAATAGCGAGATTGCCGCTATAGTCTCCGTCATAAGAGATCAGGCCCTGCTTGCGGAAGCTGTTCATAAAAATGTTGATCCGGGACCGGGTGGTGCCCACGATTTCGGCCAGAGTTTCCTGGCTCACTTTGGGTACCACAATCTCCGTCTGTTCTGAACCATCAAAGCCTGCGAGCAAAAGAAGAACCCTGGCCAGTCGCTTCTCTCCGGTATGGAAGAGACGGTCAATCAGGTCGTCCTGCATGCGCACGTTGCGCGAGACGACAAATGACAGGAAGAAGTTAAAGAAACGAAGATCGCGCCGAAGCGCCTCTATCATGGCTTTGCGCTCAGCCCTCAGCACCATGCACTCTGAGAGTGCCAAAGCGGTGGTGGTGCGAATGGGTTGGTTCTCGACAACGCATTCTTCACCCAGAAAATCACCGGCCCGCATGAGCGCTATGGTCGCTTCCTTGCCTTCGGGTGAGACTGCGGTCAGCTTGACCCGCCCTTTGAGTAGATAAAACACGCAATCGGCCGGCATCGCCTGATAGAAAACAGCTTCTCTCTTTTTTATGCGCAGGACGGAACTGCCCAGACCAGGCGCGCGCAAACAGGCGACGGGGTCATCCGGCCAGGGCGGCATGAGCTTCTCATTCGCTGGGACGGCGGAGACCGTTCGGTTGTCAGTCTTTCTAGTTGTGTCCATCCGTAAGGCTTATCCTTTTCAGCCACCTGAACGCTTTGTATTCAGTGGCGATGCCCGCCCGGTAGACGGGCATCGCTTTTGTGCTCACGGTCAATCTTTTCATCATTGCACCGTCGAACTGACGGGGACGCTTTTTGTTCTGCCCGCTTATTCATTGGGAAGCCTGATGCGAAGCGGCGTAGGCCGATTCGGCGGATTCAAATTGCCTGGTCGGGGGACCGGCGGCGGGTTTCCACCGCTTCCGTTACCGCTGCCAGGATTTCCGCTATACGTCATGGTTACCAGGGCGTAGTTGTTTGCCAAAACGGGATCAATGCCATTGAACTTGACGATGGCCGCGGTTTTAGCGCTGCTTCCGCTAGTCACAACTGACAAAGTCACGGTCCAGGTCTGTCCATGCGGAAGCGTATTGAGCGCGCATGCCAGACGGGTTGAGTTCGCAAAGGCCGGAGCCTGCTCACAGAAACCATCGGGCAAAGTGACAACCGACTGAATCTTTACCGTTGATGGCAAATGTTCAATCAGCACTACACCGCTCGCGTCCATTGCGCCGAGGTTTGTCACCTGCCATGTAATCGTGCCATTTCCCGTGCCCGGAACATACCCTCCGCTGACGCCGAGATCGGTGACGACTGCCGGTGCAGGGATGGGAGTTGGAAGCGGCGTCGGAGATGGCACAGGTGTTGGCGTGGGCACAGGTGTGGGTGTCGGAGTCGGCGTAGGGGTTGGCGTCGGAGTCGGCGTAGGGGTTGGCGTCGGTGCCGGGGTCGGTGCAGGCGTAGGAGTTGGAGTTGGCG